>CAZYRI010000022.1:0-15885 GCA_964649575.1 uncultured Clostridium sp. | reverse complement strand
CAAAAAAATAATTATAGTCCACTTAAATAGTTTTATAAAAAAATTACCAAGCCCATCAAACTATAAAGAAAATAGAATAAATATAAAAATTAATTTAGAAATAAATAGAGAAGATTTTATTAGAAAACTAGTTAAAATAGGATACAAAAAGGAAAGTATGGTATATGAAACATCTGATTTTGCAGTCAGAGGCTTTATTATAGATATATTTCCTATTAATACAGAAAACCCAATTAGAATCGAATTATTTGATGACACAATTGAAAAAATAAAATATTTTGATCCAGTAACACAAAAATCAATAAAAGAAATAGAAGAAATAACTATATCACCTATAAAGGATGACTTTGATAATAACAATTCATCCATAAGAGATTACAATAAAGATGGAATAGTAATATTTCATAACTACAATCAAATAATAAATCAAGAAAAAATGATTCAACCACAGTTAAAATATTTAGATATACAAAATGAAATATTTAAAGTAAGCAAGTTAGTAAAAGATAATGATATATATTTTGACACAATAAATAATAAAAACTCAGACATTGAAATAGTAGCAGAAACAATAGACAATTATAATTCAAATAAAGAAAACTTCTTTTTTGATCTTAAAACAAATGGTGCAATTTTATATACAACTAACAAATTATTAACAGATGAAGTAAAAAAATATGATGAAACAATAAAAATAAAAAATTATATATTAAATCATGGATTTGTATATAAAAATAATGTATATTTTTCAGAATTTGACCTATATGAGTCACAAAATAAAAAAGAATTAATAAAAGGAAACTCCTTTGGCAACAAAATAATGTCAATAGATAGTATAAAACTTGGTGACTATGTTGTACACAGAAAATCTGGAATAGGAATTTATATGGGACTTACAACAATAGAAAAAAAAGGACTAAAAAGAGACTACCTACTAATACAATACAAAGGTAATGATAAACTTTATATGCCTGTCGAAGACATTACAAAATTATATAAATATTCTTCAAAAGAAGGAGTAAAGCCAGCAATTAATAAATTAAATAGTGTTGAGTGGACTAAAACAAAATTAAGAATAAAAGAAAGAATAAAAAATATTACTGGTGAATTATTAAAAATATATCAAGCTAGAAATAAAGCAACAATAGAACCATTTAAAAAAGATGATGAGGAACAAATAATATTCGAATCAGAATTTGGTTATGAGGAGACGGTTGATCAATTAAAAGCTAGCGAGGAAATAAAAAAAGATTTAGAAAAATCCAGACCAATGGAAAGATTATTATGTGGAGATGTTGGATATGGAAAAACAGAAGTAGTTTTTAGAGCAATATTTAAAACAGTTATGAACGGAAAACAAGTTGCCTATTTATGCCCAACAACATTACTTTCACATCAACAATATGATTCAGCATTAAAAAGATTTGAGAATCATGGAATTAATATAGATTTAATTAATAGATATTTTACTAATAAACAAATTCAAGAAAAATTAAAAAGATTAAAAGAAGGAAAAATAGATATTTTGTTTGGAACACATAGGTTATTGAGTAGTGATGTAGAATTTAAAGACTTAGGATTACTTGTTATAGATGAGGAACATCGTTTTGGAGTAGAACAAAAAGAAAAAATAAAAAAATTAAAATCTAATGTACATGTACTATCAGTATCAGCAACACCAATTCCAAGGTCACTACAAATGTCATTAGTTGGTATAAGAGATTTATCATTAATAGAAAGTGCACCAAGAAATAGATATCCAGTTCAAACATATGTTATAGAATATAATGATATGCTAATTAGAGAAGCAATATTAAAAGAAATGAGCAGAAATGGACAATCATATATACTTTATAATAATATAACAAATATGGACTCACTCTCAGAAAAATATAAAAAATTAATACCAGAAGCAAGAATATGTTATGCTCATGGAAAAATGTCTAAAAATGAAATGCAAGATATAATATATGATTTTACAAATAAAAAGTATGATGTTTTAATAAGTACAACAATTATAGAAAATGGGATAGATATACCGAATGCAAATACAATCATTGTTATAGATAGTGATAGATTTGGTTTAAGTCAATTATATCAAATAAGAGGCCGTGTTGGTCGTGGAGATAGAATAGCATATGCTTACTTAATGTATAAAAAAGAAAAAATCTTAAATAGCATAGCATTAAAAAGATTAGAGGCAATAAAAGAATTTACAGAATTAGGAAGTGGATACAAAATTTCTATGAGAGATCTTGCAATTAGAGGTGCAGGAGATATTTTAGGAAAAGAGCAAGCCGGTTTTATTGATTCGGTAGGTGTTAGTATGTATATGGAACTAATTAATGAAGAAATAAATGGTATATCAGTAAATGAAGAAGAAGAAAAAGAACCAATTCCAATAGATATCCAAACTCACATTGATAAATGTTATACAGATGAAAGCGATGTAATAATTGAATTACATAAAAAAATAAATGGAATTACGACAAAAAAAGAATTAAATGAAGTATTATCCGAGATAAGAGATAGATTTGGCATGACAAATAAAGATCTAGAAATATATGCTCATGAAAAATATCTAGAAAAATTACTTGTGATTACAAATATACAGTTACTTGAAAATGATAATTTAAAATCAGTATTAAAATTAAGAAAAGAAGTATATGAAGACATAAATATTGAAGAATTATTTATAGAATCAACAAAAATTACTACAAAATATAATTTTCAATATAAAGGAGGTTCAATATTAATAACACTTCTAAAAGCAACATTAGAAAAGAATTATATATATTATTTAGAAGATTTACTAGAAGTTATATATAATATGAAATTTAAGTATAATAAATAAAAAAATAAACAAAATATTATTAGGTGATTAAATGCAAACCACAGGAATAATAAGAAAAATAGATGAGCTTGGAAGAATAGTATTGCCAAAAGAATTAAGAAAATATTTAAATATAAATCCTGGTGATGATTTTCAAATAACAATAGAATCAGAAAAAATAATATTAGAAAAATATTCAAGGTTAAAAAATATAGAAACAGAGTTAATAGAACTTATTAACTGTTTTTCTTCTATAACAAAAAGTGAAATATATTTAATAATAAATAATAAAATTGTTAATAAAGAAAATGAAATAATATCAAAAGAAATACAAAATATTATTCAAGAAAGAAAAATGATTTATAAAGATACAAATAAAGAATTGATAATATCAAACAACATTGTTTCAAAAAATAAAATAGTTATAAATCCTATAATATTAAACAGTGATATTTTAGGTACAATAATTATTACCGACAATGACAATTTAGATAATTTGATTAATAATTCTAAGATTATAGAAAATATTATAAAAATGAAATTTATGTAAAAATTTGTCAAATTATAACTAATTTTATAATTTAGATTGAATAATTTGCTTTACTTTTGTATTATTAAATTGTGATAAATATGAAGAAAATAATAAGAAGTATTAGAAATAAACCTGCAACATCTTTTACTTTATTTTTGTGTATAACAATAACATTATTAATAATTGCTTTGCTAAATATTAAAGATATATTTTATATATTTTTATTGCCTTTTATAACTTACTATGTAAATAAAATAGTTTATATAACATTGTTTGAGATTAAATATTAATGATAGATACACATGCTCATATATTAAGTGAATTTTATGATAACATAGATGAGTTAATAGAAGAATTAAAAAGCAAAGAAATTATAAAAATAATAAATTGTGCAGATTCAACAGAAACATCAAAAGAAGTATTAAATATATATAAAAAATATGAAGGATATCTTTTACCCTCAGTAGGAATTCATCCTGAAAATATTGAGAATGCTAATGTAAATGATATAGAAGAATTAATAAAAAATAATAAAGTTTTTGCTGTTGGAGAAATAGGTTTAGATTATCATTATAATGATGAAAATAAAGAAAAACAAAGAGAATACTTTATAAAACAATTAGATCTTGCAATTAAATATGACCTACCTGTCATAATTCATATAAGAGAAGCAATGCAAGAATGTTTTGACATACTAAAAACAAGAAAAAATAGAGGAATAATACATTGCTTTAGTGGCAGTGCTGAAATGGCAAAAGAGTATATAAAATTAGGATATAAACTAGGAATAGGTGGAGTATTAACCTTTAAAAATTCCAAATTATATGAAGTGTTACAAATAATAGATTTAAAAGACATAGTATTAGAAACGGATAGTCCATTTTTATCACCCGAACCATATAGAGGAAAGAAAAATAAACCTTCAAATGTATATTATGTTGCAAAAAAAATTGCTGAAATAAAAAATATATCAATAGAAGAAGTAATAAATACAACAACAAAAACAGCTAGTCAAATCTTTGACATTTAATAATACTTATTATATAATTTCTTTAGGAGTAAGTATTATGAAAAAGTATATTAGAAGTAGAATATTTATGACTATAAAAGCTTTTATAGTAATTATAATGATATCATTTATTGGAAAAGAAACATATGAAAATAAATCTTTATCAGTTTCAATGAATACAAACTTAAATAAATCAATAGATAAAAAAATAATACAAGATACTCAAAATGAGTTATATAAAGAGGGATTATATAATCCACTATACACATTTACAGGAGAACTTACAGGTTATGCTGGAGACTGTCCATTATGTTCAGGATATTTAGCTTGTCCACCAAGGACGAATGTGTTAAAAGAAGGAATATATTATAATGATAAAACATATGGAACAGTAAGAATTGTTGCCAGTAGTAAAAATTATCCTTGTGGAACAATATTAAAATTTAATGTTAATAAATTATCAGAAGAGCCAATAGTAGCAATTGTATTAGATAGAGGAGTAAGCGGTAATGTAATAGATTTACTCACAACATCAGAAGAAACTGCTATCAAAAATATAGGGAGAGTTAAAAACCTAGAGTTTGAAGTATTAAGAGAAGGATGGAAAAAATGAGAGATTTCAATTATAAAAAATCTTTAGGTCAAAACTTTTTAAAAGATCAAAATGTAATTAGTAAAATATCTAACTCAATCAATCCATCAAAAGAAGATTTAATTATAGAAATTGGTCCAGGAGCAGGAGCACTAACAAGAGAACTTGTAAAAAAGAATTGTGATATAATATGCTTTGAAATAGATATAAGGTTAGAAGAAAAATTAAATAAAATAAAAGAAAACAACAATAACCTTAAAATAATATATCAAGACTTTTTAAAAGTAGATATAAGCAAGCATATTGATATAAATAAATACAAGAATGTTTATTTCGTAGGAAATTTACCATATTATATAACAACTGCTATAATTAATAAAATAATTAGTGAATCAAAGCCATATGAAATAATAATAATGGTTCAAAAAGAAGTAGCCGAAAGATTCGCTGCTAAACCAAACACAAGAAATTATGGATCAATATCAGTTTTTCTTCAATATAATTTTAACATTGAAACATTATGTATTGTTAATAAAAACTGTTTTGAACCAGTACCTAAAGTTGATAGTGCCGTAATTAAATTAAAAACAACAAATAAGTATAAAAAAATGATAAATAATGAAGAAAGACTATACAAAATAATAAAAGCTTCATTTACTCATAAAAGAAAAAATCTTAGAAATAATTTAATAGATTATGATCAAAATAAGCTAAAAGAAATATTAAAAAAATATAATAAAGATTTAACAGCAAGAGCTGAATCATTAAGTATAGAAGAATTTATAGATATATCAAACAATTTATAATTTAATAATTAAGAGCAATATAAGTTGTTCTTTTTTAATGCATATTTTATAAAAAAATATATATATTTAATTAGGGGTATTATGTTAAAAATAGGTGACTATGTAACTAGAAAAAAGTATGGAAATGACATTTTATTTAAAATTGATAAAATAGAAAATAACACAATATATCTTAAAGGTGTAGATATAAGACTTTATGCAGACTCTGAAAAAGATGATTTAATATTGTCATCAATAAGTAAAAAAAAAGAAAACTTTGAAGCTGTAAGACAATTAAATATTAAAGATTACTTTTATATACCAGGAACCATATTACATTTAGATTCTGATCAAGAATATATAGATAAGTGCAGTGAATATTATAAATCACAAAGAGTAAAGGCTTATTCATATAAATTTTCAGAAAAAGAGTTTAAAAATAATGTTAGTAACTTATTAAAAAAGCACAATCCAAATATTCTAGTAATAACAGGACATGATGCATATTATAAAAAAAGAAAAAATAATGATAATTATAAAAATAGTAAATTTTTTATAGAAACAGTTAAAGAAGTAAGAAAAATAAAAAATGAAAATGAATTATTAATAGTTGCAGGAGCCTGTCAAAGTAATTTTATATCATTAATAAAATCAGGAGCAACCTTTGCATCAAGTCCAAATCATGTGAACATACATGCACTAGATCCAGCAATAATTGCTTCCGGATTAGCATTAACCGATAAAAATGAAAAAATAGATTTAGAAGAGTTAATTAATAAGACAAAATATAAAAGTGATGGAATAGGTGGAATAAAAACGAAAGGTATGATGACAACAGCATATCCAAGAAAGGAATAAAATGAATATAAATAAAATAAAAGAAGAAGTATTCAAATTGAAAGATGAAAAACTAAAAATTAAAGTGATAATGAGAAGAAATAAATTTGAATATTTTGAAGGAAAAATAAAAAGTTTTCATTCAAATATTTTTACAGTAGAAACCAATAAAGGATTGAAATCTTTTACATACTCTGATATAGCGACCAAATCAGTAATTATAAGCAAAATTTAGGTTAAAATATTGAAAAGAGTTCGCAAATATAATATAATTATATTATCTAATTATTAAGGAGGAAATCATGGAAATTACATATGTAAAAGTAAAATTAGAAAACAGAGAAGGAAATAATAATATAAAAGGGAAAGCAACAGTTAGAATAGATGAAGCAATTGCAATTCATGATATTAAAATAAAAGAAGGCTTAGATGGTAACTTACATTTAAGAATGCCTAGCCGTAAACTTTCAACTGGTAAATTTGTTGATATAGTTCATCCTATTAATTCAGAAACTAGAGCAGAATTTGAAAGAGTCATTTATGAAGAATATGAAAAGGAATTAGAAAGACAAAACAATCCAGAAAATACTGAGGAATAATATAGGCTACTTTGTAGTCTTTTTTTTCATAGTTTAAAATCATTAGACATATATTTAACTGGAGGAATAAACTATGGACAAAAAAGATATTACAGATACTTTTAATCATATAATAACAATAACCGAAAGAAAAACAATAATATTATCTGGAATAAAAAAATTAAATAGTTTTGATGATACCGAATTCTTCGTTGACAGCATTATGGGACCAATAATAATTAAAGGAGAAAATTTAGAACTATTAAAATTGGATACTTTTCAAGGAAATCTATCTATAAAAGGAAAAATATTTTCAGTAATGTACTTAGACGATAATAAAAAAATAAAAGCAGAAAGTATAATGTCAAGGTTATTTAAATAATGATACTAAAAGAACAAATACTATCATTTATTTTTTCTTTTTTTGCTGGAATAATAATTCAATTAATATATAAATTTTCATATAAATATATCTACAATGTAAAAAAAATATATACTTTTTTAAATTCATTATTACTTTTCACAAATATAACACTTATATATTTTAAAATATTCTATTATATAAATGGAGGGATAATAAACATTTATTTTATAATGACTACAGTTTTTACTTTTTTATATTTTAATAACAAAAAATTTACAAAAAAAATGTAAAAAAAAGTGTTATTAATTGTAATTACTATTTGATAAAGCTATAATTATAATAGAAAATGGGGTTAATATGAGAAAGGTAAGTCAAAAAACGAAGTTTAGAGTGACTTTTTTAACAATAGGGTTTATAATATCTATTGTAATTTTTGGGTCTACTTTAATTACATATTTATCTCAAATAAATAGTAATAAAACTGAAATAGCTAATTTACTAGAAAAATACAATGAAGAATTAGAAATAGAAGAAGATTACAAAGATCAAATAAACAAATTACAAGATCCAGAATATGTAGCTAGAAGAATAAGAGAAAAGCATCTTTATTCTGGTAAAAATGAAATAGTAATAAAAATTGAAGATTAGGAAAGGCTTGATATGGAGGAAGTATATAATTTTATTAGAAAAGAAATAGGTCTTTCAGTAGGAGATACAATAGTCGTAGGTGTTTCTGGGGGACCTGACTCAATGGCACTACTATATATATTAAATGAATTTAAAAACAAAATGGATTTAAATATAATTTGTGCTCATGTTAATCATAATAAAAGAAAAGAAAGTGAACAAGAAAAAATAGATCTTGAAAATTATTGTAAACAAAATAATATAGTATTTGAATATGTTAAAATTACTAAATGGGGTGATGATAATTTTCATAATGAAGCAAGAAGTATAAGATACAATTTCTTTGAAGAATTAGTTTTAAAATATCATGCAAAATATTTAATGACAGCACATCAAGGAGATGACCTAATAGAAACAATTCTTATGAGAATAGTAAGAGGATCTACTTTAAAAGGTTATAGTGGATTTAGTAGAATAGTAGATAAAGGTGTTTATAAAATAGTTAGACCTTTAATTACAGTCACAAAAGATGAAATAATGAAATTTAATGAGCAAAATAATATTAAATTTGCAATAGATCAATCAAATAATGAAGACCATTATACAAGAAATAGATACAGACATACAGTATTACCATTTTTAAAACAAGAAGAACCAAACATACATAAAAAATTTTTAAAATTTAATGAAACATTATTAAAAAATAGTAACTATATAGATTCAATTGCAAATAAAGAATTTAACAAAGTGTTTCAAAATGGAAACCTAGATATTGATAGATTTAAAGTACTTGATAATGTAATACAAACAAAAATAATATATAACATATTAGAAAAAATATATGGGGATGACTTATTAATAATTGGTGATGCACATGTTGATTTAATATTTGATTTAATAACATCAAATAAATCAAATAGTATAGTTCATCTACCTAATAATGTAATAGTAGTAAAATCATATAACGAGTTATCATTTAGTTATGATGATGATATTAATGACGAATATGAAATACAAATTGATGAATTAGTAAATTTACCAAATGGAAAAATAATAGAAAAAGTAAATGAAACTAATGATACATCAAATTACACAATAAGGCTAAATAGTTCTGAAATAAGTTTACCATTATATGTTAGAAATAGAAGAGATGGTGATAAAATTAAATTAAAGGGACTAAATATGCATAAGAAAGTAAATGAAATATTCATAAATGAAAAAATTAAAATGAAAGATAGAAATACTTGGCCGGTAGTACTTGATTCAAAAGATAATATAGTATGGCTTCCAGGACTAAAAAAATCAAATCTTGACAAGAAAATTACCGAAGAGTATGATATAATATTAAGATATTATTAGAAGAAAGGAAAGAAACAATGAATATAAAAAAGACTAAAAAAGGTATGAATTTGATGCCTTATATAATATTAACAATAGTAGTATTAGGATCTTATTTATTTTTAAATTCATTTAGTACAAAAGTAAATAAAATGGATTATAATGAATTAACAAAAGAAATAGGAAATAACAATGTTAAAGAATTATCTGTAACTCCAAAAAATGCAGCAGGAGTATACATATTAACAGGAAAACTAAATAATTATGGAAAAGGTGAAACTTTTACAGTAACTATTCCATATACAGATACAGTTATCTCATCAATATATGAACTTGCTGAAAATAACAATTTAAAAGTACAAACAAATACAAATCCAGAAAATAGTACATGGTTAAATGTTGCTATAAATATAGTACCAATTATAATATTTGGAATACTTGCTTATGTAATGATAGTAAAATTAAGTAACAATGGAAAAGGTACATTTGACTTTAGTAAAAGTAGAGCTAAATTATCAGAAGATGGTGGGACTAAAACATTTAAAGATGTAGCTGGACTAAAAGAAGAAAAAGAAGAAGTTCAAGAATTAATTGACTTCTTAAAAAATCCAAAGAAATTTACTAAAATGGGAGCTAGAATTCCAAAAGGAGTATTATTAGTAGGTCCTCCTGGAACAGGTAAAACATTACTTGCAAAAGCAGTAGCAGGAGAAGCAAAAGTACCATTTTTCTATATAAGTGGTAGTGACTTCGTAGAATTATTTGTAGGTGTAGGGGCATCTCGTGTAAGAGATATGTTTAAACAAGCTAAACAAACAGCACCATGCTTAATATTTATAGATGAAATAGATGCAGTAGGTCGTGAAAGAGGTACTGGACTTGGTGGTGGACATGATGAAAGAGAACAAACACTAAATCAATTATTATCAGAAATGGATGGTTTTAGTGAAAATGAAGGAATCATAATTATAGCTGCAACAAATAGACCAGATGTATTAGATCCAGCATTACTAAGACCAGGAAGATTTGATAGACAAGTAACAGTTGGAAGACCAGATGTTAAAGAAAGAGAAGAAATTTTAAAAGTTCATGCTAAAAATAAAATACTTGCTCCAAGTGTAAAATTAAAACATATAGCTGAAAGAACACCTGGATATTCAGGAGCAGATTTAGAAAACTTACTTAATGAAGCAGCACTGCTTGCCGTAAGAAGAGATAAAAATGCAATTACAATGGATGAAATAGATGAAGCTAGTGATAGAGTTCTTATGGGTCCAGCAAAAACTAGTAGAAAAGTAACAGAATATGAAAAGAAAATAGTTTCATATCACGAGGCTGGTCATGCAGTTTCAGGAATTGTTCTTCCAAATGGAGAAGAAGTACATAAGATAACAATTATTCCAAGAGGAATGGCAGGCGGATATACACAAATGCTTCCAAAAGAAGAAAGAACACTTGTATATACTAAAAAGGAACTAGAAGAACAAATTATAACTTTATTATCAGGTCGTGTTAGTGAAGAAATATTCTTAAGTGAAATATCAACTGGAGCAAGTGATGACCTAAAGAGAGCAACAAAAATAGCTAGAAGTATGGTTACAGAATATGGTATGAGTTCACTTGGTGCTGTTCAATTAGAACATAGAAGTGAAAGTGTATTCTTAGGTAGAGATTATAATCAAACAAAGAATTTCTCAGATCAAGTTGCATTAGAAATCGATAAAGAAGTTAGAAAAATAATTGATGAATGTTATGCTCGTTCAAAAGAAATACTTAAAAAGCATAAAAACTTAGTTGAAGTATTAGCAAAAGTTTTAGCAGAAAAAGAAACATTAACAAAAGAAGAAATAGAAGATATTGTTGAAGCTAATAGTGATATTAAGGTTAAAAAAGATGAAGAAGCTTCTGCAAATGAAAAAGAAAACAAGGAAGAAACTTCTAAAAAAACTAAAAAACAAACTAAAACAGAAGAGTAGAAATACTCTTCTTATTTTGGTATAATATTCCCGAGCGAAAAGCTATACAATGAAAAGAGGGATAAAATGATATTATTTATAGATACTCATGATGAACTAATAACAATTGCTTTAAAAACAAAAGACAATCTATATATTAAAACACAAGAAAGTGAATATTCTCATTCAATATATACAATGCCAATGATAGCGGCTATATTTGATGAAAATAATCTAAATATAAAAAATTTAGAAAAGATAATTGTAGTAAATGGACCTGGAAGTTTTACAGGAATTAGGATTGGGCTTAGTTCTGCTAAAACAATAGCATATGCTTTAAATATTAAAATTAATACAATTTCAAGTTTAATGGCATATTTAATAAGCAATGATCTTAATGAAGATAAAATGGCAATTATAGAAGATAATAAAGGTTATTATATAGCAGCAACAGATAAAGAAAATAATATAATATTAGAAGAACAATATTTAACTGAAAATAATTATAATTATAAAGTTGTAGAACATAAATTGGATATAGAAAAAATAATTAATTATTTAAAGGATATGGAAAGTGAAAATCCACATTTTATAAAAGCAAATTATATTAAAAAAATAGAGGTAGAAAAATGATAGAAAAGGAAATATTATCTGATACAGATTCAGTATATAATTATAAAAACGGAGATATGGTTTTAGGATATCTAGAAATAAGATTAGTAGATGGTGTCATTGATATAATGAACTTATTTGTAAATGAAGAAAATAGAAAACAAGGTATAGCAACTGCTTTAATGGAAGAAATGTTTCAAAAAGAAAAATACAGTAGAATAATGTTAGAGGTAAATGAGAATAATGTAGAAGCATTAAGATTATATAATAAATTAGGATTCAAAGAAATAAGTTTAAGAGACAGATATTATGGAGGAGACACAGCCATAATTATGGAGAAGGTGAAATAATGAAAGATGTTTATATCTTAGCAGTAGAATCTTCTTGTGATGAAACTAGTGTAAGTATTATTAAAAATGGCCTTGAAGATATAGCAACAATTATTAATACTCAAATAGATGTTCATACAAAATATGGAGGAGTAGTACCTGAAGTAGCTAGTCGATTACATTTAGAAAATATTACAATGGTAATAAATGAATGCATGGAAAAAGCTAATATGAAATTTGATGATATTGATGCATTTGCCTGCACTTATGCACCTGGTCTTTTAGGAAGTTTATTAGTTGGTGTTGAGGCAACAAAAGCACTATCATACATATACAAAAAACCATTTATAGCAGTTAATCATATGATGGGACATATTTATGCTAATATGATAGGCAATCATTTAGAATATCCGCTTTTATCATTAATAATATCCGGAGGACACACTGATCTAATTTTAATGAGAAACGAAGATTCTTTTGAGTATATTGGCCAAACATTAGATGATGCAGTAGGAGAAGCATACGACAAAGTGGCAAGAATATTAAATTTACCTTACCCAGGAGGACCAAATGTTGAAAAATATGCACAACAGGGAAAACCAACATATAAGATGCCTAATATTTTAAATGATGATTCATATAACTTTAGTTTTAGTGGCATAAAGAGCCATATAAATAATCTAGTTCACAATGAAAGACAAAGAGGAAACAAAGTTAATGAATATGATATAGCTTCCTCTTTTCAAACTTGTGTAACCAGTCATTTAGTTGATAAAACGAAAAAAGCTTTATTAAAATATAATCTAAAAACATTACTTATAAGTGGAGGAGTAGCAAGTAATACTTATATAAGAGAATCACTAAAAGAAATGTGTGATAGTATAGAAGTAAAAATGCATATGCCACCTAAAAAATATTGTACAGATAATGCTGCTATGATAGGAGCAGCAGCCTACATATTATATAAAAATAAAAAATTCGCACCATTAAGTACGAATGCCATGAGTCATATAAACATACAATAAAAAAATAATCACTTAATGATGATTATTTTTTAATTTTCTTATTAATTTCACTTACATTTTCATGAATTGAAAGTAGAACTAATGAAAATTCATATACAATTCTTAAAATTAAGTTTCCACCAATTAATACAACTAAGAATAGAACGAAACTGCTTGAAATAAAACTAAAAGATGATAATGTAGTAAATATAGCAAATACTAAATATGATACTTTTAATATTGTAGTAATATACATTTTTTTAAATTTAACAAACTCATATAATTTGGCCATAAATCCTTTGTAACTATTCTCATTCTTATCAGCAAAAACTGTGAAGTATAAACAAATGCCAGCAACGATTGCAATAACAAAAGAAATAATTGTCCACATACCTGCACTTTCTAAGCTAGATACTCCAGAGTTTCCAAAATAAGAACCATATGTATTTCCGTACATAAAACACCTCCTTATCTATAAATATACTAACATATTATTAACAATTAATAAATATTAGAATTATTTCTTTTTAAAAACAAATAATTTACTAAAAATATAATTAGCAATTGTGACAACAACTTGAACTACTAACTTTATTATTTTATCATTTAAATGTAATAGAGTAACGAATATAAACATGATACCCATATCCATAAGTAATGTTGCAACTCTAGAACTATAAAAGCTAACAGCTTCCTTTAATTTATTTTTATTTTTACTTTTAAAAACAAATATTCTATTGGTAAAATAAGCAAAAGTAACAGCACAAATCCAAGAAATAATATTAGCTGCTTGAAGTTGATACCAAATATCAGGGTTTAAGAAGGTTAAAATACATAAATAATAACTTCCTAAACTAACAACAGTAGTAAGCCCACCGACTATTAAATAATTAATTATTTCTTCATATTTTTTATAAAGTTTTAAACATTTTCTCCACAATTTTTTCATAAATATTCTTCATCAAACCCAATCTCTTCTTTAGCTATATATATTGGTCTATTTTTAGTTTCATTATATGTTTTACCTAAGTACTCACCTAAAATTCCTAGAAATATTAATTGTAAACCGCCAAGAAAAAGCATAACACACATTAAAGAAGAGTATCCAGGAGTATCAATACCTTTAACAATGGCCTTGATAATTATAATAATTAAATAGATAAATGCAGCAAAACTAGTTAATACACCTGTATAGGTTGCGAATCTAAGTGGTTTTGTACTAAAAGCAACTATACCATCAAAAGCATAATTAAATAATTTGACCTTATTCCATTTAGTAGTGCCAGCTTTTCTTTCTTCTACTTTATAAGTATCATAATAAGTTTTAAATCCTACATAACTAAAGATCCCCTTTGAAAATCTATTTCTTTCATCTAATGATACAATGGAATTGACCATATTTCTTCTAAACATTCTAAAGTCACTTGCACCATCAACTATATCCATATTAGAAAGTTTCCCCATGATATTATAAAAACATCTTTGTAAAAACCTTTTTTTATGTTGTTTTTGACACATACAAACTGAATCATAATCTGGGTTTTCATTTAAAAATTTATACATCTTAACAATATAGTTTGGATTTTGTTGTAAATCACAGTCAATTATACAAGCATAATCAGAAGTAGAATGTAAAAGTCCAGCATAAATAGCTGATTCTTTACCAAAATTTTTAGAAAAACTAACAATTTTTACACACTCATCATCTTTTTCATGTAATTCTTTTAATTTTATTAATGTTTTATCTTTACTTCCATCATCCACAAAAATAAAGTTGTGTTTAATATCCCCCAATGCTTCATTAACCTTCTCATAAAAGTTAACAACATTTTCTTCTTCATTATATGAAGGTACTATAACATCTATTTTCATTCCTTACCTCTTTTAATAACCTAATTTTCCATCTAAACTTTCATCATTTTTAATAAGATCACTTATTAAAATTTCTCTATATTTATCTTTACTATCCCTAATAACTAACTTTTCAATTCCACTATTAATAATAACTCTTTTACACATAGAGCAACTCATTGAGTTCTCCACATATTCACCAGTTTTTGAATCTTTACCAACCATATAAAGTGTAGCACCAATCATTTCACTTCTACTTGCAGAAATAACTGCATTTTGTTCAGCATGTACACTTCTACATAATTCATATCTTTCACCCCTCGGAATATTTAATTGTTCACGAATACAATATCCGAGATCATCACAATTTTTTCTACCTCTTGGTGCTCCATTATATCCGGTAGATATAATTTCATCGTTTTTAACAATAACAGCTCCCCATTTTTTTCTTAAACAAGTTGCTCTCTCTAGAGTTGCCTCTGCTATATCTAAATAATAATTATTTTTATCAATTCTTTTCATATTAACCTCTTAAATATATTGTACCATAAAATAAAAAAATCTTATATATAAATTATTTATTTAGTATGGCAATTGCATAAAAAAAGTCAATAAGTTTTGATAGATAGAAAAAATCAT
>CAZYRI010000021.1:0-15995 GCA_964649575.1 uncultured Clostridium sp. | reverse complement strand
AACTTATTTTACCTATTTCTTTTAAATACATTCTTACATTATCATTAACACTCATATCCTTACTTTCATCAGGAACATCATCAATAATAATATCATTCTTTAAATCAATATTTCCATTATCTTCTTCATCTTCAGCTTTAACTTCAATATGATTTTCATTAAGAACATTATATAACTCATCTAAAGCATTAGCATCAAGTTCTAAATCAATAGTTTTTTTAGCTATTTGTTCATAAGTTAAAAACCCTTCTTTTTTACCAACTTCAACTAATTCTTTTAATCTTTCTTCAAAAGTTTTAATATTATTTACCATTTCAACACTTCCTTATTTATATTTTCTATTTTCTTTGCTATTTCTATTTTTTTATTAACATCAAATGTCTCACTCATTTCATTTTTAAGAGTTTCTATTCTTTTTTTAATTGAATACATTTTAATAGTATTAATATAGTCATCTAATTCAACAATTGTATATTCTTCATTATTATGATATTTCATTACTTCTTTAACAGTATTCATAAGTCTATCATTATCAGAAATATAATCTAAAAAATCACTATAATTATAATAACCATAATCATTTCTAAATTCAATTATTTTATATGCTAAATTAGCTCTATCATCTTGTATTAAATATCCAAGAGTATTTTCAAAATAAAGTATTACATCATCATAATTAAGCATTAAATAAAGTAATCTAAGTTCACTCTTATCATATTTATTATATTTAATTACTTTTTTTGTTTCTTCTACTTGTTTAATAGCCATTTTTTTATTTAATTTAATTTCATTTCTTATATCAGATTCACTTATACCAAATTCTTCTGCTATATCTTTTATTTTTAAATCAATTAATATTTGACTATCTAAATCGTTTAATGAAAGAACTGCCTCTTTTATATATTTTGCTTTTTCTACTGCATCTTTCATATTTCTTTTTCTTTTTAGATATTTAAGTTTAAAATCTATGAAAGAAACTCTATTATCATAAGCAATTTTAAAAGCATCACTTCCTTTATTTTTTATGAAATCATCACTATCTTTATAATCTTCAAACACTATAACTTCAGTATCAATGTTATTTCTTAGTAATGTTTCTCCTGCTTCAATTGTACCTTTAACACCAGCATCATCTTGATCAAGATTAAGTATTACTTTACATTTCCATTTTTTTATTTTTTCTAGATGTTTTTGTGTAAATGCAGTACCCATTATTGCTACTACATTTTTATAACCAATGGATGACATTCTAATAGTATCCATAAAACCTTCTGTAATAATAATTTCTCTTTTTTTCTTTATTTCTGTTATTGCATTATTAATATTATAAAATACTTCACTCTTCTTAAATATATCAGTCTCTTTAGTATTTGAATATTTAGGAAGAGTATTATTATTTAAGTCTTCATTAGTATATTTTCTACCACTAAATGCTACTACATTATTATTTTCATCAATAATTGGAAATATAATTCTATCTTGAAATGTATCATAATATCTACCATTTATTTCTTTAACAATATCTAATTTTGCTAAATCATCATAACTATATTTTTTAGATAATATAGTTGATAATTTATTAGTTGTCGAAAGCCCAATATTAAATTCATTAATTATATCTTTTGATATTTTTCTTTCTTCTAAATATTTAGTAGCCTTGATTCCTTCATTAGAAAGTAAATTAGCTTTAAAATATTTATTAACTGTATCATTAATCTCATATAATTTTTCATATTTAGTATTAACTTTTTTAGTAGTATTTATATCTATTTTAATGTTAGCCCTATCAGCAAGCATTTTTAATGCTTCCACAAAAGTTATACCATTATATTTTTGAACAAATGTAATAACATTACCACTCTCACCACAACTAAAACATTTATAAATTTGTTTGTCTGGTTGAACACTAAATGATGGACTATGATCATCATGAAAAGGACATAAAGATTTATTTTTATCATTAAGATTAATATAACTTCCAATGACATCTACAATATCATTTTTAGATTTAATTTCATTAATAACAGACTTATCAATAAATGCCATCTTTTTTGTCCTCCTAATAGTTATATACGAAATAAAATTCAAAAACACTTCTTTTTTTATGTATTTTATGAAAAAATCGTTCATATTATATCATATAAGCAACTTTTTGTCCATTAAAATTATTCAAAAAGAAATGAGATAAAAAAAGAATTAGTACAATGTCCAATTCTGTATTAATATTTATTACTCGACTAATACAAATTTTGTTGCATTTAATACTGATCCTGAATTTTTATATTTTTCTAAATCTGTTTGATTTTTTACTAATACTTTTTTAATGATTGTTCCATTAAAAATATAAGATATATCTGTATTATCTATATCAAAACTTCTTAAATCCAATTGTTCTAATCTTATTCCACTAAATGTTCCAACCATATTTGTTACATTTGTAGTGTTGAATGATGTTACATTTAAGTCTGTAACTTTCGAACTTAAAAACATATTGTTCATATCTGTTACATTGCTGGTATCAAAACTGCTTAAATCAAGATTTGGCACACTACTCCAACGAAACATACCACCCATATCCGTAACTTTTGATGTATTAAAGTTTTTTAAT
The DNA here is from genome assembly GCA_964649575.1 of uncultured Clostridium sp. Classification (GTDB taxonomy): domain Bacteria; phylum Bacillota_I; class Bacilli_A; order RF39; family UBA660; genus CAG-1000. The sequence goes on along the minus strand of CAZYRI010000021.1, from coordinate 13,387 downwards.
CCTTTTATTTCTGTGGCTTTAGAGTTATAAAACATACTATTCATACTAGTAACATTAGAAGTATCAAAACTACTTAAGTTTATTTTTTCAACTTTTGAATGTTGAAACATACCATTCATTTTTGTTACATTTGATGTACTAAAGTTTTCTAGTCCTTTTATTTCAGTTGCTTGGCTTCCATAAAACATACCAGCCATACTAGTAACATTTGTTGTATCAAAAGAACTTAAATCTAAAGATAATGCACTAGAATTCATGAACATACCTTGCATACTTGTAACATTTGAAGTATCAAGATATTCTAAACCTACTATTTCAGTTGCTTGACTATAATAAAAAAATTCATACATTTCAGTAATATTACTAGTATCCAAATCAGATATATTTAAAGATAATGCTTTATTTTGAAAAAACATATGACTCATATTTTTAACTTTTCTAGTATCAAAGCCCGTTAAATCAAGTATTTCAAAACCACTACGATCAAACATCATACCCATATCAGTGACATTTGAAGTATTTAAATATTCAAGACCAATGATTTTTGTTGCTCCACAATCTCTAAACATATGGTACATATTAGTTACATTACTAGTATCAAAATTAGTTACATCAATAGAAGTTGTTTTGCTACCCTCAAACATAGATTTAGTTGACACGAGTGGATAATTATCTATTACCGAACAAGGTGTTTCTGTTACTGGACTAGTACTTTCTTTATCAGTTAATACTACACTCCAAGTTTTTTGATAATTATTATAAGTATATGTATATGTTCCATCTTCATATGTTACTCCATTAGTTAATGTTTTTCCTGATGTACACTTTTTTGATGCTGGTCCTTCTATTACTTTTATTTTACTTTTTGAACATATAAGTTTAGTTCTTTCAGTTGTTTCTTTTACTTTTTCTATTGAATAGTTAGTTATATCTTCACTATCATTATATTCTACAAAATAGTTATCATTTCTAACTACCATTGTTTTTATAGTTCCACTATTATCTAAATTAATACAATATTCTAAATTATCACCACTAATATCTAATTTACTATTATTTCTAGAATTAATATTACTTAGTTTTTTACCTTTCATATTTTCAGTAATATATTTTTTAGATACCTCTTTATATACATTTTTTACTTCTGTTAAAAATAACTCTTTTTTTACTCTATTAAATATTTCTAATACATTTGGAAGAGCTATTATTACTAATATCGCTAGAATTGCTATTACTGCGAGTAACTCTACTAATGTAAATCCTTTTTTATTCATAACTTCCACCTCTATTATTTATAATAGCATATTTACCCCCCCCGACAAGCGAAAAAGTGTTTGCTTTATAAATGTTAAAAAATAATTAAGCTTGAAAACTTAATTATTTATTTAATCTATTAAATTTAGTAAACTCTATTTCATCACTTATATTTGTATCATCTAAATCTTCTAAAATACTTTTTTGTTTTCTAGTTAGATTCCTTGGTATTATAAGTTTAAGAACACAATAGAAATCTCCTTTTTTCCAAGAATCTGGATTATTTATACCTTTACCTTTAATTCTTAAAATATCTCCTGGTTGACTTCCTTCTTTTATTTTAAGTTCCACTATTCCATCCATTGTTCTAATACTCTTTTTAGTACCAAGACATAAATCAGTAATAGATACAGGTAAATCTATATAAATATCATTTCCATCTCTTCTATAAAGTTCATGAGGCATAACCTTAATTTCAATATATAAATCTCCGTTAGGTCCTCCATTTATTCCAGCTTCACCTTTTCCACTAAGTCTTAATTGTTCTCCAGTATCAATACCAGCTGGAACATCTATTGTTATTGTTTTATTAACTTTAACTTTTCCAGTACCTCTACAAGTACTACATTTTGATTTAAATGATTTTCCAGTACCATTACAATTTGAACAAACTGTTTTTGATTGAATTGTACCTAAAATAGTATTAGTTTGTTTAATAACATAACCTCTACCACCACACTCATCACAAGTTTCTTGTCCGTGTCCACCATCTCCATCACAGTCTTCACAAGTTTCATAGTATTCTAAATCTATATCCTTTTTACAACCATAGACAGCTTCCATAAAATCTATTTTCATTCCATATAAACTGTCACTACCTTTTCTTGCTCTATTTGAGTTAGATCTTGAACTTCCTCCAAAAGAAGAACCAAAACCACCAGAGAATAAGTCATCAAATATATCACTAAAATCAAATCCAGCTCCACCAAATGGGTTACCAGAAAAGCCTCCTCCAGCATTTCCATAAGGATTTTCAAAAGCAGCATGACCATATTTATCATATTGAGCTCTCTTATCTTTATCAGAAAGACATGCATAAGCTTCTTGAGCTTCCTTAAACTTTTCAGGAGCATCTGGACTCTTATTTAAATCTGGATGAAATTCTTTTGCTTTCTTTCTAAAAGCTGATTTAATTGTTTCTTCACTAGCATCCTTAGATACACCAAGAATCTCATAATAATCTCTTTTTGCCATAACATCTCTCCCTATTCATCTATATATTTCTTAAGTAAGTTTAATTTTTCATTAAATATTTCAAATGCCCTATTCATAACATTAATATCACTAATATCAACAAGAGCAGCCTTTAATATATCAAGTGGATACTTACTACCTCCACTCTTTAAGAAATTAAGATATTTTTCTTTATAATCTTTATCTTTCTTTAAATTATCTACTATTATAATCGCACTTATAAAACCAGTCGCATATTTATAAACATAAAACGAAGAATAAAAATGTGGTATCCTTGCCCATTCATATTTGATATTTTCATCAATATAAACAGAATTACCAAAATATTTCTTATTTAAATCATAATAAATATTACATAATGTATCTCTACTTAAATTCTCATTATTTTCTTCCATATTATGAATAATTTTCTCAAATTCAGCAAACATAGTTTGTCTATATACAGTAGATTTAAATTTATCCAAAAACTCAACTAAATAATATATTTTCTCATTTTTATCATCAGTATTATTAAATAAATATTCACTTAATAATATTTCATTAACAGTTGATGCAATCTCTGCTAAAAATATTGGATAATTAGCATTTATATATTCTTGATTTAAATTAGAATAATAACTATGCATCGCATGTCCCATCTCATGAGCAATAGTTGAAATTGAATTAATATCACCTTCAAAATTCAAGCATACATAAGGAAGAACACCATAAGTAGCCCATTCAAAAGCACCACTTTTCTTACCTTTCTTAGGTAATACTGAAACAGATTTATTATTAATAATAGTTTTAAAATCTTTTATATATTCACTTCCAAGTATACTAAGAGTATCATATATAATTTCAAGACTATCACTATAACTATATTTCTTCTCAGGAATACTAGATATATTTACATAAGTATCATATAAATGATATTTAGATAGACCAAGTACATTCTTTTTTACTTTATAATAATTATATAAATAACTTAAATTATCACTAGTACACTTAATTAAATTATTATATAAAGTAGTATCAATATTATCACTACTTAAATACATAGATAAACTATTAGAATACTTTCTAGTATTTGATATTAATTTATCACATTTAATATGATCTAAATATAAACTACTAAATGTATTTATATGATTTTTATAATATTTATATAACTTATTAAAAGTAGACTTTCTAACAGTTCTACTCTTAGAACTAATAAGTACTCCATAATTAGAATTAGTAAGTGCAATTAAATTACCATCTTCATCTTTTAATTTATCAAAAGATATATCAGTATTATCAAGTTCTAAAAAAGCATTCTCAGGTATTCTATATAAAGATGACATATCAGATAATATCTTTTCTTCCTTTTCACTTAAAACATGCTTTTTATCTTTAAACAATTTTTCAAAATAAAATCTATACTTTTCTAATCTATTATCATTATTTATTTTATCTAAAATAGATTCATAATCTAATTTTAATATTTCTGGAATAACAAAACTTCTCTCACTATTAACTCTATCATATACATTAAGAACATTATTTACAATTTTCTTACTTTCATTATTAGTCATATCTTCGTAAAACTTTAAATGAGAATAAATATATATTCTTTCACATAATAAATCTATTTCACTATCAAGTTCTAAAAACTCATATAAATTATCAAATATTTTATTTTTATATTTAATAATATCTTTTAATAAATTATTTATTCTATCTATTGTACTTTTAAATTCATCATCATTTTTAAATATTCTAGTTAAATCCCAATCGTAATCCATTTAGTTCTCCTTATATAAATATAAGGGCTCTAAAAGAGCCCCTATTTATAAATTATTTTTCTTCAAATTCAGCATCTTTTACATTATCTTTTTTATCAGTAGATTCTTCTTCATTTGAAGAGTTCTCAGCATTCTTTTGTGATTCAGCTGCTTGTTGTTGATATACTTTACTAGATACTTCCATTACTTTTTCACTTAACTTTTCGCTAGCCTTCTTAATATCATCAGTATCATCTTTATCTAAAGCTTCTTTTGTTTCTTTAATAAGTTTTTCTACTTCTTCTTTTTCAGAATCAGTTACTTTATCTCCAAAATCCTTCATTGCTTTTTCAGCACCAAATACCATTTGTTCAGCATCATTTCTAATTTCAGCAGCTTCTTTTCTCTTCTTATCAGCTTCCTTATTAGCTTCAGCCTCTTTCATCATTTTATCAATTTCTTCATCACTTAAATTAGAAGAAGCAGTTATTGTAATAGCTTGTTCTTTATTAGTTCCAAGATCTTTGGCTTTAACATTAACAATACCATTAGCATCTATATCAAATGAAACTTCAATTTGAGGTACTCCCCTTGGAGCTGGTGGTATATTAGTTAATTGGAAGTGTCCAAGTGTTTTATTATCAGCAGCCATTGGTCTTTCACCTTGTAAAATATGAATATCAACAGCAGGTTGATTATCAGCAGCAGTACTAAATACTTGACTCTTAGTTGTTGGAATAGTTGTATTTCTTGGAATTAATACAGTCATTACATTACCAAGAGTTTCAATACCAAGTGATAATGGTGTAACATCAAGAAGAACTAAATCATTAACTTCACCAGTTAAAACTCCACCTTGAATAGCAGCACCCATAGCAACAACTTCATCTGGGTTAACTTCTTTACTTCCTTCTTTACCAAGCTCTTCCTTAACTAAATCTTGAACACAAGGAATTCTTGTAGAACCACCAACAAGTAATACCTTATCAATATCATTCTTAGTTAATTTTGCTTCTTTTAAAGCATCTCTAACCGGTTTTCTAGTAGACTCTACTAAATCACTAATTAATTCCTCAAATTTAGCTCTTGTAAGTGACATATCAACATGTAAAGGTCCATTTTCACCTTGTGTAATAAATGGTAAACTAATTTGAGTAGTCTTAACACCACTTAAATCTTTTTTAGCTTTTTCAGCACCTTCTTTAAGCCTTTGCATAGCTAATTTATCTTTTGATAAATCAACACCATTTTCCTTTTTAAATTCTTTTACAATATATTCAATAATGGCATTATCAAAGTCATCTCCACCAAGTTTATTATTACCACTAGTAGCTTTAACTTCAAATACACCATCACCAAGTTCTAATATTGATACATCAAATGTACCCCCACCAAGGTCATAAACAAGTACTGTATGAGCATTCTCTTGTTTATCTAAACCATAAGCAAGTGCAGCAGCAGTTGGTTCATTAATAATTCTCTCAACTTCAAGACCAGCTATTTTACCAGCATTCTTAGTTGCTTGTCTTTGAGCATCATTAAAGTATGCAGGAACTGTAATAACAGCTTTACTTACCTCACCACCTAAATAAGCTTCAGCAGTTTCTTTTAAATTCATAAGAATCTTAGCACTTATTTCTTCAGGTGTATATTTCTTGCCTTCTGCTTCAACCTTTTCTTTAGTACCCATTAATCTCTTAACAGAACTAATAACATTAGTAGAAGTTTGAGCTTCTCTTTTTGCTACATCTCCAACTCTAACTTCCCCATTCTTAAAACTTACTACTGAAGGAGTAGTTCTATTCCCTTCAGCATTAGGAATAACCTTAGGTTCTCCACCTTCTAAAACAGATACACAACTATTAGTTGTTCCTAAATCTATACCTATAACTTTATTTATTTTTGCCATAATTTATCTCTCCTTTTTTATTTATTTACCTTAACCATTGCTGGTCTAATTAATTTATCTTTATATTTATAACCCTTTGTATATATTTCAAGTACAACATTTTCAGGCTTATTCTCATCATGTTCAGTTAAAACAGCTTCAGACACATGAGGATCAAACTCATGACCTAAACATTCAACTTCACACACCTCATATTTATCAAGTAAAGCAGTTAAATTACCAAGTATCATCTTAAATCCACTTAAGAATTTACTTACTTCATCTGATAAATCATTATCATCCATAGAAACAGCTCTTTCTAAATTATCTTTAATAACAAGTATTTCTTTAATAAAATCTTCACCTTCATATTGAAGCATCTTACTAATTTCACTTTGAGTTCTTGTTTTAAAATTTAGAAATTCAGCTTGAAGTCTCATATATTTTTCTTCAAGTTCTTTATTTCTACTTCCAAGTATTTGAATCATAGTTTCAGGATCTATACTTCCACATCCAGAACATCCTGCACATGATCCAGAACATCCACTATCTTCTGAATCTTCACATTCACATGAACATTCATCATTAGTCTGTTCATTAATACTTTCTTCTTCTTTTATATGTTCTTTTGACATTATTTCTTCCTCTCTATATGTTCTTTTAAATATTCAAGCATATTTACAACTCTATCATATTCCATTCTTTTTGGTCCAATAACAGCAATAGTTCCCTCAGTTCCATTATTAGCTTTATATTTAGTTTTAACTATTGTTACATTGTCATCAAATTCACTCTCACTACCAATATATACCTTAACCTCATCATTAGCCTCTTCAATTTTATTCACCATATCTTTGCTTTCAAATTTACTTATAATGTTTTTAACATCATCGACTGTACTGAATTCTGGTTGTTTTAATATATTAGTCTTCCCACTGAACTTAACATCCCTTTCACTAGTAAAATTAGATAATGCATTATAAAAAGCATTATACAAAACCTCATAATTTTCAATATAATTTCTTATTATAGGCTTAATTTCAAATTCCAGTTTACTAGGCACATCATCAATAGGTGTTCCAACAAGCATCTTATTTAATAACTCAGTAGTTTTTGCAACCTCACTTAATGGTATGTTCTCATCAATAGATAAATTCTTATTTTCAACATGACCTTTATCAGTGATCACAATAGCTACAAGCCCTCTTTCACCAATAGGAATTACTTCAACCTTAGATAATTTGTTATCACTTGATTCCTTACCTAAAACAACAGAAGTATAATTCGTAATATCACTTATTATTTCCAAACTCTTACTAATCGCATCATTAAGTTCCAAATCACAATTATTAAATATAGTTTGAAGTTTAAGCATATCTTCACCACTTATTTTTTTAGGTTCCATCAAATTATCAACATAATATCTATATCCCATTTCAGATGGAATTCTACCAGAAGATATATGAGTTTTTTCCAAATATCCTAAATTTTCAAGTTCAGCCATATCATTTCTAATAGTGGCACTAGAACATTTAAATTTCTTACACAAAGATTTACTGCCAACAGGTCTTGCTGTTTTTATATATTCTTCAACAATCTCTCTTAGTAATTCTTTTTGTCTTGTTCCAATCATCATATACCTCCTTTAGCACTCTTTCTTTTTCAGTGCTAAATTAATTATATCACTATTCTTAGCATTGTCAACAACTGAGTGCTAATTTTCAAAAAAAATTCACAACAAAAAAGATGTTATTTTTAACATCAATTATTTACTAGTGAAATATCCAGGATTACTAGTTCCACCATCTATTCTAGCATAGGTTTTATCTATATTAGTTGAATCATATTTTGTACCAGCACCACCAACTAAATTTGGACAATCATATTTACCTTCACCACTAATATAAGTATTAAAATATGAATACGAAAAACCAATTACTCCCAAAAATAAAGTAATCATTGTTAGTAATACAATTGTTTTAAATATTATCTTATTTCTCATATTATGATTGTATCATATCTAATATCATTTTAAAATAAAAATTCTTAAAATATTATTCAATCTCTCTTAAAAACTTCTTACTTTTTAAGCTAACTCCACTATAATCTTCATAGTATTCATTTATTATTCTATCAATTGCATTACTTACTTCACTATCAATATCTAAATTACTTATTTTAGATATATCTACATAATTATAAAGTCTTAATAGTTTTAATATTTTACCATCTAATATTGGTTCATTATTCCTACAATTAGAACAAATATAACCACCTCTACTAGTACTTAATGTTACAACTTTAGTACTACCACAATTAACACAAGAATCTAAACATAAACTTATACCAATATAGTTTAAATATTGCATTTCTACAATATTAGTAATGATTTTAGAATCAAATCCATCTTCAATCTTTAAAAGAGCATTTATAAGTATATCATAAACTTCATTATTATTAGATTCTTTAAACGCATTAGTGGCAAGTTCACATAAATAAGACATATAACTTATTCTAATAATATCACTTTTAATATTAATAAAGTAATTCTTAATATCAGCTTCTATTAAAGTAGAAAGTCCATTTTCTTTATAATAAAAATAAAATGTACCATAAGCAAATTTTTCACTAGGAAGTCTAAGTTTACTTTTTAAACTTTTACATCCTTTAACAATGCAACCTACTATTCCCATATCTTTTGTTAGAATATTAATAATTCTACTACTCTCTTTAAAAGGAATACTACTAACAACAATTCCATCACTACTTATAATCTTCATACTTACTTTAAAAGCATAAAGATAACTTTATGCTTATTTTCCTTTCTTATATTCTAAATAATATTCTATCTTTCCAGTTTCCTTAAATTTATTCCAAGCAGTCTTTTTATCCATATCTCTCTCCTTACAATATTATATTGCAGGAAAAACAAAATATTTATTCAAAAACTAATCATTTTTTATTAAATATCCTAAATCTTTAATAAATTTCTCTTTTTCTCTCCATTTTTTTATTGTTTTACAATATAATTCAAGATAAACTTTCATACCAAGTAATTCTTCCATATCAATTCTAGCTTCATAACCAATAGTTTTAATCATACTTCCATTACTACCAATGATTATTTTTCTAAGTGAATCTCTATCAACAATTATATCTATATATATTCTAGCTATATTATTTTTTTCTTCATATCCTACTAATTTACAAGATATTGAATGAGGTACTTCATCATTAGTATGAATAAATATCTTTTCACGAACTATTTCAGATAATCTAAATTCCATTTCAGCAGTAGTAGTTTCACCATCCATAAAATATTTAACATTATCAGGTAAGTATTCTTTAAGAACTTTAATTAATCTATCAATATTATCATTTTTTAATGCTGATACTGGTATTATTTCAGCAAATTCATATAAATTTTTATATTCATCAATCTTTTTAAGTATTTCTTCATCACTTAATTTATCAATTTTATTAAGAATCAAAAACACTGGTTTTTTTACACCTGATAATTTATCAATAATGAATTGATCACCTTTTCCATATGGAACACTAGCATCTATTACTAAAAGTAATATATCAACATCATTAATTGAATAATATGCTTGACTATTAAGAGCTACTCCAAGTTTATCAACTGGTTTATGAATTCCAGGAGTATCTACAAATATAATTTGAGTATCTTCTTCATTATAAATACCATCTACTAAGTTTCTAGTTGTTTGTGGCTTTGGACTGATAATTGCAACCTTTTCTTTTATAATTTGATTTAATAATGTACTTTTACCTGTATTAGGTCTACCAATTAAACTTACAAAACCACTTTTCATACCAAATCCTCCTTAGTAAATGTAGTAGTCATTAATTTTTCAAAACTCATGACTTCCATTTTACCACTTTGAGTCATTATATTAAACATAACATCTCTATCAAAAAATTCTAAAAATGTTTGTTTACATATATTACATGGATAACAAATTTCATCACTACTGGTCATTAAATATAATGCTTTAAATTCTCTTTCACCATGACTAACTGCATTGTTAATTGCATTTCTTTCAGCACATATAGTACCACCATATGATGCATTTTCTATATTAACACCCTCATAAAAATTACCATTTTTAGTTTCAACTATACAAGCAAAATGCATATTTGAATAAGGTGCATAACTATTTTCTAATAATTTAATTAATCTATCTTTCATACTCCTCCTTAAAATAATGCCTCCACTTTTGGCCCAAAAATAATTAATCCAACTATAATTGCAATGATCGCAAACACAAACACTGCTGCTGCGGCTGTATCCTTAGCAACCTTAGCAAGTGGATGATATTCTTCAGTAACTAAATCAACAACTGCTTCAATAGCTGTATTAATAAGTTCACAAGATATAACAAGACCAATTGTAAGCATTAATATAGCCCACTCTATACCTTTTAATTTAAATATAAATGCAGCAATAGACACTACAAGAGCCATACCAACATCAAATGCTAAATTTTGTTCATTTCTATAAGCATATTTTAACCCTTTAATTGGATAAGTAAAACTATGAAAAAATTTCTTTATACCCTTTTGAGCTTTTCTTTCATCTCGTGATATCATATTCATTTAATATTTCCTCCTCCTTTGCTCTCATTACAACTTTATCAGAAGGAGTCATATGGTCATAACCAAGTAAATGTAAAAGTCCATGAACTGCTAAATAACAAAATTCTCTTTTAATACTATGTCCATATTCATTTGCTTGTTCAACACATCTATCATAACAAATATAAATTTCACCTAAAAATCTTATATTATCATACTCTAAATCATCTACTTCTTCAAAAGCAAAAGATATTACATCAGTAACTGCATCTTTATCTCTATATTCTTTATTTATTTCTTGTATTCTATCTTTATCAACTATAACTATATTAAGCATAGGATTATTAACTTTTAAATGCTTACATGCAAACCTAATAACCTTATCTAATTCACTTATATCTATGTCTTCATGCTTAGTTGTATTAATTATATAATCTTCCATACACACTCCTTAACTACATAATCTTATAAACATATAAACCTATAAGAATTAATATTATAACACTAAGTACATTATAAAGCCAATCTCTTCTTAAGAATTTAGGCATATTATTTCTAATTGCATTAAGTGCAGTGTAAAGTAAAAATCCAACTATACCACCAACTATATTTAAAATTATATCATCTATATCAAAACTTCTACCTATATAATGTTGTACACTCTCTATTGTTAAACTTGAAAATAATGACACAAGAGTAATTGTACCAAGCCCTTTAATATTAGCATAACTAGTAGCAAAATAACCAAGAGGTATAAATAAAATAATATTACCAACTACTTGTTTATAAAAACTAGTACTACCAATAGGATATCTCATTATTTCTCTAAAAGGCATTAAATTAGTCCCACCACCTGAAATATCTTGACTAGTAACTAACTGGAACAACATAACCAAATATGCAAGAAATAATAAATTAAATATTTCTTCATGAAAAACAAACTTTCTCTTATCACTTTTTAATATATAAGTAACTCTTAAAATAGCAACAATCACAACAACTATAATAAGAGTTGGTAATGACATCTTTATAACACTTCTAATTGCTCTCTCCATTCTCTTCTCCTATATCACTTATTTCAGAAGTAACCCCAATTTTTTCATAAACTTTAAAAAATACTTCTAAGTCTATTTTACTACTATTTACCTCTTTTTTCAAAACTTTTTTTGAAATAATATATTCATCACCAGAGAGACTTTTTTCTATCATAGAAACACTTCTATTAATTGCTTCATTATATGCTTCATCTTCGCTTAAAACAATTTCATTATAACCATATTTTTTCTTCTCTTCCTTATATAATTTAAAAAACAAATATGGTTTATCAATAACAACACTTTTCTTACTTATAGTATCATTAACATCATACTTACCAATTAAAGTAAATTTATATCCAAATATATCTAAATAATAATGATTAATAGTTTTACCAGTATAAACATAATCTATTCTTTTAAACGGAATACTTATATTAACAGTTTTCCAAGTTTCAGCATAAATAACCCCTTCACTATGTATCTTGTCAACAATAGTTTCATTCTTAACAATATTTCCAGTTATTAATACATCACCTTTTTTAACATAATCTCCGATATCAATAACTTTACTACCACTATGAACAACAATATGTTTAATAACACCATCTTTATCAGCAATAATATCACTTGGTTCATTTTCATTTACATTATTATTAGATTTAACTCTAGGAGTAACATCAACATAATATTTACAACCCTTTTCCCTTATTTCTATCCATTCTAATGTATCCTTATTATCAGCAAGAATCTTTTTCTTAATATTATTCAATTTATCAAAAGATACCTTCCTTTTATACAAAGAAACACCATTATCACTTAAACTATCATTAATAATTTTAATAATCTCTTCATTATCACAATTAATCTTAATATCAAAAATAGTATTACATAATAAAAAAAGTAACATAAAAGATATAATCAAAGATAAAAAAACATATTTATTCCTACTAAATATATCAATAAAATTCTCCTTACCATAATACCTAACAATATGACATTTATATCTTTTATTAATATATAAATAATCATCATAAGATACATTTGCTACATAATAATCATTATACTTAAGAAGTGAATCATAATAAATCCTATTATAAATTAAATAATTTAAAAACTTAGTACTATCTTCATCAACAATAATTTTAACCTTATTCACAATTAAACTCTATATCCTTATATTCACCTTTAATAGATAAATCATGCTCATCTAATCTATTAATAATCATATTATTACCTTTAATTTTAATTGTTTTATTATTTAATTTAATTTTAATAAATGTATCACTTATATCAATAATTCTTATGTAATTTTTAATACATATTAAATTATTCTCTATACAAATATAATAATTATTATTTTTAATTATATCCTTTATCATATTAAATAATATGTATTATATATTTTTTTAGAAATTAAAAAACATATAAAAAAAGTTAATCATTTTATTGATTAACCTATTCGGAAGCCAGGCGCCACACCGTAAGCATAATAAGCAAGGTAGTAGCCAGACCAATCGCCGCTGCTGTACACAATATAGAAATAGTAATCATTGCGGGAATAGGCGGAGCGGAGCCACCATACACTACTGCTAGTGCCGTTCAACTTTTTA
>CAZYRI010000020.1:8913-16221 GCA_964649575.1 uncultured Clostridium sp. | reverse complement strand
AAAAATACATAATAATATTAAATGGAAAAAGTAAATTTGTGGCCAATATTCGTATTCATATTTGTTTAACGATTTGTATTATATTATGGTAGTAGTCTTGTTTTTTTGTTAATGGATTTCCAAAGGACACTAAACTATATAAATTAATGACTACAAAGCCGGGAGAATAATTTACAAAAATGCACAAAAAATATTGATTTCTTTGTGCAAAAATGTTAATATTTAATTGGGTGATAAAATGTTATATACAAGAAAAGAAATTTCAAATATATATAATTCTACATATCAATTAAATAAAGCAATTGAAGAAAAAAAGATATTCAAAATGCAAAATGGTATTTATTCTGATGAAGAATATGTTAATCCATTAGCAATAATTACTAAAAAATATCCAAACTTTATATTTACAATGGATAGTGCATATTATTACTATAATTTAACTGATGTTATACCTGATAAATTTTGTTTAGCAACAAAAAAAACAAGTATAAGAATTAATGAAGAAGATATTAAACAGTATTTTATAGATGATGAGGTTTTTGAAATTGGTAAAACAACTTTAAAAGTTGAAAATACCGAAATTAATATATATAACAAAGAAAGAATGTTAGTAGAATTGATTAGAAAAAAAAATCAATTTCCATTTGATTATTATAAAGAAATAATTAATAATTATAGAAAAATTGCAAATGATTTGGATACATTTAAAATTGCAGAATATATATCATATTATAAAAACGAAGAAATATTATTCGATAGATTACAAAGCGAGGTCTACTAATGAATATAGAAATAATAAGACAAAAATATATTAAATTAGGTTATACTAGACCTAATGCTATTGCAAAAGTATGCCAAGATGTAATATTAAATTTAATATCAAAGAGTACTTATTTTAAAAACGTTACTATAAAAGGTGGTGTTGTTATGCATAGTATTTCTAACGATAAGCGTAGAGCAACACGAGATATTGACCTTGACTTTATAAAATATTCATTAGATGATTCCTCAATTATTAATTTTATAGAAAAACTTAATAATAATGAAGATGGTATTACTATTAAAATAAATGGAAATATTGAAAGGTTACATCATCAAGATTATGATGGTAGGAGAGTTAATATCATTGTAAGTGATTCCTATAATAATATTATGAATACAAAACTTGACATAGGTGTTCACAAGAATTTTGATATAACACAAGAAGAATATTGCTTTGATTTAGGTGCTATCAATTCCACTGCAAATTTATTTGTGAATTCGTGTGAACAAATTTTTATTGAAAAATTAAAATCTTTATTAAAGTTTGGTGTATTGTCTACTAGATATAAAGATATTTTTGATTTTTATTATCTTATAAATAATACTAATATTGATAAAGATAAATTTAATAAATATATAGATGAAATCATATATAAAGATGATACTTTAGAAGAAAAAAATATTAATGATATTATTAGTAAATTAAAAATTATATTTTCTAATAGAATTTTTGTTAGAAATCTAAGTGCTGCTAGAAATAATTGGTTAGAATTACCAGTTCAGAAAGTGCTAGATAAAATATATATTTTTCTTGAAAGTATGGAAAAAATTACAGTATAAAAATGATTTTTCAATTTATGTCCAACTTGACATAATTAAATATAAATAATTAATGAAAAATATAATTGATAGATATATATATAAACAAGATAGTGGTTGTTACTTTCTTGTTTCCCTTTGAAATTCGTGGTAAAATATTTTTTGATAAATTAATTAGTTGTTAAATTTATAACTTATAGTTATTAATATAAATTTATTGTGAATATGAAATTACTTGTTGTTAATAATTATAGTAGGGAGATAAATAAATGTTTAAATTAGTTAGTAAATATAGTCCATCTGGGGATCAGCCGAAAGCAATAGATGAGTTAGTTAATGGAGTTAATAATGGCAGGAAACATCAAGTTTTACTTGGAGCCACTGGTACTGGTAAAACATTCACTATTGCTAATATTATTGAGAAAACTAATAAACCAACACTTATACTTGCTCATAATAAAACTCTTGCTGGACAATTATATGCTGAATTTAAAGAGTTATTTCCAGATAATAAGGTTGAGTATTTTGTATCTTATTATGATTATTATCAACCAGAAGCTTATGTACCAAGTAAAGATTTATATATAGAAAAAGATTCATCAATTAATGATGAGATTGATGAACTTAGACATGCCGCAGTTGCGGCTATTATAGATAGAAGAGATACTATTATTGTATCTAGTGTTTCTTGTATATATAGTATTGGTGAAAAAGAAGAATATGTTAATAAAATGTTAAATCTTTCGGTTGGAGATACTATTGATAGAGATATTATTCTTGAAAAATTAGTAGGTATGCAATATGAAAGAAATGAACTTGATTTTAAAAGAGGTACTTTTAGAGTTAAAGGAGATACTATTGAACTTATACCTATTGGTGAAAAGAAGAGTGGAATTAGAATAAGTATGTTTGGGGATGATATTGAAACTATATCTTTCTTTGATCCGTTAACTGGTAAAGTAAGTTCTAATGTAAGAACTGTTAGTATATTTCCAGCTTCATTATTTGTAACAAGTGATGAAAAAATGATTGAAGCTACTAAAAGAATTGAAATTGAATTAAATGATAGACTTAAAGAGTTACATGATAATGGGAAGTTATTAGAAGAACAAAGACTTAAAGAAAGAACTATGTATGATTTAGAAATGCTTAGGGAAACTGGTTTTTGTCATGGTATTGAAAATTATAGTAGACATTTATCATTAAGAGATAAGGGTGAAACTCCGACAACATTAATTGATTTTTTTCCAGATGATTTTTTGCTTGTTATTGATGAAAGTCATGTAACACTTCCACAAGTTAGAGGTATGTATAATGGAGATCATATGAGAAAACAAACTCTTGTTGATTATGGTTTTAGACTACCTAGTGCGATGGATAATAGACCTTTAAAATTTGAAGAGTTTAAAGAAAAATTAAATCAAGTGATATATGTTTCAGCAACACCTGGAGATTATGAACTTTCTCTTGTTAATAATAAATGTGTTGAACAAATAATTAGGCCAACTGGACTTTTAGATCCAATTATTGAAGTTAAAAGTACTAAGAATCAAATTGATGATATTATTAATGAGATAAATGTAAGAATTAAAAATAATGAGAGAGTTTTAATAACAACATTAACGATAAGAATGAGTGAGGAATTAACTTCATATTTAAAAGAACTTGGTTATAAAGTAACTTATTTACATAATGAAATTAAGACTCTTGAAAGGCTTAATATTATTAGAAATTTAAGACTTGGTAAGATTGATGTTATTGTTGGTATAAATCTTTTAAGAGAAGGAATTGATATACCAGAAGTATCTTTAATATGTATTATGGATGCGGATAAGCAAGGATTTTTAAGAAGCGATAGAAGTTTAATTCAAACAATTGGTAGAGCAGCTCGTAATAGTAATGGTAAAGTTATAATGTATGCTGATATTATGAGTGATGCGATGAAAACTGCAATATCAGAAACTGCTAGAAGAAGGGCTATTCAAGAAAAATATAATATCGAACATAATATAACACCTAAAACAATTCAAAAGGAAATTAAAGAAGCAATTAGTAATTCAGTAGAAGAAGAAAAGATAGAAAAGAATAAATATTCTAAGAAGGAACTTAACGATATGATTCATAGGTTAGAAATAGAAATGAAAGAAGCAGCATCTAGACTTGATTTTGAAAGAGCTACTGAACTTAGAGATGTTATATTTGAACTTAAAGATTTGAAGTGATTTAAATCTTTTTGCTTTTATGCTATAATTTTTATAGTAGGAGTTGGTAATATGATTAAGTGTAATAAATGTGGTTTTTCTAATAAAGATGGATCTAAATTTTGTGGTGAGTGTGGTAATGATTTAAGTAATAATGTGAATATAACTAATTATAGTAGTAAGCATGAAAAAACATTGTTTTGTATATTGGGCTTCTTATTTCCAGTTATTGGTTTGATTGTTGGAATTATTTATTCCAAGAAAGATAAAAGTTTATCAAAATCAATTATTACTTCAACTATTGTAGCTTTAATATTACAAGCGATTTTATTTATATTATTTATTATTTTAATTATTATTGGTAGTATTGTTGAGGATATGGATTATGATGATGAATTATATAGTTGTCGTGTTTATTGTGGATATAATTATAGAATTGTAAATAATACTTGTACTTGTAAAGATGGTACAAAATATGATTTAGAGACAGGTGAAATAATAGAAGATAATCATGGTGATAATGGTAGTATGGATGATATTATTCATGAAAAAGAAATAATTATTGATGGATCTGTTGTTGATGTTAATATGTCTAATTGGAAAAGAGATATTAATGAAGGATATGAAGTTGTTACAGTAATAGCTAGTTCAGAGTGTCCACATTGTATAGCTTATAAACCAGTTATTGAAGATATTGCTAGAAAATATAATTTTAGATTATATTTCTTTGAGTCAAACCTTTTATCTAATAGTGATTATGATGTTTTAACTGGTATTGATAGTGATAAGTTTAGATTTTCTGGTATTGTTCCATTTACATTTATCATTAGAAATAATGAATATATTGATGATATAGTTGGTTATTCTGATGTTCAAGATATTGTTAATTTTTTAAATAGTAATGGATTTAAAATAAATCAAAATTATATTTATGAAAGTAATGGTCTTTAAATTAAGTAAATTTAAAGACTTTTTATTGGAAATTTGGTACAATATTTTCGGAGTTGATGAGTGATGAAAATGCCTAATATGTTGGATGCTAAAAAGAGAAATCAAAATGATATAAAATATGTTAAATATAATAAAGAATTTGATAAGTTTGGTAGTGGTAAAAAGTTTTTTGTAAGAACTTATGGTTGTCAAATGAATGAACATGATTCTGAAAAAATTAAAGGTATGCTTAAGAGTGTTGGATTTAGTGAAGGAATGAGTATTGATGATGCTGATATTGTTATTTTAAATACTTGTGCGATAAGGGAAAATGCTCACGATAAGGTATTTGGTTTTTTAGGAGTTCTTAAACATTTAAAACAAAGTAAGCCTGATTTATTAATTGGTTTATGTGGATGTATGGCTCAAGAAGAGGTTGTTGTTGATGATATTTTAAATAAATATAAATATGTTGATTTTGTATGTGGTACTCATAATCTTGATAATATGCTTTCAATAATTAAAAATAAAATTGATACTGATAAAAGACAGATTGAAGTTCTTAGTTATGAGGGAGATGTTGTTGAAGGAATACCTGTTGTAAGAGATAGTAAGTATTCTGCTTGGATAGATATTATTTATGGTTGTGATAAATTTTGTACATATTGCATTGTTCCATATACTAGAGGGACTCAAAGAAGTAGGAAGCATGAGGATATAGTAGATGAAGTAGTGAAACTTGTTAAAGATGGTTATAAAGAAGTAACATTACTTGGTCAAAATGTTAATGCTTATGGTAAGGATTTATATAAAGATTATGATCTTTCTAATTTATTAAGTGATGTTAGCGATACTGGAATAGAAAGAATAAGATTTGTTACAAGTCATCCTTGGGACTTTACTGATAAGATGATAGATGTTATTGCTTCAAGAGATAATATTATGCCTTATATACATTTACCTCTTCAATCTGGTAGTAATAAGATTCTTAAACTTATGAATAGAAAATATACAAGTGAAGAATATTTAAAATTATATAATAGTATTAGAGAAAAAGTTGCTGGTTCTAGTGTGACAACTGATATTATTGTTGGATTTCCAGGAGAAACAGAAGAAGATTTTCTTGAAACTTTAAAACTTGTAGAAGAGTGTAAATTTGACGGAGCTTTTACATTCGCTTACAGTCCAAGAGAAAATACACCAGCTGCTTTAATGAAAGATGTTATACCAGAAGAAGTTAAAATTGATAGATTACATAGATTAAATGAAGTAGTTAATAAATATAGTAATCTTAGAAATCAAAAGTTACTTGGCAGTGTTGTTAAATGTTTAGTAATAAGTGAGAGTGAAAAAGATAAAGATAAGGTTTGTGGTTATACAGAAAATATGAAATTAGTTAATATTGAAGGACCTAAATCTTTAATTGGAAATATTGTATCTGTTAAAATAACTGATACTAAGAGTTTCTCACTTGATGGAAAATATACAAAGGAATAAGCGGTGGTTATGAAAAAGATTTTAATATATGTATTTTTAATAATATTACTTGTTGGTAGTGTTTATTATTATAAGCAAGAAAATAATAAAGAAAGTAATGTTGTTGATAATGCTAAAACAACTAATAAAGTAGAAGGAAAAATAAAATGTATTGCTGATTATGAATGTATTATTAAAGATAATAAGAAATATTATTTTAGTAATAGAGTTAGCATTACTGTTAATGATATGTATAATTATGTAAATGATGAATCAGAAGCAGGAACAATAAAGATTGATAATAATAAATTAGTATTTGTTGGTCTTGATGGAAAAGTAATAAAGGAATTTAATGAAATAAATGATCCTATGTATATTGAATCTAATGATAAATGTAGTGAAAAATATTTTGTTGTTTTAACAAAAGATGGTAAAGTATATAGAACTGAATTACAAGAGGGTTTATTTGTAGAATCAGCTTTTTATCAAATAGAACTTGATTATGTTGTTAAGGGTGTTTCTCTTACTGATGGAGAAAATACTTGTATAAATAATCTTTCTGTTTTAGATAGTGAAGGTGATGTTAAGGAACTAAGTAATTAGTTTCTTTTTTTTAATGTTTATACAAACAAATTTTTGCATATATTTTATTGACATTTTATTAATTAAATATTATATTGTTATAGAGAGGTAGTATTATGAAAAGACTGTATATAGATTTTGATGGAGTAGTAATGGATACTATTCCTGAACTTTATGAAGCACTTGAAAAAAGTGGGGCTGATGTAACTAGTCAAAGAGAGATAACTATATTTTTCTCTTCTTATGATTTTACTAAGGTTGTTAATGATAAAAATATTTTAAATGATTCGATTGAGTGTATTAAGAAATTACAGAATAGTGGTTTATTTGAAATATCTTTTTTAACTCATATTAATTCTTTAACAGAAGGTATTGTTAAAGTAGATTATTTAAGAAAATATTTTAATGATATAAATATTATAATGGTTCCAAAAGAGATATCTAAAACTAAGGTTGTTCATAGTAAAGGTGCTATACTTGTTGATGATTATTCTGGTAATTTAAAGGAATGGGAAGATAATGGTGGTATAGCAGTTAG
>CAZYRI010000020.1:0-8903 GCA_964649575.1 uncultured Clostridium sp. | reverse complement strand
TTAGATTTTCAAAAGAAATGGAATCACATGGATATAAAGTTATTAATAAACTTGATCAATTAATTAAAATGTTTGAAAGTGAGGAGTAATATGGTTGATGTTATTAGAGTTGTTACAGGATTTTTGAAAGAGAATTGTTATATAATACACAATGGTATTGATTGTTTAATAATTGATCCAGGTAGTGATCAAGAAAAAATTCTTACTGAAATTAATAAAAAAGGGTTAAAAGTAAAAGGTATATTAATAACTCATTATCATTTTGATCATGTTGGTTGTTTGGATGCTTTTAAAGAACTATATCCTACGGCTAGAATAGTTGATTATAAAACAAAAGGTGATGTTAAGATAAATACATTTGAATTTAAAGTAATTGAAACTTATGGTCATACTATGGATAGTGTTTCTTTCTATTTTGATAAAAATGATATATTATTTACTGGTGATTTTTTATTTAAAGGTACTATTGGTAATTTTGAAGAGGATAATGAATCAAGTATGTTTAATAGCTTAAAAATATTTAAATATATGTCTACAAATGTAAGGATATATCCTGGTCATGATGAAGAAACAACAGTAGAAACAGAACTTAAAAATAATCCTTTTTTGAAAGGTTTATAATGCTTGCTAGTGTACTTGTGCAATATTCAGTTAAATCACTTAATAAAGTATTTGATTATATTGTTCCTGATGAATTAAAAGATATTATTAGAGTTGGTCATAAAGTAATAGTTTCTTTTGGAAATAGTGAAGTAGAGGGATTTGTGTTAAAACTTCATAACAATAAAGAAGAAAATGTTAATTATAAATCTATTATTAAAATACAAGAAAGTGATTTTTATTTAAATAATGAATTACTTGAATTAGGAAAAAGTTTAAGTAATTCTTTGTTGTGTAATTTAATTAGTTGTTATCAAGTGATGTTACCAAAAGCATTAAAGGCTTCTTATAAAACGAATATTGGTAGAAAACATGAAACTATTATTTCTCTTAATAAAGAAATTAATATTGATAAATATATTTTAGAACATAAAAGAAGTAAAAAGGAAATTGAAATTATAGAGTTGTTAAAGAAAAGTGATATTAATAAAAAAGAAATTAATTCAAGTTCATTAAAGAATTTAATTTTGAATGGTATTGTTTTAGAAAATAAAATAGAGGTTAATAGGGAAGTATCATTTTTGAATGAGAAGGCAAGAGATATAAATCTTACTGATTTTCAAATGAATGCAGTTAATGAAATATTGTTATCAAATGATAATAAATTTTTATTATATGGTGTTACTGGTAGTGGTAAAACGGAGGTGTATATTGAATTATTAAAAAGAACAATTAGTAATGGTAAAACAGGTATTGTTCTTGTTCCTGAAATATCATTAACACCACAGATTGTGTCCAGATTTAAGTCTGTGTTTGGAAATAAAGTTGCTGTATTTCATAGTTCACTTAGTGAAGGTGAAAAGTATGATGAATACAGAAGAATTATGAATCATGAGGTGTTATTGGTGGTAGGTGCTAGAAGTGCAGTATTTGTACCACTTAACAATATTGGTCTTATAATTGTAGATGAGTGTCAAAGTTCAACTTATAAACAAGAGAATAATCCTAAATATAATGCGATAGATGTTGCTTTTTTAAGAGGCGAATATAATAATGCTAAGGTTATACTTGGAAGTGCAACTCCTAGTCTTGAACAATATATTAGAGCTAAAAAGGATGTTTATCATTTAATAAAATTAGACAAAAGAATAAGTGGAAAATTTCCAAATATTGAAATAGTTGATATGGAAAAAGAAGCACATAAACATAATTATATTATTAGTGATAAACTTGATAAAGAAATTAGAAATTGTATAGGTAGAGGTGAACAAGTAATACTTCTTTTGAATAGAAGAGGTTTTAGTACATTTTTATCTTGTACTAATTGTGGGTATGTTTATAAATGTCCTAATTGTGATATATCACTTATATATCATAAGAGTAGTAATTCTTATTCTTGTCATTATTGTGGCTATAGAATTATTAAAAGTGATATATGTCCTAAGTGTCATGAGGATGCGATAAGAGATCTTGGTCTTGGAACAGAAAAGCTTGAGGAAATGATATCTAAAAAATATAATGTTCCAGTTCTTAGAATGGATGCTGATACTACTAGTACTAAAAATTCTCATCAAAAATTAATAAGTGAATTTGGTAGTGGCAAATATAGTATTTTAGTTGGAACTCAAATGATTTCAAAAGGACTTAATTTTGAAAATGTTAGTTTAGTAGGGGTTATTAATAGTGATTCAGCATTGCTTATGCCGGATTTTAGAAGTAGTGAAAGGGCTTATGAATTATTAAGTCAGACTGCTGGTAGAGTTGGTAGATTTAATTTACCAGGTAAAGTTATTATTCAAACATATAATCCTACTAATTATGTTTATACTGCTGTTACTAAGAATGATTATGAATGTTTCTTTAATTATGAAATGAATATTAGAAAACAATTAATGTATCCTCCATATTATTATATTTGTAATCTTACTATAATTAGTGATTCATTTGAAAAATCAAGAGATACTGCTAATATTATTAAAAAATATCTTGATAATAATTTAGATTCTAGTTATATTGTTTTAGGTCCTAGTGTTGCATCTATTGTTAAACTTAAAAATAAATATAGATTTAATATTATGATTAAATATAAAAAGAATGATTTGCTTATGAAAGTTTTAAAAGAGATAAATGAAAATAATTATGGTAGTGTCGCTATTGATATAAATGTAAATATTTAATATAATTTAGGTGGTGAAATGATGAAAGATAAAAAAGTTGTTTTTATGGGCACTCCTTTGTTTAGTGTAGGAGTACTTGAAATGTTAATTGAAAATACAAATGTTGTTTTAGTAGTTACTCAACCTGATAGTTTTGTTGGAAGGAAAAAGGAATTAAAGTTTTCACCTGTTAAAGAGTGTGCGGTTAAATATAATATACCAGTATTTCAGCCAATGAAGATTAGAAATGAATATGAAGAAATTCTTAAATATGATCCAGATATTATTATTACTTGTGCTTATGGTCAAATAATACCTAGTGTTTTACTTGATACACCTAAATATAAGGCTGTTAATGTTCATGCATCATTACTTCCTAAATTAAGAGGTGGAAGTCCGCTTCATAAATGTATAATTGATGGTTACAAAGAAACTGGAGTGACTATTATGTATATGGCACCTGGTATGGATGATGGAGATATTATCACTCAAAAGAAAATAGTGATAAAAGATAGTGATAATGTTGGTACTATTCATGATAAATTAAGTATTATTGGTAGAGATTTATTATTATTAACTCTTCCTTCTATATTTGATGGTACTTGTAATAGAATTAAACAAAATGAAAGTGAAGTTACATTTGCTTATAATATAAGGAGAGAAGAAGAAAAACTTGATTTTAGCAAAACTGCTAGAGAAGTATTTAATCAAATAAGAGGTATGTATCCTTTTCCAGTATCATATACAACATTAAATGATGAAATTATTAAAATATGTGAAAGTAATGTTGGTGATAAAACAACTGGTGAAATAGGCGAGATAATTGCTATTTATGATAATGGTATTGGAGTTAAGTGTAGTGATAAAGAAATTATTATTACTAAGTTAAAACCTAGTGGTAAAAAAGAAATGCAAGCAAAAGATTTTATTAATGGTAGAGGAAAAGATAAACTTTTAGGAGAAAAATTATGTTAGAAAAAATATTAGAATATGAAGAAAAAAGAAAAGAAAAGAAAAAAGCTAGATCTCCTAAAATGTTAGAAATATATTTAATAATAATAGGTATTGCTATAATATTTGTTTTAATTAATTCTATTTTTTCAGATGGAAGTTCAAGAAGAAAAAATAGTGATATTAAACCAGTTATATCAGTTGAAAATGTAAATGAATATTTTAGTAATATAAATAATAATTATAATTTATCTGTAAAAGTTTCTAGTGATTTAAGTGATTTTGAATTTATTTATGAAACTGATGGTAAATTTGAAGGATATGAAATTGATAAATATAATTTAAAATATTTTAAATATAATGATAAATTTTATACTATAAATAGTGATGAAACAAATATTGTTAAATATAATGATAATGTTTATAGTGATACATATATAAATAGTAAATTTTATGATTTTGAATTTATTAAAAATATTTTTAATAAATGTGAATATAAATATAAAAATAGAAATATAACTGAATGTAATATAAAATTTAATGATTTATTGGATATTTATAATAACCTTTATAATACAAGTTATAGTGTATATGATGATAAAACTATTGTGACTATGTTAGTGTATAATAGTGGAAAACATGTTACTAATTTTAAAATGGATTATAAATTACTTAATAATTTTATTAATGAAAATAAATTTGATAGTCTTACATATAATATTTATATATCTAATATTAATCAGATTGATAATACTGAAATATATAATTATTTTTCTGATATTTTTGAAAAATAGAACTAGTTTTGTCGAATCTAATGAAAAAGTATTTTAGTTGTTTTATTATGTATATGGAGGTGGAATAATAGATATAAATACTTATTTTAAAAGATTGGATGAGGATATTAATTTTTGTATATTAGCTTATGCTGAGCAAGTCAACTGACTTGTTTTTTCTTGTAAATTACTGAAAATCATGCTATGCTTAATTTATATAAGGAGAATGTTTTTATGCAATATAATGTAAATGAATTAAGAAATAAGCTTAGTGAGCATGTATTGGGTTTAGGTATTGACAAAAGTTTTTTAGAAAATCCAGTATTTGATAAAGTAATATCAGAAATTGATTGGTCAATAATTAGAATGAATATATATCCTCAAGAAAAATCTGTAATGGTCAAAGAAGGAAATGGAAATATATCTTTTAATTGGACTTCTTCTAGTGGAGAAAAATATTCTATGAACATTTTAAGTTCTAGTCCTGAAACATTTAGATGGGTTATAACTAAAGAAGAAGTACCGTTTATTGGCACAAATAAACAAAGTATTAGAGTGAAAAATGTTACTGAGAATATAGCAACTATTGATGAATTAGGATTCGTAACTTTAACTACTAATCATTCTAGTGTAGATAATATGGATTGCAAATTGAAGGAATGTAACAATATTACTTCGTCTGAAAGAAAAAATTATACACCAAATGGTGTTATGACAGAAAGAGAATATAAAAGTTTTCATGGAAAATTAACTGAAAGTTTTGATAGTGCGAATATCAGTTCAATGCTTGATATACCAAGACAAGCATTTCGTTCTGGTTTTGGGTCTTATAAATATGATAGTAGGACTTTACTTGTAAGAGGTAAATTGGATACTGCAAGAATGGTTAGTGAAAATAAAATAAATGGAATTAGATATAATTCTGTTGTTCCTTTAAATCAAGAGCATGGTTTAATGGATATGTCTGTTGATGAAACTGCTCTTAGTATAAATCCAAATGTAGTTATTCCACCATTATCTCAAGAGGAGATTGAAGCTATGCTTCAAAGAGAAAGTAATCCTAAAGTAGCAGAGGGATTAAGAAAATATGCGATTGATAGAAAATTTTATTCATATGATTCAGCTGAAGATGAGCATTTTGTTTGTGAAGGTATTTCACAATCTCAAGGATTAAAGTAGGTCGACTTTTCATAATTTAGTTTCTAATATTTTTATAGGCCTAAAATTTATCAATCTTCATAAAATAAGAATTTGTTCTTATTTTTTTAAAATATCTTTCTTTTTTGTTAGATTTGACAAATGTATATTTTATGATGTAAAATTATATTGGAAGAGAGGCTAAAAAGTATGTATGATGATAAGAGATTTCTAACTGCTAGAGAAATACTAGAAAAGGATTTTAAAATAGATGCTAGAGGTTATAGACCACAAGAAGTTGATCAATTTTTAGATTTAGTTATTAAGGATTATGTTGATTTTGAAGCTACTACTAAAAGGTTAGTAACTGAAATCAAGGCTCTTGAATCTGATAATGCTAAATTAAAAGCAGAGATTAGAAATTTAAAGGCATCACTTGAAATAGCTAACTCTAATAAAGGTGTCACTAATGTTGATTTATTAAAAAGGATTAGTGATTTAGAAAAAGTGGTATATGGTGAATAATTTTTTAGACAAACGCTGCATTTAAAATGTAGAGGAAAGTCCATGCTCACTCATTCTGGAATGAATGAAAGTGTTCGTGCTAGGGGAATAAATAACCCTAGGTAGTACTTTTAGTGCTAACGGCGGCGAGGTAATCAAGAACTGATTATATTAGCCATAAAGTGCCATAGAGACGAGATAGTTAGGGATAACTATTATGGAACGAGGTAAACCCCACGAGTGAGAAACCCAAATTTGGTAGGGGAATGCTTACGAATGAATTAATAAAGGAGTAAGTGAGGGAGAAATCCTTAGATAAATGTTTGTCACCTTTAAGGTACAGAACATGGCTTATTAAAAATTATCATTATTAACAGGAGAAATATGAAAGAAATAGGAGAAAGTTTTAAAGAAGCTAGAGAAACTATTGGTATTTCTAAGAGTGAAGTTATAAAAGATTTAAATATTACAGAAAGTCAACTTGATAATTTGGAAGATGGTAATGCTAATGCATTTAAAGATATTTTTTTCTTAAAAGAAATTATTAAGAAATATGCAAAATATTTAAATTTAGATGAAGATGAAATTGTTGATAAATTTAATGATTTTATTTTTGGCTATACATCTAGAATACCTATTAGTGATATTTTAGAACAAACAAGGGAGTTTAAAAATTTAGAGAAACAAAAGGAAGATAATAAAATAGTTTCTCCATATACAATTAAAAGAAAGAATAATAATATCAAATATATAATTATTTATACTGTTTCCATTATAATGCTTATATTGCTTGTATTTATGATTATTAAGTTTATTACTGATAGAAATGTGGAAATAAATAATTTATGCGAAAATTTAATTGAAAGGAGATTTTAATTTATGAATGTACCTAATAAGATCACTTTATGTAGAATTATTTTATCTATTTTCTTACTAGTTTTAATAATATTTCCATTAGATAAAATTGGTGTTGATTTTCCAGAATTTAAGATAGCTAATGTAATTATCAATAGTAAATATTTAATTTGTGGTATTATATTTATGATAGCTTCTCTTACTGATTTCTTGGATGGTTATTTGGCAAGAAAGTATAATTTAGTTACTGATCTTGGAAAAGTTATGGATGCGATTGCTGATAAAGTGCTAGTTAATGGTGTTTTGATAGTTTTAGCAGTTGAAGGTTACATAAGTGTAGTTGTTCCAGTTGTTATAGTTTCAAGGGATATATTTGTTGATTCTATTAAAATGGTGGCTGGACAAAAATCTGGTGCTGTTGGAGCTAGTAAAGCAGGTAAATTTAAAACAGCATTTATGTTAGTTGGTATAACATTATTATTCTTCTATGATTTACCATTTTCACTTTTAGGTGTTAATTGGGTATCAAGAGTTATAATAATGATTGCTACTGTTTTATCAGTTATTAGCGGTATTCAATATTATACTAAGAATAAAAAATATTTATTTGATGTAAAATAAATATTTTTTTATTTTCTTAAAATTCAATTTTAATATAGCTATTTACTAGTAAAAATTAGTTTTCAATTAAGATAGAAGTACTATAAATTAATTATCAAACAGTATTAAAATTGATAATTAAATTTTAATCAAACAATTGTTTGTAAAAAAGTGTTGACAAAGCTTTTTTTTTATTTTACAATTAAATCACTGAAGGAGAAAAACTTATGAAAAAAGAAAAAGATAAAACTTTAGATCAAGTACTTGCTGATATTGAAAAACAATTTGGTAAGGGTGCTATTATGAAATTAGGAGAAAGAGGAGTTAAAAATATAGATGTAGTATCAAGTGGTTCATTATTATTAGATCAAGCTCTTGGAGTTGGTGGTTTTCCAAAAGGAAGAATAATTGAGGTATTTGGTCCTGAATCAAGTGGTAAAACAACTATTGCTTTACATGCTATTGCAGAAGTACAAAAGACAGGTGGAAGAGCTGCTTTTATTGATGCGGAGCATGCATTAGATCCAGTTTATGCTAGAAAACTTGGTGTAGATATTGATGAGTTATTATTATCTCAACCTGATACAGGAGAGCAAGCATTAGAAATAGTTGAAGCATTGGTTAGAAGTGAAGCTATGAGTATTATTGTTATTGATTCAGTTGCTGCATTAGTTCCACAAGCTGAGATTGAAGGCGAAATGGGAGATTCTCATGTTGGTTTACAAGCAAGACTTATGAGTCAAGCACTTAGAAAACTTAGTGGTGTTATAAATAAAACAAATACTATTTGTATATTTATTAACCAATTAAGAGAAAAAGTTGGTGTTATGTTTGGTAATCCTGAAACAACACCTGGTGGAAGAGCATTAAAATTCTATTCAACAGTTAGACTTGATGTAAGAAGAGGAGAACAAATTAAAGTAGGCGGAGATGTCCTTGGTAATAAAACTAATATTAAAGTAGTTAAAAATAAAGTTGCTCCTCCGTTTAAGACAGCTGAAGTTGAAATTATGTATGGAGAAGGAATATCTAAAACTGGTGAAATAATTGATTTAGCTTCTAATATTGGTATCATTGATAAGAGTGGAGCTTGGTTTAGTTATAAAGGAGAAAAGATTGGACAAGGTAAAGAAAATGTTAAACTTGTTCTTAAAAATAATCCTGCCATGTTTAAAGAAATAGAAGAAAAGGTTAGAAAGAATTTATTTAGTAATACAGAAGACATAAAAAAGATCGAAGATAAAAAGTAAAAAGGATCTCAATCTTTTTTGTTCAGTACTAAGGAGTGAAATTTAGATTTTGCTCTTTATTTTGATAAAAACATAAA
>CAZYRI010000019.1:0-18368 GCA_964649575.1 uncultured Clostridium sp. | reverse complement strand
CACACCTCATATTCTATAATAATTATAAAACAAAACTAATAAAATTAAAATAAAAAAGTTAACTTGATTTATATAAGTAAATATGTTATGATGTTTTCTCATGCAAAAAAGGAGGTTAGATAAATGCAAATAATCACAATAATTTTAAATATTGTAATAGTATTTATAGTAAAAGTATTTGATAATATAATTGGAACTAGTAAAACACTATTAATACAAAAAAATAAATCAGTATTAGCATCATTTACAGTTATTATTAGTCAAATAATATTTTATAAACTAATAGATGTTGTAGATAATGATGGTGAATATATGATTTATGTAGTAGCAATCGCAAGTGGTCTTGGTACATATTTAGCATTATTAATAAGTAATATATTTTCAAAAGAAAGAACATATGTAAATGTTATATTATCTGATAATAAAAAGGAAATGAAAAAACTAAGAGATTTCTTAAAAAATAATAAAATAACAAATTTAACAACAGATGCTTATACAAAAGATTGGAAAAAGACAATCGCAATCACAGCTTATGCAGAAACAAAAAATGACAGTAAGAAAATAGATGAATTCATTTCTAATAGTGATAATAAATTTAAAAGAATAATTGAAATACAATAATTAATTCTTATGATATAATAGGTATAAGAAGGAATTAATAATGAAAATAAAATGTGATAAATTTAAATTTAAATTAGAAGTATTTACAATATTAATATCAATAATGTTTATATTTTTACATTTATATAAGATAATATTTAAACACAATAAATTATCATTAGAAGTAGTATTAACAATATTATTTTTTACAATGGTAATTGTTAGTTTAACTGTAATATTAAATAATATTTATATAAAAATATCAAATAATAAATTATATATATCAACATTAGATATATCAAAAAGAAAATTACAAAAGAATATAATAAATATAAAAGATATAGAAAGATATGGATTCACAAGTGATTTAAAAATAGGTAAAAATAAATATGATATAGCCTTATTAACAAAAAATAAAAAGATAATAATACCTGTAAATCAATTTAAGAATAAAGACATTATGAAACTATTAAATACTATTGAAGATAAAACTAATATAAAACCATATGGATTTGCCAAACATTTAAAAGAAAGAAAAGATTTATGAAAACAAATGCAATGAGAATACTAGATCAAAAGAAAATAGATTATAAAATTCATACTTATGAAAATGCAATAAGTGGTATAGAAGTAGCAAATACATTAAATGAAGATTATGATAAAGTATTTAAAACACTAGTAACAGTATCTAATAGTAAAATAAATTATGTCTTTGTATTACCAGTTAATAAAGAATTAGATTTAAAGAAGGCTGCTAAAGCAGTTAATGAAAAAAGTATTGAAATGTTAAAATCAAAAGATTTATTATCATTAACAGGTTATATTCATGGAGGATGTTCACCCATAGGAATGAAAAAGCAATTTAAAACAATAATAGATATTTCTTCATTAAATAAAAATATAATATTTATAAGTGGTGGTAAAATAGGTTACCAAATAGAAATAAAATTAAATGATTTAAAACAAGTAATAAATTTTGAATTACAGGATATAACAAAAGAAAAATAGTTTTTTTAAACTTTACAATTTAATATAAATAGTTATATACTAAGTATGATAATTTCAGTTATCGAAAGGAGTACTATGATTGAATTAATTGATATTTATTTTGAAAGAGATAATAAAATAATATTAAATAATATAAATTTAAAGTTAGAAAAAAACAAATTTTATTCTCTAACTGGTCCAAATGGTAGTGGTAAAAGTACTTTAGCAAAAGTTATAATGGGTTTAACTACACCAGATAAGGGTAAAATACTTTATAACGGAGAAGATATCACAAATAAAAGTATTGATGAAAGAGCTAAACTCGGTATAGGATTTGCATTTCAAACACCTGTATGCTTTAAAGGAATTACTGTTTATGATTTATTAAGTGTAGCTTCTAATAAAAAAATTACTAAAAAAGAAGCTTGTGATATTTTGAGTAGAGTTGGTTTATGTGCTTTAGAATATATTGATAGAGAAGTTAATAAATCATTATCAGGTGGAGAATTAAAGAGAATAGAAATAGCAACAGTAATCGCAAGAAAACCAAAATTTGCTATATTTGATGAACCAGAAGCTGGTATAGATTTATGGAGTTTTAATAATTTAAATAGAGTATTTAAAAACATTCAAGAAAATAATAATGCAACTACTCTTGTAATATCTCATCAAGAAAAAATACTTGAATTATCTAATGAAATTATATTAATGGAAAATGGTAAGATTAAAAAAATTGGTTCTAAGAAAGATGTTATAGATGGCCTTAATAGTAAAAAATGTTGTAAAGTAGGTGATATGAATGAATAAAACAGAACTTGAATTATTATCTACAATCGGAGCAGGAGATTATTTGAATGCTACTGCATATAACATTAGAAAAGATGGAAAAGGTATTGAAAGAAAAATAAATGAATATGTAAATATTGAAAGTAAAGAAGATGGAAAAGGTATTAATATATATGTAAAAGAAAATACAGCTTTTGCAGTAGTTGATATTCCAGTATTAATAACTGAAAGTGGTCTTACTGATGTAGTATATAATGATTTCTTTATTGGGAAAAATGCAACTGTTACAATAATTGCTGGATGTGGAATTAATAACCCTCATCATAAAGACACAAGACATGATGGTATACATAGATTTTTTATAGAAGATAATGCTTCAGTTACATATATAGAAAAACATTATGGAGAAGGAATTGGAAGTGGTAAAAGAATACTTAATCCAAAAACAGAAGTGATATTACATGATAATGCATTTATGACTATGGAAACAAGTCAAATAAAAGGTGTTGATGATACAAATAGAGTAACAAAAGCAACTTTATCATCTGGCTCAACATTAATAATAAATGAAAAAATATTTACATCCAATACTCAAAAAGCAATTACTTCATTTGATATAGAATTTAATGGTGATAATTCTAGTTCACATATAACATCAAGAAGTGTAGCTGAAATGGATTCATATCAAGAATTTAATTCTAATATGACAGGAAATAGTTTATGTTATGGTCATGTTGAATGTGATGCTATTATAAAAGATAATGGAACTGTTAAGTCAATACCACAAATATATGCTAAGAATGTGGCCGCATCACTTATACATGAAGCTACAATTGGAAAGATAGCTGGTGAACAATTTATTAAATTAATGTCATTAGGACTTTCTACAAGTGAAGCAGAACAAACAATAATAAAAGGTTTTTTAAAATAGTCTAACATTAGACTTTTTTATTTTATAATAAAGTCACTCACTAGTCACTTTACTTTTTGTATACTTATATTGTAAATTAAGAAAGGAAAGAAAATATGGAGATATTAAAAGTAGAAAATTTAACAAAAGTATATGGTAAAGATAACAATAAAGTAGTAGCACTTGATAATGTATCATTTACTGTTGAAAAAGGTGAATTTGTTGCAATAGTTGGTGCTTCTGGTAGTGGTAAAAGTACTCTATTACATTTAATTGGTGGAGTAGATACACCTACAAGTGGTAAAGTATTCATAGATGGACAAGAAATATACAAACTAAATAGTGACAAACTTGCTATATTTAGAAGAAGAGAAGTAGGTCTTATTTATCAATTTTATAATTTAATACCAATTTTAACAGTTGAAGAAAATATAACACTTCCATTAGAATTAGATAATAAGAAGATTGATAAATTTGAACTAAATGAATTGATTAAATTACTTGGTTTAGAAAGAAGAAGAAAACATTTACCAAATGAACTTTCTGGTGGACAACAGCAAAGAACATCTATTGGAAGAGCAATAATAACTAAACCAGCAATAATACTTGCTGATGAACCAACTGGAAACTTAGATTCTGCATCTAGTGAAGAAGTAGTAACATTATTAAAAAAAATGAACAAAGATTATAAACAAACAATAATAATGATTACACATAACCTTGAAATTGCATCTTATGCAGATAGAATTATAACCATAGAAGATGGAAAAATAGTTAAGGAGAAGTAAAAATGAACATCCTTAATAAACTAACAATAAAAAATTTAAAATTAAATAAAAAAAGAACAATAGTTACAATCATAGGAATAATTTTATCAGTAGCATTAATATGTGCAGTTACAAGTATGGTATCTAGTTTTAGAGAAAGTTTAATCAGATATGAAATAAATAGAAATGGTAATTTTCATTACACGGTTAGTAATATAGATTCTACAAAATTAAATGAAATAAAAAATAATAGAAATATTGAAAAAATCTACATAAGCAAAGATATAGGTTATTTAAAATTAGATAATAGTAAAAATAAAGATAAACCTTATGCATATTTAATAGCCATGAATGAAATAACTATGTCTAATATATCTATAAATCTATTAGAAGGAAGATTCCCACTTAATGAAAATGAAATAATAATACCAAGACATCTAAAAACAAATGGAAGAGTTGATTATAAAGTTGGAGATACAATTACATTATATTTTGGTGATAGAGTAAGTGATGGATATACTCTTGATCAAAACAATCCTTATAATGATGGTGAAGAAACATTTGATATAAAAGATACTAGAACATTTAAAATAGTTGGTATATCTGAAAGACCAAGTACAATAATAGAAAATTATTCAGCCCCTGGTTACACATTTATTACATATTTAGATGAAAATAAAATAAATGGAACATATAATGTATATTTAAGATATACAAAAGAAGGATTAAAAAATAAATATAAAGTAACAGCTAATATATTAAATTTAGATTCAATAAAATATGAAAAATATATGGTTGATTTTGAATCATTAACAGAAGAAGAAATTGATGAAGTAGAAAAAGTAATAGCAACAACACCTCATATTATGAATGGATACTTAATAAGTTTAGAAACAATGAGTTTGAAAGATAGTACAATGAGAGTATTATATGCATTATCTATAATAGTAATAGTTATTATTATAGTATCATCTGTATATTGTATTAAAAATAGTTTTGATATATCTATAACAGAGAAGACAAAACAATATGGAATGTTTAGAAGTATAGGAGCAACTACAAAACAAATAAAGAAAAATGTATTATATGAAGCATTTATATTAGGAGTAATTGGTATACCTCTTGGTATAATATGTGGACTACTTGCTTCTTGGATTCTTATTAAAATATGTAATTATTATCTAGTAGGAGCTCTTAATGGAACTACACTTATATTTAGTACAAGCATTTTAGCTATAATTATTTCAATAATTCTTGGAAGTATAACAATATATTTTTCAGCACTTAAATCAGCAAGAAGAGCATCTAAATTAACCCCAATGGAGGCAATAAGAAATAGTGAAGATATAAAAATAAAATCTAAAAAAATAAAATCACCTAAATATATAAAATCAATATTTGGAATAGGCGGAGTTATATCATATAAAAACTTAAAAAGAAATAAAAAGAAATACAGAACAACAATCATATCAATAGTAGTATCAGTATCAGTATTTATTGGACTTTATTATTTTAAGAATATGGCTTTTAGTATGGTAGATTTAGAAATAAGTACAATAGATGCAAACTTAACACTTAGAATAGGTGATAATAGTAAAGATAGAGAAAATAATTTAAATAAATATAAAGAGATTTATAATCTTGATAATATTGATAGAATAAGTTTTCAAAAATATTTATTAGGTGAAGTAGATAAAAAACTTTATACAAAAGAATTTGATAAAACAGTTGGTACCAATGGTACAATGATAACTATATATGCAATAGGTGACTTAGAATATAGGAATTATGTTAAATCATTAGGATTAGATTACGACAATACTAAAGATACTGGTATTCTTATTAATAATACAATTGGTTATGATGAAAAAACTAAAAAAGATATTGAAATATCAGTATTTAATATTAAAAAACATAACACTATTGATATTAAAATAAATGATGTAGACCATAAAATGAAAATATCAGAAGTAACAAAAGAAAGACCATTTGGTTTACAAAATACATATAGTTCTGGATTCATAATAGTAAGTGATGAGTATCTAGAATCACTTGATAATAATATCAACTATGGAAACTTATTATTTAGAAGTAATAATGCTGATAAGTTACAAGATGACATTGAAAAAATATTAGGTGATATTGATTATGATTTAGATAATATAGATAAAAACTACAAAACAATAAGAGGAATATATACTTTAATATCAATATTCTTATATGGATTTATAATTGTAATAGCATTAATAGGAATTACTAATATATTTAATACAATAACAACTAACATGAATTTAAGAAGAAGAGAATTTGCTATATTAAAAAGTATAGGTATGACATCATATGAATTTAATAGATTAGTTAATTTAGAAACAGTATTTTATTCATTAAAATCATTATTAATAGGTATTCCATTTGGAATTGGATTATCATATATAATTTACATTGCGTTTACACAAGGTAGTATAGAATTACAATATAATTTTCCATTAGGTGGTATATTGATAAGTGTACTAGCAGTATTTATATTAGTTTATGTAATTATGAATTACGGAATTAAAAAAGTAAATAAACAAAATATAATTGAAGACATTCGTAATGAGAACATTTAAGGACATCATTGTCCTTTTTTGATATAATTTAAAAAAAGGAGTACATATGAAAATATTATTAGTAGAAGATAATAAAAGTATTAGTGATAATTTAAAATATACATTTAATATAAATAATATAGATCTTGATGTAACAAATAATATTAAAAGCACAAAAGAATATTTAGAAAATAATAAACCAAATTTAATAATATTAGATATAACTTTACCAGATGGTAATGGTTTTGATTTATATAAAAGTGATATATCAAAAACAAATATACCTGTTATATTTTTAACAGCATGTGATATAGAAGAAAATATAGTGTCAGCACTTAATATGGGAGCAAGTGATTATATAACTAAACCCTTTAGAACATTAGAATTAATTGCTAGAATAAATAAAATATTACATAAAAAGACTATCAAGATTAAAGATATAACAATTGATATGAATAAAATGATAGTATTTAAAAATGATAATATAATTAATCTAACAACACTAGAATATAAAATATTAAATCTTCTAGTAGAAAATATAAATAAAGTAGTAACAAGAGAAAGAATAATAGATAGTATTTGGGAATGGACTGGAAACGATGTTAATGATAACACTGCAACAGTTTATATAAAAAGAATAAGAGAAAAACTAAATAGTGATATAATAATCACTATAAAAGGAATAGGTTATAGAATAGATGAAGAATAAAGAAATAAAAAAATATATAATATCATTTTTAATATTGTTAATAACTAATACTTTATTAATAATTATGATAAATAAATACGAATACAAAATATATACAAATAATTACAATAATAAAATAAATTTAATAATCAATAATATTAAAGAGAAGTATCCAGATATAAAAGAGAGCGATATTATTGAAATATTAAATAATGAAACTAATAATATAGATATATTAGATAAATATGGTATTAATGATAATAATGGAATAATTGAAAATGATAAATTTAATAATAAAATAACAATTATATCTTTATTATTAACTATACTATTTGATATATTAATTATTCTAATATTTTATATATATGATAAAAATAATTCTAAAAGAATAAATGAAATAACTAAAATGATATCAAAAATAAATAATAGACAATTTGATATAGATATAAATGATTTCAAAGAAGGAGAATTATCAATATTAAAAAATGAAATATCTAAAACAACTACAATGTTAAGACAAGTTGCTGACAACAATATAAAAGACAAAATAAATCTAAAAAATTCACTTGGAGATATTTCTCATCAATTAAAAACACCATTAACAAGTATAACAATAATGATAGACAATATATTAGATAATCCAAATATGGATGAGAAAACAAGAAAAAAGTTTTTAATTAATATTAAAAGAGAAATAATAAATATAAACTTTCTAGTAATGTCATTATTAAAATTATCAAAATTTGATGCTAATGTTGTAAAATTCAATAAAGAAGAAGTATATATTAAAGATATAATTAATGAAAGCATAAAAAATGTTTCAATGATAAAAGAATTAAAAAACATATCAATAAAAGTTTCAGGTGATGATAATATCAAATTATTATGTGATTATAAGTGGCAAGTTGAAAGTATAACAAATATATTAAAAAACTCAATAGAACATGCCAATGAATATGGAATAGTAGAAATAAATTATAGTGAAAATAAAATATATACAAGAATACTCATTAAAGATAATGGTAAAGGAATAGATAATGATGATTTACCACATATTTTTGATAGATTCTACAAAGGTAAAAATGGTAGTGAAGACAGTATAGGAATAGGACTATCTCTATCAAAAACAATTATTGAAAAAGAAGGTGGAAGTATAACAGTAAGAAGTACTCCCAATATTGGTACAATTTTCACAATTAAATATTTAAAATAACTAAATAATTATTGAATTTTAATAATAAATACTTTAAAATGTATATTGTAGGAAGGAGATTATTATGAAAAAGAAAATTACTGTTATCGTTTTAATGTTACTTTCAATTATTATTCCAGTTAGAGCCTTTGCTGCTGAACAATATAGTACTTTAAACCTTGAACAAACTTTAGAAGAAGAAGGAATAAAAGCTGAATTTGAAAATTACAAAGAAACTGATGATCAAATTACAATCTATTTATTTAGAGGAAAGGGATGTGCATATTGTAGAAAATTCCTAGAATTCTTAAATGGAATTACAGAAGAATATGGAAAATATTTTAAATTAGTTTCATTTGAAACTTGGTATAATGATGAAAATTCTAATTTATTAAGTGAAATTTCTACATTTATGAATGAACCTGCAAGCGGAGTTCCTTATATAATTATAGGAGATAAAATTTTTGGAGGATATACTGAATCTTATGATGAAAGTATTAAATCAGCTATCAAAACATTATATGAAGCAGATGATAAATATGATGTATTTGAAGAATATGAGTACAGCAAAAAATGGGATAAGATTTTAAATCCATCTAATTTTACAGTTATTATTTGGTCAATTTGTTTAATAGTTGCTTCAACAGTAGTTATTGTATTAACTAATAGATGCAATACTAAAAAAATATTAGCCGCTATTGAAAATAGTAAAACAACAGTTGTTACTCATGAAGAAATAAAAGAAACAAAAGTAAAAAATAATAATAACAATAAAACAAAAAAGAAATAACATTATATAAATAAGAATAAGATCTGTCATTTGACAGATTTTAAATTGTAAAAACAATTAAAAAGAAAAAATTAAAGTAAGTAGATAAAAATATATTTTTTATTATATAATCATATTATGACAAATGAAAAAAGAAATAATTTAATAATGAGTAAGCTTAGTATTTATCTAAATAATTATAGTGATTATATAACAAAAGAAATGATAGATAATATTAAAAAAGAGTTTTGTTTTAATACTCTAGAATCATTTAAAATAATTCTTACTAGTTTACTTGAAATAACAGATAAAGAACTTATACATGAATTTGATAAGATTATTTTTGAATTAGATAAAAACAAATATGAAAGTAATTTATATTATAAAAATATTAATTTTAAAAATATTAAATCAAATAAATGGACTTTTAAATATGAGAGTTATAAGCCTTATGAGGCTTTCGTATTTAATGATTTAAGAAACATTAATGGTAAATTATATCCTTGTATAGGATATTTCAAAGAAGAATATAAATATCCAGCAGTTCTTGAAAATAATAGAGAATGGATGCTTATAACACCAAATGAAATTGAAACTATGGAAAAACCAATAAAAGAAGCAAATGGAGATGTACTTACATATGGTCTTGGTCTTGGATATTATGCATATATGATATCAATGAAAGAAACCGTAAAAACAGTTACCATTGTTGAAAAAGATAAAGAAATAATAGAACTTTTTAATAAATATATATTGCCTCAATTTAAATATAAAGATAAAATAAAAATAATAAATATGGATGCATTTGAATATTTTAAGAAAGATATCTATTATGACTTCGTATTTGTAGACATATGGCATGACCCGAGTGATGGTATTGACTTATATTTAAAGTTCAAAAGTTTAGAAAAGAAAAATATTAAATATTCATACTGGATAGAAGATACAATAAAATGTTATATTGAATAAAATATATAAGGAGGAAAAATGAAAAGATATAAAAGTACAAAAATAGCTAGTATTTTAGGCATGATAGGCAATGTTTTTTTATTAATAATAAAAGGATTAATTGGATATATAACTAATAGTCAAGCAATGATAGCGGATGCTTTCAATAGTGCTGGTGACATATTTTCATCAATTATGACATTTGTGGGTAATAAAATATCTAGTATCCCAAGAGATGATGATCACAACCTAGGACATGGTAAAGCAGAATACATTTATTCAATGTTAATAAGTATATCTATGATACTTATATCATTAGTTGTATTTAAAAATTCTTTATCAACACTATTTAATAATACAAAATATGATTTTAATATATGGTTAATAGTTGTATGTATAACTACAATAATAATTAAACTATCATTATTTATATATACAAATTATTTATCAAAAAAATATAATAATTTACTTATAAAAGCAAATTCAAAAGACCATATAATAGATGCAGTAATAACAACATTAAACTTAATATCATGCATATTATCAACAAAAAATATATATTTTTTAGATGGTATTGTTGGAATAATAATTTCTATATGGATATTAATATCAGCAATAAAAATATTTATTGAAAGTTATGATGTTCTTATGGATAAATCAATAGATGAAGAAACTAAAAACGAAGTGATTGAAATAATTAAACAACATAAAGAAGTTATAAAAATAAACCATTTTAATTCAACTCCAGTTGGATATAAATATCAAATATCATTTACAATATTCGTAGATGGAAATCTAAAGACATATGAAAGTCATGAGATAGCAAATCATTTAGAAAAAGAAATATTAAATAAAATAGATGAGATTTACTTAGTAGTTATACATGTAAATCCTATGTAGGAGAAATTATGACAAAAGAAGAAGTATATGAAAAATTAAAAGAACTAAATATAGAATATAGAGTAGTAAATCATAAAGCAGTATTTACTATGGAAGATGTAATAAATGAAAATATAGAACCATTTGAAAACATAATCAAAAATATATTTATAAGAGATGATAAAAAAAGAAATTATTATTTAGTATTAGTTTCACATAATAAAAAAGTTAATTTAAAAGAATTAAGAAACAAGCTTAATACTAGACCTTTAACATTCGCAAGTGAAGAAGATTTATATAAATACTTAGGTCTTACAAAAGGATCAGTATCTCCACTTGGAATATTAAATGATAAAGACAATATTGTTACTATATTAATAGATAAAGATATAAAGAATATTTCAGAAATAGGAGTACATCCTAATATAAATACAGCAACTATATTCTTAAAACCAAAAGACTTAGAAATAATATTCAAAAATAATAAATATGAATACATAGAATTATAACAAAGTAAGCATAATAATAATGGTGATCAATATAAAAAAGAATATCATAAAATTATTATTTATGCTTACTATTTTTTTAACATTTAATACAAGTGAAATAGATTCAAATAGTAATAAAATATTATATTATGATAGAAAAGATTTAAATTATATTGATACTTTTAAAATATATTTTAAAGACACTAATTCTTATAGTTTGAATAATTCACTAAAGAAAACTAATATACAAGTAATAAGTTATACAGTAGATGATAAAAAATATTATGCTAGAAATATAGAAGAATTAGTTAAACAATATACTAAAAACTTAAATAATGAATTAAAAGTTTATTATAATATTAATGGTGTTAAGATAGATAGTATTACAGCTGTATGTAAAGTGTATGATTTAATAAAACTAGAGAAACTTGAAAGAATATACTGATTTTGATATTATTAACATATAAAATAGAGGTGACTATGAAAAAAACTTTATTGTTATTAATATCATTTTTAACATTTATAAATTTTATAAATGCTAGTGAAACAGTGGGATGCACAATTCAAAAAGAAACTAATAATCTTATTGATTATAAAAAAGGAGATATAGTAGAAATAAATGTAATAACAGATTTTTATAGTGAATTTGGAACACTAGATAAAGCAAAGATTCAATTATATTATAATCCATATGTATTTGAATTAATATCTGAATATGATAATCAAGAAAGTATTTATATAGAAGAAGGATATAAAATAAATGAGTTTAATACATATTCATCAATAATTAATTTTGAAATAAAGAATATAACAGGTAAAAATATGCTTGTTAATGGTTCAGATATATTATTAAGTAAATTGAAATTTAAAGTTAAAGATGATGCTCCGCTTGGACAAACAACAATTGAATTAATAGATAATAGTAAATTTTATATAAAAGGAAGCAATGAGTCATTTGATTGTTTTAATAGCAAATTAATTTATAATATTACAGATACACCTAGTAATAAAATAGATTCAACATTATCATTTATAAAAAATAAATCTAATTATATAATAGAAAAATATAATCCAAGTATAACAACATATCAAATAGATACCTATAATAGTGAATTAGAATTAGATACATATTGTTCATCATCTGAATGTTCAACAAAAATAAATGGTTGTACTGATTCAGTTTGTAAATTTAAAGAAGGTCAAAATAAAATAATAATAACAAATACAGTAGAAGATTCAAAAACAATTTATACATTAAACATAAATTATATAAAAGAATCAGATGTAGAATATAAATTACCAAACTTAAAAAAATTATCTGTTGAAAACTTTGATTTTTTAGAAAAGTTCGATCCAGATACATTTAATTATCATTTAGTAGTTCCAAGCACTGTTGATAGTTTGTTAATAGATTATGATGCTGATAATGATGTGACAGTAGAAATAATAGGAAATGAAAATTTTGTAACTGGTGAAAATATAGTAAGAATAAAAACTAATAATGAAAGTGATGAAGTAAATTACTATATAATTGTAACAAAAGCAGAAAAAGAAGAAGATAGTAAAATTCCTGTTATGGATAAAGAAGAAGAAAAAACACAAGAAGAAATTAGAAAAGTAAACAATAAATATATATTAATAGGTTTATTTTCAATACTTATTGTTTTAGGATATATTTTATATGATATTTTTTATACTAAAAAAGAAAAAGAAATTAAAGAAGAAAAGATTACTAATAACGAAGAAATAAGTAAAAAAGAAGAAAATAAAACAGTTGAAAATGAATAATAGTAAAGCGATAATTAGTTTTGTTATCGCTTTTATTTTAGTTTAAAATATTATATAATAAATATGGTGATTATATGAAAAAAGATTATATTATAGATGGTAATGAAGCATGTGCACTTGGAGCATATTTATTTAGTGAAATATGTGGTATTTATCCAATTACACCTGCTAGTCCAATGGCGACTTTAACAGATAAGTGGAGTACGGCAGGTAAAAAGAATTTGTTTAATGACACAGTTAAAGTAGTAGAAATGCAAAGCGAAGCAGGAGCCTCTGCTGTAACACATGGAGCATTACAAGCAGGCTGCCTTGGTACAACTTTTACTGCATCACAAGGTTTACTTTTAATGATACCAACAATGTATAAAATGGCAGGTGAAATGTTACCAGGAGTTATTCATGTAGCAGCAAGAAGCATAGCAACCCATGCTTTATCAATATTTGGAGATCATCAAGATATATATGCTACAAGAAGTACAGGATTTTGTATGTTATCTTCTTCATCAGTAGAAGAAACATATTACATGAGTATTATTTCTCATTTAAGTGCTATTGAAGGAAGTTTACCTTTTCTACATTTCTTTGATGGATTTAGAACTAGCCATGAACTTAATAAAGTATCACTTGTAGATGAAGAAGAAATAAGAAAATTAATAGATTATAAAAAAGTATATGAATTTAAAAATAGAGCATTAAATATAGGGAAAGAAATAACAAGAGGTACTTCTGAAACAGGTGATGTTTATTTTCAAAATACAGAAGTAAGAAATAAATATTATAATGACATACCAGATATTGTAAAAAGATATATGGATAAAATTAATACATTAGCATTCACAGATT
Organism: uncultured Clostridium sp.; assembly: GCA_964649575.1. Taxonomy (GTDB): domain Bacteria; phylum Bacillota_I; class Bacilli_A; order RF39; family UBA660; genus CAG-1000. The sequence continues at coordinate 4,135 of CAZYRI010000019.1, read as the reverse complement.
ACAAACCATTTAATTATTATGGTAAAAAAGATGCTACTCATGTTGTAGTAGCCATGGGAAGTGTATGTTCTACAATTAAAACAGTAGTTGATATTTTAAATAAAAAAGGATATAAGGTTGGTATGATAGAAGTTCATCTTTATAGACCATTTAGTACAAAATATCTTTTAGATGTGCTTCCAAAAACAGTTGATACAATAGCTGTACTTGATAGAACAAAAGAACCTGGTAGTGCAGGTGAACCATTATATTTAGATGTAATGGAAGCATTAAAAAAGAAAAATATAAACATATATGGTGGAATATATGGGCTATCATCAAAAGATGTACCACTTAAAGATATAAATGCAGTATTTAAAAATATATTAAGTGATAACCCTAAAAATAATTTCACAATTGGTATAAAGGATGATATAACTCATTTAAGTTTAGAACCAGAAGAAATAGAATATAATAGTGATTATCAAGAAATAAAAGTATATGGATTTGGTTCAGATGGTATGGTCGGAGCATCCAAAAATTTTATTAAAGTATTAGGCAAAATAAAAGAAAACTATGTTCAAGGATACTTTGAATATGATTCTAAAAAAAGTGGTGGGACAACTATATCACATTTAAGAGTTGGACCTTCTAAGATAGAGGCACCATATTTTCTTACTTCACCAGATTTTGTAGTAGTATCAAAAGATGTATATTTAAATAATTACTATTTATTAAAAGATATAAAACAAAATGGTACACTATTAATTTCAAGTGATAAGACTGATGAAGAATTAAATAAATTAATAAATAATGATAATAAAAAAGAAATAATAAATAAAAATATAAAAGTATATATTGCTTCATTAGATGAACTTAATAAGAAATATAATCTACATGGAAAAATAAATAATATAATTTGTACATATATGTTAAAAATATCAGGATATGGTAGAAATGAAATAGAGTTATTTAAAAAACTTGTTTCTAAAACATATAGTACTAAGGGTAGCGAAGTAGTTGATAACAATATAAATGCAATAGATGAATCGCTTAAATATTTAGAAGTTATTGATAACAAAATATTTACACTTGATAGTGAAAATAATAATGTAAAAGACTTTACAAACGAAATATTAAAACTTAGAGGAAATATGCTTACCGTTTCTGACTTTATTGGTCACGAAGATGGAACATTCGAAGGTGGAACAGCTAAAAGTGATAAGAGAAAAATTAGTCAATTTGTGCCAAAATGGTGTAAAGAAAATTGTATAGAATGTAATCAATGTTCGTTTGTATGTCCTCATGCATGTATAAGACCATTTTCACTTACAGATAATGAATTATTACTTGCTCATATAGATAAAGATGAAACAATTAAGAGTATAGGGGAAGATAACAAAAATTTCTATATTTCAATTTCTGAAGCAAATTGTACAGGTTGTGGACTTTGTATGAAGGCTTGTCCTGGTAAGAACCAAGAAAAAGCACTTACGAATGGAAAATATAGCGAAAGATTAGATAATATAAGTGACTATTTATTTAATAATGTAGAAAACGATACACCATTTAATAAATATACAGTTAAAGGAGTAGGTTTTAAAAAACCATACTTTGAGTTTAGCGGTGCTTGTGCTGGTTGTGGGGAAGCAGCTTATATAAAATTATTAACAGAACTATATGGAAAAAATATGGTAATTGCTAATGCAACAGGATGTTCTTCAATATATGGAGGAAGTTTACCTTTAACTCCATATAAAATTCCATGGATGAATTCATTATTTGAAGATAATGCTGAATTTGGCTTTGGATTACATATGTCCTATAAAAAAATGAGAGAAAGAATAAAAGACATAATGTTTCAAACAAGAGATATAGTTTCTCCTGAAATAAAAGCTACTTTCAAACTGTGGATAGATAATATGGAAGATGATGATTTAACACTTGCGATTAAAAATAAATTAGAAACAGCAGAAATTCCAAATGAATTAAGAGAATTGTTAGATTACATTCCATCAAGAAAAGTATGGATACTTGGAGGAGATGGATGGGCTTATGATATTGGATATGGAGGGCTTGATCATGTTCTTCATAGTAATGAGGATATCAACATAATGGTACTTGATACAGAAGTTTATTCAAATACAGGTGGTCAAAAATCAAAATCAACAAGAATGGGCGGAGTAGCAGAATTCTCATCAAATGGTAAACATGAAAACAAAAAAGACTTATTTAAAATAGCAATGAGTATTCCAAATGTTTATGTGGCTTCTATCTCACTCGGAGCAAATATGATGCAGACATTAAAGGCATTAAAAGAAGCATATGAACATAATGGACCATCATTAATAATTGCTTATAGTCCATGCATTGAACAAGGAATAATAGGTGGACTTAGTAATTCACTTGATGAACAAAAACTATTAGTTGAAGTAGGATATAATTTGCTTATGAGATATAATCCGGAAACTGATACTTTAACAGTAGATTCAAAAGAACCAGATTTTACAAACTATGATTCTGTATTTAGAAGTGAACTTAGATATAAAAACTTAGAAGTTAAAAATGAAAATGAATATCAAGAACTATATGAATTAAATAAAAACTATGCTCTTGAAAGATATAACTATTTCAAAGATTTAGAAAATAAACAAAAATAGGTAAAAGTTATTTCGATTATACTTTATGTAAAAAAATGCTGAGCTAATCAGCATTTTTATTGTACTTAATTCCTTGATAAGAATCTCTTTTTACCATTTCTTTATCTATATCATTTAAAACACAAAATTTTTTAAATAACCATTTTGGCTCAACAGTAAGTTCTTTTATTGGATCCCCAGTTATTCTATTAACAACAATATCATCTCTTAAATATTCAAGTTGATCACATACAATATCAATGTATTCTTCTTTAGTAAGAACATGAAAATGAGTTAAATTATACATCTTTTCAAGTTCAGTTCCTTTTAATATAAACAACATGTGTATTTTAATACCTTGTATATCTAAATTTGAAACATATTTTATAGTTTCAATCATATCTTCTTTTGTTTCATAAGGAAGTCCATTAATAATATGAACAACCACATTTATATTTCTTTTTCTAAGTTCATTTATACAATTATTAAAACATTTAAGTGAATGACCTCTATTAATTAGTTTAGCAGTTTTTTCGTGTATTGTTTGAAGACCAATTTCAACAACTAAATCAGTTCTTTTTGAAAGTTCTTCTAAATAATCATATACTTCATCAGTTATACTATCAGGCCTTGTTGCTATATTAAGACCAATTACTCCATCAATATTAAGAATACTTTCATAACATTCTTTTAATTTAGAAAGAGGAGCATATGTATTAGTATCTGCTTGAAAGTAACCTATATATTTACTATTTTTCCATTTCTTTTCCATAGTGCTTTTAACAATATTAAATTGTTCAGTAAGAGAAATGCCTCTATTTTCACCACTACCATTTAAACAATATATACATCCATTTCCATTCTTTTTATTAGGACATCCAAAACCAGCATTTAAACTAACTTTAAATACCTTAGAATTATATTTATTTCTATAATAATAATTTAATGTATAATATCTTTTATTATCAGAAGAATATTTAAATTTATTAATCATTTTGACTCCTTATAAACATAAAAAAGGACTGCCACCCCCTGTGGACAGTCCGGAAAAAAGAATAAAAAGGGGTTGGCTAGTGTGATACTAGCACCAATTCGCCTAATAGTGAATTGGTAAGTCTATATACTAAAGTAAAACCACTATTTTGTCAAGTGAAATTAAACAAAAAATATAAAAAAATTTAGTATCAAAATCCTAATTACATAAAAGAATTATAACACAGAAATATATAAAAATGATAAAGAGATAATTCTAAAATATTGTGATATTCTTAAAAAATATAAAATATTATAAGAAAAAGGAATCCTAAATGAAATTTTAATAATGTCAATAAAATGAACAATTTTATGGTGGAATAGATGAACTTCCAATTAGAGATATAGAAAGTGTTATTTCATATATAAATAATTTTAATTATCTTTCTGAAGTGAAAAAAACAAGACAATTTAATTTTGCAGTACCAATAAAACCATTGATGATAATTATAAGTGAATATCAATAGATGAAGTAAGAAATAGTA
>CAZYRI010000018.1:0-19574 GCA_964649575.1 uncultured Clostridium sp. | reverse complement strand
CTGATTGATTTAATCATTAACATCGCTTTGGTGCGACGATTTTTGCTTCTGGAGCAGGTGATGGGAATCGGACCCACGTTATTAGCTTGGAAGGCTAGAGTTCTACCATTAAACTACACCTGCATTGCTAAATGCAAGATTCATTTTACTAGAAAAGGGTCCGATTGTCAATAGATTTCAAAAAGAAATTTTTAAGAAAAAAGAAATTTTTAAGAAATTTTTAAGAAATTTTTTTCAAGAAAGAAATTTTTTAAAATAATGCTAAGTATTTGTTACTATTCGCAATTGTAAATAAAGATTATACTCTAATGTTATTAATTTAAGAAACATATCTCTTAAGTTAATAATGTTGATAATTCATCTTTTAGTTTTTTCTTTATAATAAACAATATTTATTATATAATATTAATAGGTGATTAAAATGGATAGAATGAATGAAATAATTGATCTTTTAAATAAATATGCTTATGAATATTATACCATGGATGAACCATCAGTAGAAGATGCTGAGTATGATAGATTAATGCAAGAACTTATAAGAATAGAATCATTACACCCTGAGTGGGTAAGAGAAGATTCACCAACAAGGAAAATAGGTGGTGAAATAATATCTGAATTTCAAAAAGTTAGACATGAAACTCCAATGCTGAGTTTAGGAAATGTATTCAATGAAGAAGAAATAATAGATTTTGATAGAAAAATATCAGAAGTGTTTCCTAAACACGAATATGTATGCGAATTGAAAATAGATGGATTAGCAGTTTCTCTTGAATATAAAAAAGGAAAATTTACAAGAGCAGCCACCAGAGGAGACGGAACAACAGGAGAAGATATAACTCATAATGCTAAAACAATTAAAACAATACCACATAAACTACCAGAAGAAATTGACTTAGATATTCGTGGTGAAATTTATATGTCTAAGAGAAGTTTTGAAAAATTAAATAAAGAATGCGAATTAAAAGGAGAGAATACTTTTAAAAATCCAAGAAATGCGGCAGCTGGATCAATAAGACAATTAGATTCTAATGTAGCAGCCAAAAGAGGATTAGATGCCTTTCTATATCATTATCCATTAACTCCATTTAAAACTCATTATGAAACATTAATGTATATGAAAAAATTAGGATTTATAGTTAATCCAAATATAAAACTATGTAAAAATATAAATGAGGTACTAGAATATATAAAAGAATGGACTGCTAAAAGAGACAGTTTACCTTATGAAATAGATGGAATTGTAATAAAGGTAAATGATATATCAATGCAAAAAGAACTTGGTTTCACGGCAAAAGTGCCTAAATGGGCAACAGCATATAAATTTCCACCAGAACATGTACTAACAAAATTAACTGATATTATTTTCACAGTTGGAAGAACCGGGCAGATCACACCTAATGCGGTTTTAGAGCCGGTAAGAGTTATGGGCAGTACAATATCAAGGGCAACATTGCATAATAAAGACTTTTGTATAGAAAAAGATATACGAATTGGAGATTATGTATATATTTATAAAGCAGGTGATGTAATACCAGCAGTTGATAGAGTAGAGTTATCAAGAAGAAATGGAACAGAAAAACCATTTAAAATGATTGAATATTGCCCAATGTGTGGAAATAAATTAACTCAAAAAAATAAAATGGTAGATTATTTCTGTAATAATATTCATTGTCCTGCAAGAAAAATAGAAAGTTTAATACATTATGTAAGCAGAACAGCAATGAATATAGATGGTTTAGGGGATAAGATAATTGAAGATTTCTATAATTATGGCTACATAAAGAAATTTAGTGATATCTATAAATTAGATAATAAAAGAGAAGAACTAATTGAATTAGAGGGATTTGGAAATAAAAGTATTGACTCAATACTAGAGAATATTGAAAAATCCAAATCAAATGAACTTGATAGGTTATTATTCGCTCTTGGAATAAATGGAATAGGCTCAAAAACAGCTAAATTATTATGTAAATATTACACAAATATTGATTCGTTAATGGAAGCCACTGTTGAAGAACTATCAACAATAAGAGATATTGGAGAAACTTTATCTGAAAATATAGTTAGTTATTTTAAAGATGAAAAAAATCTTGAAGAAATTAACGAATTAAAAAAATTGGGTGTAAATATGACATTTAATGGAAAAACTATAATTGAAAGTGAAGAATTTAAAAATAAAAAATTCGTAATAACAGGTACATTTGATAATATGACAAGAGAAGAAATAAAAGAATATATAGAATTACATGGTGGTATTACAAGCGAATCCGTTAGTAAAAAAACTGATGTAGTTTTGGTAGGAGAAAACCCTGGAAGCAAAAGAGACAAAGCAGTTCTATTAAATATTCCTATCTGGAATCAAGAAAAATTATATGAAATAATGGGAAAAGTGGAAATATAGAATAAAATATTGTATAATATAAAAAACCAAGGAAGGTGTTTAATTAAATATGGGAAAAAATAAACTAAATAAAGGTAATAATAAAGTACTTTTGGTATTATTAGGAATATTAGTAGTATGTTTTCTAGTTATAGGAATATTATTTTATAAATATTTCTATGCTGGAGTTAGTGTAAGTAAATATGGAAATAGATTAAGCGAAATAGAAAAATATCCACTAAGCGACAAGCTAGAGGATGAAATAAAATCTTTGTATAATGAAAATTCAAAAGTTGGAGAAGTAAAAATTACTACTGAAGGTAGAGTTATTTATATTAATATAGATTTTAAAGAAACAATGAAACTTAATGAAGCACAATCAATAGCAGAGAAGTCCTTAGATAAAATAGGCGAAAATAACTTAACATATTATGATGTTCAATATATACTAACATATTCAGGAACAGAGGAAAATGAAAACTTTCCAGTTTTTGGAGCAAAAAGTTCAAATAGTTTAAAGGTAGTTTGGTGAGGTAATGAAAAATAATAAAAAAAAGAAGAATATTATAATAATATTCCTTATAATAGTGTTACTAGTTTCTGCATTTTTAGGAACACTATATTATATAACTAGTACAGTAAATAATTATTCATATACGGAAAAAAAATGGATAAGTGAAAATACAGATACGACATTTGATGTATATGTAGAACCATCACTTCCAATATTTTCAAATAATGGAAAAGGTGTATATTATGAATATTTAAATGCTTTAAAAGAAGATACAGGCCTTAATTTAAATATAGTAACATCTGATTCATCTGACTTAAAACTTATTAATAAAAATTATGCCAGTACAGATGATATAGTTGTATATAAAGATCATTTTATAGTTATTGGTGAAAAAGATACAGTTAATAAGTTAACAGATTTAAGTAATAAAACAGTTGGTATTTTAGAAAAAGATTTAGAAACAATCTCATTATATCTAACAGCATATAAAAATATAAATATAAAAAGTTATAGCAGTTATAATGAATTATCAACTGCATATGAACTTAAAGCTATAAATTATATGGTTGTACCAATGTATAAATATATCAATAATATAGTAACTAATGATTATGAAATAGCATATCATTTAGATGGATTATATTCTTATTATTGTTTAGAATTAAATAATAGTGATTCTAATGAAAACTTAGTAAGTATAATGAAAAAATTCTATTATAGATGGGAATCAAAAGCTAAAACTGATATTAATGAATATTTCTTAGATATATATTATACAGCAAAGAAATATAGTGAAATAGAAAAAGAATCTATAACAAACGAAGATTTTATAGTTGGTTATATTGAAAATTTACCATACGAAGGAAAAATAAGAAAAAATTTTACAGGACTTACAAATACATATTTAAGTAAATTTGCTGATATGACAGGTGTTACATATAAATATGTTTCATATAAGGACACAAAAGAATTAAATGATGCTCTTGCTAATAAGAAAATAGATTTAGCTATGAATTATTATTCATTAAGCAGTGATAACTATATGAGCAGCAGAACATTAGGGCCAACTGAATATGTGGTTTTAGCTCATGTTGATAACAATTTAGTAGTAAATTCATTATATAGTTTAGTAAATATGAATGTAAGTATGCTCTCAAATATGAATCTAAAATATAATATGGCTAGTAAAAACTTATTTGAAATAAAAGATTTTGCTACTGTAAAAACAATGGTTAAAAATATTGATAAAGATTCAATAATAATTATAGAAAAAGAAGTTTATGATTATTATAAAGATTCATCTTTAAAGAATTATAGTATAAGAGCAATTGAGAGTGTTAAACTTAATAATTCATTCTTACTTAATAAATCTAATACAGCATTTAATAAATTATTTGATTTTTATTTAAGTACATTGAGTTCAAATGAAATGAAAAATGAAAGTGTTGTAGGAGTAATTGAAACATTAAAGAATAATAGATTATTTAATTTTATAATGAGTAATTTACTGTATATTGTAGTTGCAGCACTTATTATAGGATTTATAATTTATACATTAGTTAAAAAGTCACTATATACAAAAAAAATAAAAAAAGAAGATAGATTATATTATTTTGATGCGATGACTAATTTAAAAAATAGAAATTATCTAAATGATAATATTGATTTATGGACAAATACGAAAGTATATCCACAAGCAATTATAGTTATTGACATAAATAAATTGAAATTATTAAATGACAGAAAAGGTCATGAAGCGGGTGACAATCAAATAAGAGCTGTTGCTAATGTTCTTATTAAAACTCAAAGAGATAACTCAGAAATAATGAGAACAGATGGTGATGAGTTTATGATATATTTAGTTGGATATGATGAAAAGAAGATAGGTTCATACATTCATAAATTAAATAGAGAATTATTATCATCATTACCAAATAAAGATTATGGTGTATCAATTGGTTACAGTATGATTACTAATGAGCAAACAACAATAGATGATGCGATAAATGATTCATTAACAATGATAAAAAAATCAAAAGGAAATTAATAATGAAAGATAAATTAAGTAAACTATATGATTTAGTCTTTGGAAAAGAGTTAGGGGTATTACCTGGTAATCTTGCATATTCATTTTTTCTATCAATTATACCTATATTAACAATAATAGTATTTGTACTTACATCATTTAATTTACCAATGGACTCTGTTAATAATTTTTTAAGTAATACTTTTCCAAGAAGTGTGGTTGAATTATTACAACCAATATTTACATCCGAATTATCAGCCGATTCATTAATGACAATAGTTTTAGGTTTGATTGTTATTATAAATGGATGTAATGCAATTATCTTGGCAAGTAATACAATATATAATGTTGAAAATGCATCATTACTAAGAAGAATAGTAAAGTCAATAATGCTAGCAATATGTGTAATTTTACTATTTGCATTTATGGTTATAGTTCCATTATTAGGTAAATCAATTTTAACTATAATAGGAAGTGTTACTGATATATTTACAAAGCATGATAAATTGGTTGGAATATTATATATAATTATACAAGTTCCAGTTTCATTGTTAGTTGTATACTTTCTTATTAAAGTTGTATATACTGTTGCACCAGATGAAAGAATACCTAGTAAATATACTACAAAGGGAGCATTATTCACATCAATATCTTGGTTAGCAATAACTGGAATATATTCATACTATATTAATAATATAGCTAGATATGATATTGTATATGGAAACTTAGCAAATATAGTAATGCTATTACTATGGTTTTATATTTTGGCATATATATTTGTTATAGGATTATGTTTAAATAAAAATAAAACTGACAAAGGAATTGAACAAACAAATAGAATTATATTAGATGAAATAAGAAAAAGAGTTCAAGAAGAAAAAAAGAAAAAATAATGTTCTGATTCGACATTATTTTCTTTTTTAATGTTATAAAATATTTATGGTGAATAAAGATGAAAGTGAAAGTAATAGATGAGGGACATGAAAAAGATTTAGAAAAAAGTGTTAATAATTTTTTAAGTGAAACTGAATGTGAAGTTATGGAAATACAATTTAGAACAGCGGTATCAATATTTGGAGAAGAGCAGGTATACTGTTTTTCGGCTATGATAGTATATCAAGAAAAAAAGAGCTAAGCTCTTTTTACTAGTTTAAATATTGCAGCACCAATTATAACTCCTATACAAATTGTCATTATTATAATATATATAATCAAATATTTATTTGTAAATCCAGCATATTTGTATTTATTTTGATATATACTAAGAACTGGACCTTCTTTTTCTCTTTCTTGATTAAATGTATTTTCAACTGGATTCATACCATACTCACTCATATACATTTTTTCATATTTTTTTAGTGCTCGTAACTCTTCAAGAGTTAAATCCTTACCATTCTTAAAACTATTACATAATTCTTCGTATTTTTCTGGACTTAAAATAATATCGTCATTTTCTTGTTCAATTTGAGCAGTTTCTTGCTTAAAATTATTATCTATTCCAGTAGTATTGTGTGAAATTATATCTGAGGAAACAATTCCATTATTTGATTCAGTGACAACAACATCATTAGTATTTTCAAGTATATGAATTGATCCATCATTAGAATGTGTAACTTTACCATTTTTAGCAAGCTCTACATAATTACTATTACTTCTAACAAAGGAAATCATATCTATTTCTTGATGAGATTGAAGTGAAGAATTTTTGTCTTCAGTTGCTACCATGTTTTCTTCTGATACAATTTTAGTAAGTTCATTAAAGAAATCTTCGGGGTTAATTAGTTTACCTGGACCAACTTGTTGAATTTTTTCTTTAAACAATCTAGATACATTTTTAGAACCCTCTGTTTCAACTAAATGAACTACATCATTTTTATCAATATATTTTACATATTGTTTTCCTTTTAAATATACAATATTGATTTGTTCTTTATTTTCAAAATTATCTTGTACTTTTTGAATAGCCTCATTATCTTTTTTATCTATCTTGTCAGCCTCATTCATTAATTCAACATGTCTTTTAATTGCATCTTTATCAGCTTCTTCAACAAATTCCTGACTTCCAGCTATTGCTAGTAAAGTATTGGCATCATTATTAAGAACAAGTTTATCAAAGTCATCACCAAGTTTTCCTTTTAATGTTTGAATTAGCATAATTTGTTCATCTATATCTTGCTTACTATCAATAGAGAAAGCATTTTCTTGTGAGATAATTTTAGCATAATATTCCACTAATCCATCTTGTAAATAATCACCATAATTTATTGTTTCAATATTTCCATTAATTTCTAAATCTTTTTTACATCTAACATCTATGACATTATCAAGAAGAGTTCTAAGAACAAGACCTCTTAATTTTTCATTGTCACCATAACATTGTTTAATCATATTTGTATCAACAAAAGATTGGGATTTTAAAAGAATAAATTTATTTTCTGGTAATACTTTTCCAAATTTAATTATTAAAAGAGTTTTTAAAGTGGATTCGAATTGTTTTACTTTATTTAGTACTTGAGTATTCTCCATAAAATTCCTCCTTTATTATCCATAATAAGTATATAATATTTTTAGATGCTTTACAACTTTTTTTTTAGTTTTCTCTGTGGTATAATATTTTTACATTATTGAAGTGGAGGCGATATTTATGAAAGTTATTTTTATTAAAGATGTTAAAAAACAAGCAAAAAAAGATGAAATTAAAGAAGTAAAAGATGGATATGCAAAATTTTTAATATCAGAAGGTCTAGCTGTACCATATACAGAAAAAAGTGCTAGTGTACTTAAAAATGAAATAAAGGAAAGACAAGATAATGAACAAGCACTAATAGCGGAATGCAATAAGATTAAAAATAAACTTCAAAATAAAGAAATAGAGTTTAAAGTTAAAACAGGAAATAATGGAAAAGTATTTGGAAGTATTACATCAAAAAATATAAGTGAAGAATTAGAGAAAATGGGATATCAAATTGATAAAAAGAAAGTTATTATCAATAATGATATTAATACAATAGGTGTACATCCAGTAACAATAGTATTACATAAAGAAGTTTCATTCATAATAAACATTAAATTATCAAGCCTATAAGGAGGTATTTATGGCTAAAAACGAATTAAGAAAGACACCCCAAAATATTGAAGCTGAAATATCTGTTTTAGGATGTGGTTTTTTAGATAGAACTGCTCTTGATAAAATAATGGATGAAGTTAGTGAAGAAATGTTTTATGAGCCTAAAAATAAAACAATATATAAAACCATGAGGACATTACATCAAAATAATATACCAATTGATGTTAATACAATATGCAATGAACTTGAAAAAGATAAATTACTATCAGATGTTGGTGGGGTAGAATATATAACTGAAATAATAAATTCAGTACCATCAACAGCTAATTTAAATTACTATATAAAAATTATATTTGAAAAAGCAATTCTTCGTAATTTAATAGCTAAGGCTGACAGAATACAAGAAGAGTGTTATAATGAAGATGATAGTATAGAAAATATAGTTGAAAGTGCTGAAAGAAATATTCTTGGAGTTTACAACGATAAACTTGGAAGAGATATGCAAAAAATACAAGATATATTACCAGAGGTGCAAAAGAATCTTGAACTTTTAGCATCAACAAAATCAGACTATACTGGAATTAGAACTGGTTATTATGATTTCGATGAAATGACAAGAGGCCTTCAAAAGAAACAAGTTATTATCATAGCTGGAAGACCAGGTTGTGGAAAAAGTGCTTTTTCACTTAATGTTGGGCTTAATGCAGCAATTAATAATAAAAATTCAGTTGCATTATTTTCACTAGAAATGGGAGCAGACGAAATAGCAAAAAGAATGTTTGGTTGTGTAGGAAGAATTGATGGAGATGTTTTAAAAACAGGAAGACTTAAACAAAGTGATAGACAAAAATTTAATGAAGCAATGAGTGAACTTTCTGATATAAAATTCTTTATAGATGATTCAGGTGGCCTTACAGTAAGTGAAATAAGAAGAAAATGTAGAAAACTTAAAAATTCTGATGCTGGGCTAGATTTAATAATAATAGATTACTTACAATTATTATCAAGTTCATCAAAATATGCAGGACAAAGAGTTCAAGAAGTTAGTGAAATAAGCCGTGATATAAAGAAAATGGCAATGGAATTAGATGTACCAATAATTGCTCTTGCACAATTATCAAGAAGTGTTGAGCAAAGAAAAGGTAATGATAGTAAACCTAAATTATCAGATTTAAGAGAATCTGGTTCAATAGAACAAGATGCCGATATAGTACTATTCCTTCATAGTGAAGAATATGGTAAATATGATGGTAATCTTAGAAGACCAATTGAATTATTAGTTGCTAAGCACAGAGCTGGTTCAACTGGTAGTGTTAATCTAATATTTCAATTAAATACAGGTACATTTGAAAATGCCACTAGAAATAAGGAAGTAGAGAATGAATAATAAAATATCAATATCTGAAATTATATTTGGATTATTAGTATCAGCATTAGTCATATATATGACACTTGTTTTTGAACCTAAAAAGGAGCAGATAAATGAATTTTATCAAGTATATTTAGGTAGTCAAAAAATAGGACTTATACAGTCCAAAGAAGAACTTTATGATTTGATTGATAAAGAACAAGAAGGAATTAAAAAGAAATATAATGTTGATAAAGTATATCCACCAGAAGGTTTAGAGGTACAAAAAATATTAACATATAAAACTAATTTAAAAACAGTAGAACAAATATATGATGAAATAAATGATATAGATCCTTTTACAATTGAAGGTTATGAAGTTACAGTAAAAAAAGAAAAAAGTAAAATTAAATTTTATATTTTACATAAAGAAGATTTAGACGAAGCTGTTAAGAATACAGTATTATCATTTGTAAAAGAAGAAGAGTATGAAAATTATCTAAATAATGTTGAAAAAAACTCTGACGAAGAAGGTAGAAGTATAACTGATATATACTTTGAAAGTGATATGAGTATAAAAAAGACATATATATCAACAGAAGAAGAAATAATAACAAATGAAGATACCTTAAAAATGTATTTCTTATTTGGAACTACTAATCTTACTGGAACATATAAGGTTAAAGCTGATGACACTATCGAATCAATTGCATACAATAATAAACTTGGTGTAGAAGATTTCTTAGTAGCAAATCCAGATATAAAAGGAGAAAATGCTTTACTTGCAGTCGGTCAAGAAGTTACAGTCGCAGCTATACAACCTGTGTCAAATATAATAGTTGAATCATTTGATACTAAGATGCAAACAGTAGAATATGATACAGATATAGAATATGATAGTAACTTATCAGCAGATGAAACTTATGTAAAACAACAAGGTTCAAATGGTCTTTCAAAAGTTGTCTATGCTACAAAGGAATCGAATGGGGTTATACTTGATACACAATTTGTTAGTGAAGAAGTAATAACAGAACCAACAAAAAAAATAGTAGTCGCAGGAGCAAAAGGTGTATACTATGTTGGTAATTCAACATATTGGGTATGGCCAACAAGTAAACCATATAGAATTAGTTCATGTTATTCATATAGAAACCATCCAATAAGAGGGCAATATCATTTCCATGCTGCACTTGATATAACTGGTACAAAGAGTAAAAATATTTATGCAATACAAAGTGGAACAGTAATATCAGCATATAATGATAATGGGTATCACCAAGGAGCAGGAAATAATGTTAAAATTAAACATGATGAAACATATACATCACAATACATGCATTTAGCAAAAACACTTGTTAAAGTCGGAGATCATGTAGAAAAAGGACAATTAATTGGTATAATGGGTAGAACAGGTTCAGCAACTGGAGTTCACTTAGATTTCAGAGTTTTCAAAAATGATAAAAATATAAATCCATTTTCCTTATATTATAAAACTGCATATCCTTGTTACGGTAAATAATATGATAAAAATAATATGTGTAGGTAAAATAAAAGAAAAATATCTTAATGATTTGATAAATGATTATATGACTAGAATAAATAAATATCATAAAATATCAATCATAGAATTAAAAGATACAAATATAAATGATGAAAGCAATGAAATATTGAATCATTTAAATAAAAATGATTATAATATATGTATGGCAATTGAGGGAACTAAAATATCATCAATAGAATTATCAAAAATAATAAATAACTCATTTATAAATAGTTATAAAAATATAGTATTTATTATAGGCGGTTCAGATGGAGTAAATAGCTCGGTAAAAAAAGAATGCGATTTATTATTATCATTTTCAGATTTAACATTTCCTCATGGATTATTTAGAGGAATATTATTAGAACAAATATATAGAAGCTTTAAAATATTGAATAATGAAACTTATCATAAATAAAAAATAAATAAAATATTATTAGTATGTGGACAATATTAATAATATTTTTATTTGCATTATCTATATATTTATCAATTAAAATTAAATTTAAAAATTATAATATTAAAATAAAAGAATTAATGAAAAATGATAAGACATCATTATATTTAACACTAGGTACTAAAATAGGGGTTGGTTCAATTATTGGAACAACTTCCTCAATAATAATAGGTGGTTTTTCATCAGTAATTTGGATAATAGTTTTTTCATTATTAACAACATCAATAATATACTATGAATCATATCTAGGCAGAGAAAACAGAGTAAAATTAAAAAATGATTATATTGGTGGACCAAACTTCATTACTAAAAATAAATTAATAAGCTTTTTATCATTTATACTTTTACTTATAATATATTCATTTCTATTTCAAATGATACAAATGAATACCATAAGCAATATAATATTATTAAATGTAAATATAAATAAAAAGTTAATTATAATAATATTTTTGATTATACTTTTAGTTACAATCAATTTAAAAGTTAAAGATATACTTAACATAATGAATAAAATAGTGCCAGTAATGTGTTTAATATTTATAATGATATGTTTTTATGGAATAATTAAAAACTGCGATACATTATTTTTGTCATCAAAAATATATTTAAAAAATATATTTAAATTAAAATCATTATTATGTGGAATGATAATTGGTATAAAAAGAAGTATATTTATGAATGAATTATTAATTGGAACAACATCACTTAGTTCGGCAACTGATAAAAATCATATAGATATAAGTGTAAGATATCAAATATTTTCTGAATTATTTATAACAATAGTAATGACAATACTTATAAGTTCTTTAATATTAATTTATATTTATAATAATCCTATAACAAATGATTATATTGCTTTAATAAACAATATATTTATAAATTTGTATGGAAATATAGGTTCATTGTTTTTAATAATAATACTTATTTTATTTGGATTTACTACAATATTAAGTGGATTTTATATTGGAAAAATTAATATTGAATACTATACTAAATCCAAACTTATTCTTAATGTTTTTAAACTAACATTTATAACAATTACATTATCTGGAATGATAATTAATAACTTTTTTATTTGGAATTATTTAGATACATTAATATTTATCATGATAATTATTAATTCTTATAGTATAATTAAATCATTAGGAAGTGATTGATGTGATAGGTAATGATTGGGATATTGTATTAAAAAGTGTATGGGAAAGTCCAGGTTTTGATAAATTTATGGAAACAGTAAAAGAAGAATATAAAAATTATACTTGTTATCCAGAATATAATAATATATTTAATGCATTAAAGTTAACACCATATAGTAATGTTAAAATAGTTATATTAGGTCAAGATCCTTATCATGGACAAGGTGAAGCACATGGTTTATCATTTAGTGTACAAGAAGGTGTAAAGTTACCACCAAGTTTACAAAATATATTTAAAGAACTTTACGATGATCTTGGCATTAAAAATGGAAGTAGTGGAGATTTAACACCTTGGGCAAAAGAAGGTGTATTGCTTTTAAACTCTGTATTAACGGTAAGAAAAGACACCCCAGCATCACATAAAAATCTCGGATGGAATTTACTAACAGACCATATAATTAAATTATTAAACCAAAGAAACACACCAACAGTATTTATATTATGGGGAAACTTTGCTCGAGCTAAAAAAATATATATAACAAATAAAAATCATCTTGTTATAGAAAGTACACATCCAAGTCCATTTTCAGCAAGAAATGGATTTTTCGGAAGTAAACCATTTAGTAAAGCGAATAATTTTCTAAAAGCACACAACATAAAAGAAGTGAATTTTACACTTCCAAATCATTATTAAAATTGATATCTAATTCTTTTCCTTCAATAATATTTTTAATTTTAAGTTTTTTAAATTTAGAAATAATATTGTAAGGAAATTTTTTTATTAAATTATTATATTGTAAAGTATACTTATTATAGAAAGTTCTAAGTGAAATAATTTTTAGTTCATTGTTATCATACTTTTTAACATAATCTTTTAATGTTTTAACATCTTTTGATTTAGAATTATCTTCAATAACATGCAATATTTCCTCATAACATTTATTTAATTTTTTTTCTTCTTTAAATGAATCAAGACTATCAATCTCTAAATTTTTTGCATCATCAAAAACAGTACTTTCACATTTGAACTTACTAACAGTAGCCTTAATCATTTTTTCAATAATATCATTTTTTCTTTTAAGTTCATCTATACATTCTTTTTCAGTGTCTACTAATAAATTATTTATATTATTAAGTTTTTCAATAAAATATTTAAACAATACAATCATTAATGACACTATAACAATTAAAATTACAAGTATCAAAGCTATTATATTTAGTGTTTTCATTATTATCACATCCTGTTAAATATTATATCAAAAAATAGTATTATTTTAAAGACTATTTAGCATAAGTAATTTTTTCATCAAACTCAACAAAATCTACATATATCATTAAAATTAAATAGCTTTTATTATTTTCAACATCATTAATAATTAAATTATCTCTACCAGCATGCTCAATTAGGCCAACAAATATTCTATCTCTCCATTCAACTGAATCTGAAAAAGAAGCATGAACTCTTACTTTTTTCCCTATATTATTTCTAAGAATATTTTCTATATAACTTTGTTCTATTGATTCAAAACTACCATTAAAATTATCAACCATAGGATTATTTGTATCCCTTTCAATATCATTTATAAATACTGGTGTTTGATAATAACTACCATTCATATAGTCATCTCCTTTACTAGTATTATTTAATGATAAAAAAATGTAATTGTGATTATTTTATTTTTTACATATAAAACTAATTTAATAAAAGACTTTAAAAAAATATATAATTATTTTATAATGAAAATGGAGATGTAATCTAAAAAAATAAACTAATTAATAAGTTTTCAGGTTATATATACCTTGAAGACGAGCCTCAAAGTGAGGTGGAAAGGAATGAAACTTTATATGAAAATTAAAATAGGTGTTTCTAATCATCATATACATTTAACACAAGAAGCATTAGAAATATTATTTGGTAAAGATTATGTTCTTACTAAAAAAAGAGATTTGATTCAAAAAGGTCAATATGCATGTGAAGAAACAGTAACACTTAAAAAAGATGATAAAATATTAGAACATATAAGAATAATTGGGCCTTGTAGAAAATATACACAAGTAGAACTATTAGATAGAGATAATGAATTCTTTGGAATAAATGCTCCGACTAGAAAAAGTGGTGTACTTGAAAACAGTGAAACATTAACAATTGTTGGTCCACAAGGTGAATATGAAGCTAAAAGTATGGTTATAGTTTCAGATACACATATACATATGAGTGCTGAAGATTTAATTACTTTTAATAAAGAAAATGATGAAGTAGTAGAAGTTAAAACTGATAATAATTTTATTATAAAACCAGTTTACATTAAATCAGATGAAACTTGTGTTTTAGAAATGCATATAAATAAAGATATCGCTGAAAGTCTTGGCATTGAAACTGGAAATGAGGTGGAAATATGTTAAAATTAGAACATGTCACCAAATATTATGATGACTTTAGAGCGGTAAATGATCTATCATTTGAAATAAATGAAGGGGAAATATTTGGGCTTTTAGGTGTCAATGGAGCAGGAAAAACAACAACATTTAGAATGATAATGGGTCTATTAGATAAAACAGAAGGTAATATAACATTAAATGGTAAAAAAATAGATTATAGCCTTACAGATCAAATAGGTTTCTTAACAGAAGAAAGAAGTTTATTACCATCAAAAACTGTTTTAGAACAAGCAATTTATTATGGAATACTAAAAGGTCTTACAGAAAAACAAGTTGAAGAAAGACTAGATAAATACTTAGAAGAATTTAATATATTAGATTACAAAAATAAAAAAATAAAAGAATTATCAAAAGGCAATCAACAAAAAATACAATTTATAATAAGTATTTTACATGAACCAAAACTATTAATATTAGATGAACCTTTCAGTGGATTAGATCCAATAAATGTAGAAATGTTTAAAAAAATAATATTAAAACTTAAAAAACAAAAAACAATGATAATATTTTCTTCACATATGATGGAACATATAGAATACTTTTGTGATTCATTAATCATATTAGTTCATGGTAATACAGTATTAAAAGGAAAATTAACTAAAATAAAAGAAGATTTTAGAAAGAAAAATATAAAAGTAATCGCAGATTTAGATACAGATGAGATTAAAAAGATAGATGGAGTGGAAAATATAGAGAAAAATAAAAATGAATATACTATTAAGATATCTGATATTAAATATGTAGATTCAGTATTTAAAAAAATATCTAAATGTAATAATGTAACAAAATTTGTAGTTGAAGAACCAACTTTAAATGAAATATTTATAAGTAAAGTGGGTGAAGCATATGAAAAGTAAATTTAAATTTCTAACAAAAGATAGCATTAAAAAGAAAGTATGCACTAAATCATTTAAAATAATAAACTTAATATTATTTATAATAATAGTTGGTCTTATAAACTTAGATTCAATAGTTAAATTATTTGGTGGTGACTTTGAAGATAAAATAAGTGTTTATATTGTTGATAATGTAGGAATTTATGATGAATTAGAAACTACATTAAATAGTGGTTATAAAGATATTTTAGAAAGTTACAACACAGAAATCAAAAAAGCAGATAAAACAATAGATGAATTAAAGGAAGCCATCATTAAAGATAGAACAAATGATGTAATAATTAATTTAACTAAAATAGAAGATAAATCATTAGGTAGAATGTTTGATGCAGAAGTAATTTCATATGAGAAAATAGATAAATTATTATATCAAGACATTATAAATGCTATTAACACTACAAAATCAAATATGGCATTAAAAGAAGCTAATATAAGTTCAGAATTACTTACTAATATATATAATCCAGTTGAAATAAATAGAATATATTTAAATGAAGATATAAATGAAAATCAAGAATTAATTGAAATAATTGGTAATGTAATAATAATAGTGTTTATTGTACCATTCTTTGTATTAATTTTATTAATAGTACAAATGATAGGTGCTGAAATAAACGAAGAAAAAAGTACTAAAAGTATGGAAATTATTATATCAAGTGTATCTCCACAAGCACACTTTATGTCAAAATTAATATCAGCTAATGTATTTGCTATACTTCAAGGTGTTTTATTAATAGTTTATTCTGTTGTTGGTATAATAATAAGACTTTTAACTTCAAGTAATATGACAGGTGTAGTAGGTACAAGTGAAGTAGGACAAATAACAGAATATATATACATGTTTACAAGTAGTGAACTTGCTACAACTATATTAAATGGTCTTCCATTCTTTATAATACTAATGTTACTTAGTTTCTTTGCTTATTCGTTATTTATTGGAGTGCTTGCCAGTATGACAACTAATATGGAAGATTATAATCAAATTCAAACACCAGTTATGGTATTCTTAATGGTAGGTTATTACTTGGCAATATATGCATCTGTATATCAAGGAGCAACATTTATAAAAGTAGCTGCTTTTATACCATTTATATCAGGCATTTTAGCACCTGTACTTTATACACTTGGTGAAATGTCAATACTTGATTTAATAATATCAATAGGATTACTTGGAGGTACTTGTGCATTATTATATAAATATGGACTTAGAATATATAAAGCAGGCATATTAAATTATTCATCAAGTAAATTATGGAAAAAAATATTTAAATCATTAAAGGAAAAATAATTATGAAAATAAAAAAGATATTAATAATAATAGTTGTAATGGTTATATTATTATTTCCAATAAAAAAAACTTATAAAGATGGTGGTACAAAAGAATACTCTGCAATACTTTATAAAATTATTAAATGGCATACAATAGATGAAAATTATGAAAGTGGTTTTTATGAATCAACAGACTTTCATATATTTCCAACGAATTTTCACTCAATAGATTATTATAGAAAAATAATGCCTTACAATCTTTATATATTAAATAGTGATAAAACAGAAAAGATAAGAACTCAAATAGGAACATATAGTTGGTGTAAAGTAGATGTAGATAATAATGCTACTCGAACATGTGAAACAGCATTAGCAATAGATCCAACTAATATAGAATATAAAGATAGTTTAACTATAAAAAAGAATGAAAAAATATATCATGAAAATAACATGGATGTTACAAAAATAGAAGTGTATAAAGATAAGCAAATTTATAAAGAATTGGGATATATAAACCGAGAAAAATCAATAAGATTAAATCTAAATGAAGGTGAATATATCATAGTAATACATGCTAAATATGATGAAGGAACTGTGTTGTATTCTTTTAAAGTAAATATAGAATAAATGTTAACGAGCGGTTAACATTTTCTTTTACAAAAATGTATACAGTTTTATAAAATACTTATTTTATGGTGACAGTAAACTCGGGGGACTTTATTTTCTAAGTTAAGAGAATTTAAATTTTTTAAATGTTTCGTTAAAATTATTTGTAAATTCACTAATTAGTGGTATAATTTTATTAGGTTAAAACCACTCTTTCTATTGTTTATTGTCAATTTGATTATAAAATATCTTTCAGGTTTTAACCTTTTTATTTGTTTAAAAGGGTTATATTTTCAAATTTCCATACTTTGGAAACACACTATCTTTTTTTACAATGATGTTTTACAAATTGTTAATAATATGTTAAAATAACAAACTACAAAAGGGGTAGTTATGGCGAAAAAAATAATATTAGATGAAATTCCAAAAGAATACATGGTTAAAAGTTTAGGAAAAGGTGTAAGTGCAGAATGTTTTCTTACAAGTGATGGTCATGCATTTAAAAAATTTAATAGTACAAAAGATATAGATTCATTCTATAACATATTTGCCTCAAAAGAGTATTATAAAAGCGATATATTCGTATTTCCACATACATTCGTATTTTTAGGGAAAGAAGAACCAATTAATTTTGTTGGGTATTTAATGCAATACATAGATGGTATCAAATTAGAAGATTTAGAAAGTAATATATTAATTAGCGACTTAATATCTGCGATTAGACAAATAGAAATAGAAATGAAAAGATTAACATTTGAAGGATTAATGTTTAATGACTTAAATAGTAATAATATATTATTTCAAACAATACATACACCAAGAGTGGTAGATACAGATTTATATGAAGGAACATATAATGATATGTTTGGAGATATGTTTAAAGAAAATATTAAAGAATTAGCAGAAACTATTATTTGCTCAGTAATAGGTAATGGTAAATTTGAATCAGAAAAAATAAACAGATACATATATCAATGTGGAGGTTATGGAATGATGCTTCCTTCACTTTTAATGAGTGAATTACTTGATTATGCTGAAAGTACACTTGGAATAAAAATAGAAACTTATGGTGAATATAAAAACAGTATGAAATTACTTAGAATGCATTAATATTGATAAATTTTGATACAAATTTTATAGGAAGGAGTGATAAATTGAAAATAGGCATTGATATAGATGATACACTAATAGACTCTTGTGATATAGTAAAAGAATATGTTTATAAATACGATAGTAAGTACAGTAATGATAAAGTACTAATAAATAATATAGATAAAATATTGAGGGGAAACTTCACGGAAAAAGAAATAATAGAGTTTTTTAGTGATTATGCTTGCGAAATGGGACAAAAACAATCAGTTAAAAAAGGGGCAAAAGAAGTAATAGATAAACTAAAAGAAGAAGGTAACCAAATATATATAATTACAGCTAGAAGTGATAAATATTATAAAAATGTAAATAAATATGTAAAAGACTTTTTAGATAAAAATAAAATTAAATATGATAAAATTTTAACATCATGTTTATATAAAGCAGATATTTGTAAAAAAGAAAATATAGATATTATGTTTGATGATGCTATTGATACATGTGAATCTTTATTAGAAAATAACATAAATGCTGTTGTATTCAATTCAAAAATTAATATAGCAAGAAACACTAAATGTAAAAGAGTAAACAATTGGGATGAGGTATATAATTATATAAAATCATGTAAAATTAAAAATTAATATGTGAAATGGAAAATTAATAATTGACAAAATTAAACTAATCATTATATAATTAAATTGACATAGAAATATGTCAGAATACTTTTACGAATATAAGAGTGAAAGTGTTCAACCAAAACCCCCTGAAAGTCGGCATTTAATCGTGCCGACTACTTTTTTTGCC
>CAZYRI010000017.1:0-19884 GCA_964649575.1 uncultured Clostridium sp. | reverse complement strand
ATTACTAAATATTTTTGTAAAAAATTTATTACTTTATTCATATCTATTCTCCAATGATATTTTATCATTTAATAATTTAAAAGTAAACAAATATGTTATAATTAATTTGTGATTTATATGAAGAAGTTATTAGAAAAATTAGAAATTAAACCAATTATTACTACAATATGTTTAGTAATATTTCAAACAATATTATATTTTTTATCTAAAATATTACAAGGAGATTTAAATTTAATTGGTAATACAATAGATACTAAAATACCTTTTTTACCAGTATTTTTTATACCTTATTGTATATGGTATTTTATGATATTCTTAGTACCTTATTATTTATATTGTAAAGATAAAAATAAGTTTGTTAAATATGCTATTGCATATGCATTATGTTCTATAATTGGTAATATTGTTTTTGTAGCATATCCATCAACAGTAGCAAGGCCTGAAATAACTGGAACTGATATATTTTCTTTAATGGCTAAATTAATATATTGGATAGATACACCTACTAATTGTTTTCCATCCCTACATTGTGCAATAAGTATGTTATTTATTTTATATGTATGCGAAGATAAAAATACTACTCTTTTAACAAAAATATCAACAATAATTATGTCAATATTAATAATGTTATCTACATTATTTACTAAACAACATGTAGTATCAGATTTAATAAGTGGAGACTTACTTGCAGTAATTATATATTTTATAGTAAAACCATCAAAGAAACTTCCAAATTATATCAAAAGCAAATTAAATCTTTAAAAAGCATTTACAATCAAATGTTTGTATGATATTATTTAGTTAATAAACGGAGGAAATATATGGAAAAATTAACTTCTAAACAAGAAAAAATATTAGATACTATTAAAAAGTTTATTGCTGAAAAGGGATATGCTCCTACTATTCGTGAATTATGTAATTTATGTAATTTAAATAGTACAGCTACTATATTTGTTCATTTAAAAAATCTTACTAAAAAAGGCTATATTAGTCAAACTGAAAGTAAATTCAGAACAATTGAATTAACAGTTCCAAATGAATATATTAAAAATAATGATTCAGTTATTAATGTTCCATTACTTGGAAAAGTAGCAGCTGGAAACCCTATTGAAGCAATTGAAAATCCAAATGAATATTTCTCATTACCAAAAGAACTAGTACCAATGAATCATGATGTGTTTACACTAGAAGTAAGCGGAGACTCAATGATTAATATAGGAATATTTGATGGAGATATAGTTATTGTTAAAAAAGATAAAACAGCTAATAATGGTGAAATCGTGGTCGCAATGACAGATGAAAATGAAGTAACACTTAAAAGATTTTATAAAGAAAAAAATCATATAAGACTACAACCTGAAAATGACCATTTAGAACCAATTATATTAAATAATGTAACTATTCTTGGTAAAGCAATTGGTCTTTATAGAAAGATATAAAAAAACTGATTTTAATCAGTTTTATTTTGTCATAATCATATATATTAAGAATATAAACATAAGAGCTAATACTATAAAACCATTAATTTGATCATTTTTTCTATGTTTATCGCCTATTCCAAGTCCCATTGAAACAAGTATTCCACCAAGAAGACCTCCAATATGAGCAACTAAATCAACAGACTGGAACATAAGACCAATAATTAAATTAATAACAATTACTGGTATAATGCTTTCTCTTAATATACCTTGCAATGTAGCTCTATAATAATATGTAAAATAACATATACTACCTAGAAGACCAAAGATAGCTCCACTTGCTCCTATACTAATACTATCAGCACTCATAAAAACAGAAGAAAGTACACTACCTAGAAGACCACTAACTAAATATATAAATATATATTTACTCTTACCATAATATCTCTCAACAACAGGTCCAATAGTATATAAAGCATACATATTAAGTAGTAAATGCATAATACTTCCATGAACAAACATACAAGTAAGTAGTCTATAAAATTGTCCAGCTTGAACTAATTCATAATTATTACCAAACATATCAATTAATTCATCATTACTATGTAACATACCATATAAGAAAACCATTAAATTAAGAACAATTATAATATAAGTAACAATTGGTTTCTTAGGACTAAATATCTTAGCTAATTTCTTTTCATTTTTTATAGTTTTTTGATTCATATCTTCTGTTAATTTAAAAAATTCAACTGGATTAACTTCATCAGTTAAAGTAGTATCACTAACCTTAGGAAAGAATTCTCTAACAAATTTATTTTTCTTAAAATCATCAAGATCTCCTACTTTAATAGTTTCAATATTTTTATTATCAATAATATTTACATTTTCTCCAGTATCTAATAATAAATTTAAAGTAGTCATTTTTAATGATAAAGTATTTCTCTTAATACTTTTCATTATTGTTTTAACCTTAAATATATCATTTTTAAATTGTTCTTCATTATGTATATAATTAGTATTTATTCTTATAAGTTTAAGATCATTTTCCATATTTTCAAGCCATATTTCATTTTCAAGGCCATTTATAATAACAGGTTTATAATCTTCTTCTGTAATAAAGTAATGTAATATCTTTAATATAACATCATCCTTTTTATTTATTTTAATATTCATGATAACTCCTTTCAGTTTCAATAATAATATTTTACTATTAATCATAAAATTAGTAAAGAGGTGATAAAAATTAAAAAACATTTAAAAGATATTTTATTATTCATTACAATACTATTTTTATGGTTATTAAGCGGTTTTTTATTTAAATATAATAAAGAATATTACGAATTATTAAAGCTACCATCATTTGCTTTAAATGGTAAATTAATAAGTATTACTTGGTTTATCATTTATATATTAAATACAATAAGTATAATAATTGTATCTAAAAAAACAAATATATTAAAAAATAGAGATTATTTATATATATTACTAACTAATTATTTAGCAAATGAATTATTTATGTATTTCTTCTTTTATTTAATGAGTCCATTCTTAGGATTTGCAATTACAACTGTTGTAGCTTTAAGTACAATATTCTTATTTATAGAAACAAAAAAGATTTCTAAAAAATCTTCTTATTTCTTAATACCATATATTATTTATAGTATATATGCTTTTATATTAATGAGTAGTGTTTATTTCATGAATTTCTAAATTGATCTAATATATCATTAAATTCTTTTTCAAAAGGAGCAGTAAATTCCATGTATTTTCCTGTTATTGGATGATTAAATCCTAAATATTTAGCATGTAACATTTGACCATAATCATTAATTAATTTCTTTTTACCATACATAGGATCATTAACAACAGGATGTCCAATATAATCCATATGAACCCTTATTTGATGAGTTCTTCCTGTCTCAAGAACACATTCAACTAAAGTTGCATTATTAAATCTTTCAATAACAGTAAAATTAGTAACCGCATTCTTACTATTAATATCAGTAACAGCCATTTTCTTCCTATCAAATTTACTTCTACCTATCGGAGCATTTATCTTACCCTTAGATTCATCTATAATACCCCATACAAGAGCAATATATTTTCTTTTAACAGTTTTATTTTTAAAGTCTTCGCTAAGTATTCTATGTGCTTTATTAGTTTTAGCAATTAATAATATACCAGAAGTATCTTTATCAATTCTATGAACTATACCACATCTTTCACTTCCACCTTCATCACTTAATTCATCGGTATGATACATTAAAGCATTAACAAGTGTTTTAGAATAATTTCCATTTCCTGGATGAACTACCATACCACTTTTTTTATTGACAACAATAATATCATCATCTTCATATAAGATATTAATATCAATATCCTCTGCCCTAACAGAAGTATCAACAGTTAAATCCTTTACTTTAATAACATCTCCTTCTTTTAAATTATATCCACCTTTAACAATATTATCATTAACAGTTATATTACCATTTTTAATATTTTTTAATATAAAATTTCTACTTTCATTAAGATTAGATACTAAAAAAACATCTAATCTCTTTAATTCATCTTCCTTTTCTACTACTAACTCTTTCATTTCTACCTTCCTTTATAATAATATAAATAAGTAATATAACACCAATAGTTATATATGTATCAGCTAAATTAAATACAGACATTTCTTTATTAAATAATGTAAAAGAAATATAATCAACTACATATCCTCTTACTACTCTATCTATTAAATTACCAACCGCTCCGCTTAATATTAAACAAAATGATAATAATGATAAATTATTATTAATATTCTTTTTCATTTCATTTACTATATAAAATATAAGTAACAAAGTAATAAATATAAGAAAAATTATATTACCACTAAGTATACCAAAAGCTGCTCCTGTATTTCTAATATAAATAAACTTTAAAAAATCATCAATTATTATCTTTTCTGAACCAATATTAATATTACTAATAACTAAATATTTAATAAATTGATCCATAATAGTAAGTATTAAAATAACAATCAATATAAATATTTTTTTCTTTTTCATATATGAATTATAACATAATTATTAAGATATATCTATTAATATTACATCTTCTCCCATTTTCTTAATTTGACTAAATTTAATAACAATTTCATCAGTATTTGAAAATATATTTCTAACAAAATGAGTTTTTTCAATTACAAACTTAATCATATAGCCGCTTGATTCATCAAAATAAACATCAATAATTTTACCTATCTTTTTACCATCTTTTATATTAACAATATCTTTTTTTTGAAGTTCTGATAATTTCATATTAAATTATATTACATTATTAATTTTTTAACACTATTTATCGCACTATTTTCTATTCTAGAAACTTGAGCCTGACTTATAGAAAGTTCATCTGCAATTTCACTTTGACTCATACCATAATAATATCTTTTCATTATTACTATTCTCTCTTTATCTTTTATTTTATTAAGAGCTTCTCTTAATGATAATAATTTATCTAAATCTTTATTGTTTTTATCTTCTAACTGATCAAGTAAATATATAGTATCTCCTCCATCATTATAAATTGGTTCAAATATACTCATAGGTTCACTAAGAGAACTAAGTGCTACATAAAGTTCATAATCATTAATGTTAAAATGTTTACATATTTCTTCATTAGATGGATAAACAGAATTATTATACATACATTCCTCTTTATAATTAATAATTTGATAAGCTAGGTCTTTAATACTTCTAGATATTCTAACTTGATTATTATCTCTTATATATCTTTTAATTTCTCCCTCAATCATAAAAACTGCATAAGTACTAAATCTTACATTAAATGATAAATCAAAATTATCCACTGCTTTTATAAGACCTACAACACCTATTTGAAATAAATCATCTAAATTATCACATTTATTCTGATATCTTTTTAAAATACTTAAAACAAGTTTCAAATTACCTTCTATAAGCAACCTTTTACTTTCATTATCACCTTTCTTATAACTTTTAAACAATAACACCATCTCATCATGAGTAAGACTTCTAAGTGTACTAGTATTAATACCAGTAATTTCAACTTTATTTTTCGCCATAAAAAATTCCTTTCAAATTATATTGAAAGGAATTATCATTTTTTATTCAAAAACTTAATCTAATTTAATATTTTTAGCAAGTACCTCAAGAACAGCTTTATCAGTAACCTCTTTTACAAAGAACTTTCCATCTTTTTCTACTTTTTCTAAAAAAGCAAATTCATTAGTAAAGTCTTCTCCATCAGGAGTAGTTAAAGCAGCTAAGAAGTATGTTACACCTTTATAAGATGCTTGTCTTAAAACAAAATATTGCTTTCCACTTTTTAGTGCCAAAATTTGATTAGTTAAATTATTCATTCTTTTTTCCTCCTTATCAATTACATACTACGATTCAATGTTTGACCATTAGTTTCTTGATTAGTTTGAGCATTACCAATAATATCATTTGAGAAACTACTCCAGAAATTATCAAAATTATCTACTTCACTAATATCAGTAGCTTCATAACTAGTAGTAGTAGCACTTGGATTAAATGCATTATCAAAAGCATCATCTATATTTTCATTCTCTTGTTCAGACTTACTTGGATCATTCCATCCTTCATAAGTTGGCTCAGTATCATTATCAGGTGCAGTAGCTGGAGTATCTGGAGTAAAATCTCCACCAGTTACTAAACTAGATCCATCATTATCTTTATTTAAATTTGAATCACCTAATATATTACCATCTCTATCAAATACTTCACCCTCACTATTTATATTTTCTCCAGTTGATACTTTTTCAATAACTTCTTTTTCACCAACCCTACCAACTAAAGTATTATCTCCTATAAGAGTATCATTATCAGATGGTGTCTCACTAGGAGTTTGAGTTGTATTACTTGGTGTTTGTGGTGTCTCACTAGGAGTTTGAGTTGTATCGCTTGGTGTTTGTGGTGTTTCACTAGGTGTTTGAGTTGTATCACCAGATGGTTTAACTAATTCATTACTACTATTAACTGTATTTGTATGACTTGGACCAACAGGCTTTGCAGTATTTAAAGAACTATCTAAATCATCTTCTTTATTTGGTTCATCTTCATCAAGATCTAAATCATCTTCTTCTCCCATTTCAGTTAATGTATCACTAATTCCACTAATAGTATTACTAATATCATGAATATCACTATCAGTATGTCCAGTATGATAAGCAGTTCCAAGAGTACTAACAGCAGTTATAACAGCTGCTAAATAAAGTACAGCTTTCTTTAATACTCCACCAACCTTTTTCCATAAAGATGGTTTTGGATTAGCAATAGCAACAACTTCATCCTCATCTTCCTCTTGCTCTTGTTCCTCAGTTTCCTCTTGTTCATTTTCATCACTAGTAGAATCTTCTACACCAGTATCACTTGTTCCAGTACCCTCACTAGTACCTTCACCAGTACCATTGTCTCCTCCAACTGGTACAGGTATTGCAATACTAAGTGGATCTTCACTTAATTCTGGAGGTAACTCAGTTTCATCAGTTGGAACCTCTGATTCAGTTGGTTCTAATTCTGGTGGTAACTCAGTTGGAACATCATCTCCACTAGGAACTCCACCAATTGGTGTTACACCTAAATCATCTTCTTCTTTAGGTTCTTCTGGAGTATCTAACTCTGGAGGTAATGTAGTTGGAACAGTAGGTTCACTAGCACCCATTTCTGCTCTTCTCTTTTCATCCTCAGCAACACTTCTAATATAAGCATCTCCACCATATTTAAGATTTCTCATATTTCTAGTTAATTCAGCCATTCTAGCCTTTAATTCATTTCTCTTAGCAGTATCTTCTTTTAATTCATTTTCTGAATCATTAATTAACTTCATAAAACTTTCAGAATTTTCAAGACCAGGTCCTCTTTCAACAGAAACAATTGATTGATTCTTATCAATTCTTCTATCTAATTCTCTAATTTGTCTTCTAATAGAAATAACCTCTCTACCATCTTCAAGATATTGAGCTTCCTTAGCTACTAAAACTCTATTTAACTCATTTACCTTTTCATAAGCAACATCAGTAATTCTATCAATTATAGCTTTTTCAGCATTAGATTTTTCAGGATGAGCTTCATCATAATTCCAAGCTGCATCCTTAATAGAATCATATACTTCAATATTTTTTCTTAATTCTTCTAAACCTTTATCACTAGCATCAACATTTATTGCTTCATCTTGTTCTAATAAATTATTTAATCTAGTTTCTAATGTATTTAATTCATTCATAGACTAATTAGCCTCCTTTTTATTTCTAATAAACATCTTAACTTTATATTTTAACTCACCATTTGCTGTAACATCATCAAGACTTGCAACTTTATAACCTTTATCAGTATAAATCTTGAACATTTCTTCTAGAGTTACATATTCAGTACCTATTTCTTCAAAACTATCTTCATTAGTACCTTGTATTTCTTGTAATTTAACTTTAGTTTTACTTTCTATTTTTCTATAACTAGCAGAAGAAGGCTTTTTAGAACTCCAATCAGTAAATTCTGTCCATCTTGAATCACTAGTCTTAGTTGCATCAGGATAACCCTTAGGAGCAGTTGAACTATAATCACTTACTCTCTTAGTTCCTTCTTTATACCACTTATAAGCAGTAGTAGCAGTACTTTCATCTTTTATAGCATCTTTTACAGGAGCTTCAGTATAATATACTTTTTCAAGTTTAGCATCACTCTTCATAGATGGATAATATGTTTTAGTTCCACCACTGACTTTATACCATTGATAAATTGTTAATTTAACACAATTCTTTTCATTTTGACTACAAGCAGTATTATTTCTACTTATAACACATCTACCATTAACAACTTTACTCTTTCCATTATTAATATCTGTTGATGATGGTGAATCAGTAGACACACAAGAGTCAAACTCTTCATTCTTATATGTTGGGAATTCAGTTGAATTACCAGTTCCACATTTAGAAGTTGAATATTTAACATATCCAGTATTGTTATAACACATATAATAATGTGTTGGTAAATAATATCTTTCATAAGTTGAAATTTCAGAATCAACATCTTTATTTGGGAATCCACTAGGAGCAACAGCACTATATCCTTTAGCACCATTTACCATATAATATTCCTTAGTACCACTTGTAACTGTATACCATTTATAAGCAGTAGCTTTATCACTATGTAAATTATATTTACTATCAGGAGATACTGAATAATATTCTTTTACATCATCACTATTACTAACTTCTCCCTTACTAGTGTAATAAATCTTATCAACTAAATTCCATTTATATTGTAAATCTTTATATCTATAATATTTAGTTGTACTTATAGTTTTATAAGATTCATATTTAATTTCATCTTGCCATATTTCTTCAACTTTACCTAATTTTTGTTCACCTTTCTTAAGTGCCATTGGTAAATATTTAAAATCAACATATGACTTATCAGAAACTACATCATTAATAGTACCTTCTTTTGATTCAGAATATTCTGTATCAGATGTTTTATCCGTACACACTAACCATGGTACATAATGTAATTTATTATTTTCAAGCATACATACTCTTACAAGTGTAGTCTCATCATTACATTTCACAAACTCATCAGGATTAACAAGTCCCCTATCACCCAATGTTTTTAAACTTACAGTCTTACAATCTCCAATTGATTTTGGAAGTTCATCAGTATTATTTTCATAATACTTCTTACCAGCATCCAAAAGTGCATTTTCATAAGTAAACTGAGTCTTTGTAGTTGATGGTGTATTTGATGGTTTCTTTTTACTCTCACAACTCTTTAATAGAAATATAACTAATAATATAGCAATAATAACTAAGATAATAATAAGAACTCTTTTTCTTGTTGTACTACCATTATCATTATCATAACTATCTTCATAGCCATAATCATCATAATTATTTGACATATCTCTTTCCTCCAATTCCATTTATGTCTATACTAAAAGTATTTTATCACAATTAATAAGTAAAAAACAAGATAAATTAAAAAATATGAAACTATTTTTCATATTTTCATAAGATTTTTTAATTTTTTAATTACTTTCTTTTCTATTCTAGATATATATGATTGTGAAATAGATAACTTATCAGCAAGTTCTTTTTGTGTTAATTCCTTATTTCCACATAATCCATACCTTAGTTCTATGATTTCTCTATCCCTTTCATCTAGATTACTTATTTCCCTCTCAAGTATCAATTTATCTTCTTGACATTCTATTGACTTATGTACAATATCTTCATCAGTTCCAAAAACATCTTCTATTTTAAGTTCATTACCTTCACTATCAAAATTAATAGAATCTTCAAAACTCACTTCTTTAGTTCTTTTCTTATTCTTTCTTAAAAACATAAGTATTTCATTATCAATACATCTTGATGCATAAGTAGCAAGTTTTATATTTTTATCAAGTTTATATGTCTTAATACCTTTAATAAGGCCAATAGTTCCTATACTAACCAAATCCTCTAAATCATACATAGTAGTATCATACTTTTTAGCAAGAAAAACAACCAGTCTTAAATTATGTTCAATAAGCTTATTTCTAGCAGATAAATCACCAGTATTGCATTTCCTAACCAAATCTTCTTCAACATCTTTTTTAAGTGGTGGTGGTAATATATCAGTACTACCAACAAAAAACACAGCATCATCTCTAAAAAACTTATCTAATATTTTTTCTATCATAGTTATTCCTCCATTAACTTATAATTTATTAAACAATCATAACCATTAAACTTCTTATGAACAACTCCAACTACAACATCCCTTCTCTCCCCAATACCCTCTATATAAACCTTATTTGGTTTAAAACATTTAAGCAAACACTCACTATCAACCGTTTTATATGGAACTAAATAATAATTATCATAAACATATCTATTAATAATAATTACTTTCTTCTTAGAATATGGATCTATTAATGAATTACCAGTATCAATAAATCCATTCAAAAATAATATTTTTCCATTATTTAGATAAATAGTCACTTTCCTATGAGTATTAATAATAGTCCTTAAATGATATGTAAAATACTTATAAATATTCAAAAATATAGGTATAAATAATAAATATATTTCATATTTAACTAAATTCTCTATCTTAAAATAATAAAGAACACCTCCTAAAAAGAAAGACAATATATAAAAATAAATACATCTTTTAATAAATTCTTTAAAATTACACTTACCAAATGAAATAAAAATCATAACACTACATATAGATAATTTAAATATTATAAGAAAGAAATTATTCATATTAAAAAATAAATATAATATAGATATTTCACCAAATAAAGAAGCTAATAATAATTTATATTTTAAAGTATTTAGCTTTAATATATATGATGTAAATAAAAGAAGTAAATAATCAATAATAAAATTAAGTAAAATAACTTCATCAATATAAACCATTTCACTCACCAAAAAAAGTATATAAAAAAAGATAAGTAAATTTTGTCGAATTAATTACTTATCTTTAACTTTTTATATTCTTTATCAAACTTCTTATATCCATTATAACTAACTGGAGATTTTCTTTGATTACCATAATTTTTTATAAACATACCAAAATCCCTAAGTCTTCTCCTACTAATTTGTGGTTTACGATTATTATCAAAAACAACTTCATCATCTTTATTAAACTCTTTAATAAATCTATTAAATAACCTAACTGCTTCATAATATATTAAAGAACAATCATATCCTTGATACTTTACCAAATCAATTGTTCTATATAAATTTTCTATCTCTTCACCTATAAATTTATAAAAACAAAACTCACTACATAAACTTTTAAAAAATTCGAAGTTACCTGTTTCAGCTTGATATTTTAAATAATCTTTAATTGTATTTCTATCTAAAAATTTTCTATCAACTTTATATATAACAGGAATATATTTAATACCAACATCTCTTCTATTCAAACAGTCATCCTTATTTTTAGTTTCAAAATAACAAATATTAATATCAGGAACAAATTCTTCTTTAGTACATAATTCACTTTCAAATCTACTAATCAATTCCTCTTCAGTCATAGTAGTAGTAAAATCATCAATTTCACTTATAGTAGAAGGACCCATAAGCCTATGATAAATATGTATAATAGCATCTATACTATTATCTCTGTTTATAAAAGTACTAACATTACCACATATATATTTAGAAGTCTTTCTCCTATTACTTAAAACAATATCCTTTATCATTTTGTCATATTCTTCTTTATTTGCTAAATGTTTAGTCCTACTTCCACAATATTCAATCAAAGCATATCTTTTAGTTTCTTTTTTCATAACTATCCCCACAATTTTAAGCATATAATACTAAAAAAATAACAAAAAGTCAATTTTTACTTTACTTAACCATAATTTTATGTTAAATTATATTTGGCTTAAAAAGAGGAGGCAAGTTAAAAATGGCAAAAAATGTATCAAATAGAAAAAATATGAGTGCACAAAATAGACCTTTTTCATTAAAGGCAACTAAGAAAACTCAAAAAGTTAACTTACAAACTGTTGTTGTTGATGGTAAAAAAGTTAGAATGTCAACAAAAGAAATTAAATCAATTAAAAAAAATAAATAATCTTAGTGAGAAATCACTTTTTTTATTTATTTTATTATTTCTTGTTCAAGAACTAAATCAATATTATAGTTCTTTTTAATTGTAGTTTTTATTATATTTATAAGCTCAATAATATCTTCACTCTTAGCTTTACCAGTATTGATTATAAAATTAGCATGCTTAGAACTAATCATTGCATCATTTATTTTATAACCTTTAAGATTAGATTCATCTATTAATTTACCAGCACTTACACCTTCTGGATTTCTAAATACACTACCACAAGATGGATATTCAAGCGGTTGAGTTTCTATTCTCTTAACTGTTCTAGTTTTAATGAGTTCCAATAACTCTTCACTAGAAGACTTTTCAATACTAAATTTAGCAGATAAAATAATTAAATCCTTTAACTTACTCTTAAATATAGAATCCCTATAAGAAAATTCAAGATTCTTCCTATCAATATCATATATCTTATCTTTATCAAGTACAGTAACACTAATTAAATTATCACATATTTCACTGCCATAACAACCTGCATTATTATAAATACATCCACCAACAGTCCCTGGTATACCACTAGCCCATTCAAGGCCCTTATAACCTTTACTTGAAATATCCATAGATAATTTATTTATCATAACACCAGAACCAACAGTTAAAATATCATCAGAAATACTATATTCATTAAAATATTTAAGTTTTATAATAATACCATCATAATACAAAGGCAATATTATATTAGAACCATTACCAATAATAAACCATTTAAATTTATCATTAATTATTTCAATAATATTTTTAAGTTCAATAATATCTTTCGGAAATATAAGCAACTTACATTTTGTATCTAATCTATAAGTATTATACTCTAATAATTTAGCATCCCTAATAGTTTCAAATTTACTTTCTAATTTTTCTATCATTTGCTTAAATACTCTTCAATCTTACTACTAGTTTCAATATAATTAACAATCTTACCATTCTTAACTCTTACTAATGTAATTCCATTTATTTTAAGTTCATTTGATCTCTTAGCTTTTGGATTACTAGTTGAAGAAGCAAAACTCTTATTTTCAGGTTTACTCATATCAACTTTATAAACTTTTAAATCACTTTTAGTAGCAAGATAACTTACATAACTATCATTTTTAAAATCACTAAAATCATCAAATAATACATAATATTCTTTAATATCCCTTGTAAATACTGTTCCAATAGAAATATACTCACTACTTATCTCAACCGCTTCACTTGTAGGTTTAGTATAGCCTTCTTCAAAAAGTCCACCTTTTTCCATTAATAAAACAAGACCATAAACAAGACCAATAAATGCAAGAACACCTATTAAAGTATACAAAGCTGACTTAAATTTATCAGAATCACTTAATTCAACACTTTTATTTCTTACTCTTTTTTGTGGTTTAACTTTTAATTTCATTTTATTTTTTGCCATAATATCATCTCCATACTCAAAATTATAGCATATTTCCTGCATTTATATCAATTATTTATTGATTTTTAAGAAAATTTATTATATAATTTACTAAGTATTTATTTGGCAGTGCCCATATAATTATAATGTGTTTTCAAACTTATTAAAACAAGTAACTTCTGCCAAAGCGAAAGTAAATGAAAACTCCCTATAATTAGAAAGGTGGCCTTTAATACAAAAATATTTTGTAAAGGAGGAACAAATACTATGTCAAGATATATCGGCCCAGTATTTAAAAAATCTAGAAGATATGGTTTTTCAACTCTTGAAACTGGTAAAGAATTAAGAAAAAAACCTACTGCTCCTGGAATTCACGGAACAAGTAGAAAAAAACTTAGTGAATACGGTGTTCAATTACATGAAAAACAAAAAGTTAGATTTATGTATGGACTTTCTGAAAAACAATTCGAAAAGACATTTGAAGCAGCTGGTAAAATGCAAGGCATTCATGGTTATAACCTATTAATACTTTTAGAAAGTAGATTAGATAACCTAGTTTATAGAATGGGATTTGCTAAAACAAGAAGAGCTGCTAGACAACTAGTTAATCATGGTCATATCTTAGTTAATGGAAAAAAAGTAGACATTCCATCATTCAGAGTAAAAGTTGGAAATGTTATTTCTGTTAAAGAAGCATCACTAGATCATCCAGTTATCAATGAATGCTTAAATATGGATATTAATATTCCATCATTTGTTACAGTTGACAAAACTAAGAAATGTGGTACTTATGTAAGATATCCTGAAAGAGAAGAATTAAATTCAGAAATTAATGAAGCATTAATAGTTGAATACTACAACAGATAATTTAAAAACTCTTGATTTACTTATTCAAGAGTTTTTTGTTTGCTATAAAATATAATTATTTCTTTTTCTTATTATTATATAAATAATAAATCCAATAAATATAACAATATAATATACTAAAGCAATATTAACTTCTAACTTAGTTGTTTCTTCAATAACAGGTAAATTATTATCATTTACTACCCTTTTACCCCTAACAAGTAACCTATGAGTATTAAGTCCATAAGGAGTACAAGTTATTAATGTTATATAATCTTCATCTTTATAAATATCTAAATTTGATAAATCATCTGGTTCAACAACTGTAATACTATCAACAGAATAAGTAAGAACTTTATCAAGAACATATATATAAAATTTATCTCCAACAACTAACTGATCTAAATCAGTAAACAATTTATTAAGAGGAAGTCCTCTATGACCAGTTAATATACTATGTGTACTTTTACCACCTATTGGAAGAGAACTACCTTCAAAATGCCCTATTCCTTTTTCTAATGTTTTAGCATTAGTGCCATGATATATAGGAAGTTCAACATTTATTTTAGGTATCTTTATATACCCCATAAGACCATCTGAATCAAAATTTAATAATTTTAAATATTCATCTGATAATTTATCATCTTCTTTATAAAATGAATCTATAACTTTAACAGATGATAATGATTTATTATATTGTTCTGCTAAAGACCAAATATATTCTTTTGTTTTTGAGTCACCTTTAGCCACTTTTTTAGTATAATCAGTTATTATATTCCTACTTTCATTTTTATTAAAGAAATTCATAATATATGGAAAGAACATAATAATTAATCCTACTACCATAAGTAAACTAAATATAACAATTGGTAATTTCTTTTTCATTATGCTAAATTCTTTTTACGATAGTATACCATCAAGCCACCGCCAATAACAATAAGTGTACCACCAATTATTGCATAAGCAGAAGAACCATTACCACCAGTAAATGGTAATAATCCATTTTTATTATTTGATATTTCAACATCAGTATAACAAGTTGTATCATTAGCAATAACATTAACAGAAATAATATCATTTATCTTTTTATGCCCTGTTGGAGCAACAGTTTCAACTAAATAATAAGTTCCAGCTTTAAGACCATTAAAAGTAGCAGTACCATCATCAAGAGTTGTAACCTCACCTACTTTATTACTAAGCTCAACATCACTATATATTTCAAATTTTGCTCCACTAAGTAAAGCTGTTTTATCATTTCCAGAATATTTTAATATTTTAATTCCATAAGTATAAACAGTAGTAATCTTTTCTTCTGTTTCATAAGTTCCATTAGAATATGGATCATTTGAATATATTAATTTAGCTGTATTCTTATTACCAGTACATAATGCATTTTCATTAAGAGTAGCATTATAAGTAATAGTAATAGTTGTACTTGTTAAATTATCAACATTAAAATCTATTGTTATAGTATTTCCATTTAGTGATACAGTCGCAACAACTCTACCATCAGCAGTCTTAATAACACCAGCATCATTAGTAAGCATTGTTTCACCATCTTTTACATTAACTGAATTAACACCAGCAAAAGTAATTCCATTATCAAATACATCAACTATTTTAAATG
Source organism: uncultured Clostridium sp. (assembly GCA_964649575.1). Lineage (GTDB taxonomy): Bacteria > Bacillota_I > Bacilli_A > RF39 > UBA660 > CAG-1000. The sequence goes on along the minus strand of CAZYRI010000017.1, from coordinate 3,963 downwards.
TCTTATTAGTAGCATTAGTTGGATATTGAATAACAGTGGCTGTAATAGTATATGTAAATGTTTCATTAATCGTATAATCTGCACTAGTCTTATTATCACCAACATACTTATTAATATCAGTTTCACTTACCTTAGCAACAATAGTTTCATCATTTAAATTCCAATACTTATCATCTTCAGCAGTAAAATCTAAATTTCCAACCATAACAGAATAAACCTTAGCAGTAGATACAGGTAATATTAAATATGAACCAGCCTCTAATGAAGCAGTAGCTGTATTACCACTTACAGTCATTGTATTTCCACTTAAATTATTAGTTTTAATATATGAAGCATAACCACTAACTAATTTATCAAGTGTACTAGAAGTAAGAGTACTTCCATTTGTAATAGAACCACTACTAAGAGAATAATAATCACTTGACTTTAAATCCTTATAATCAGTAGTAGTATTTAAATAACTTTGAAAATCACTTGTAAAATCATAAGTAATAGTATTATCATTTTCATTATAATAAGCATCTAAAATCTTATATGCTTTAAAACTATCAGTAGATATAACATTATTAACAGTAAATGTAGCCTTATTAGTAATATAATAACTTCCTGTATCACTAATACCTTTCTTAGTATTATCAACAGTTATATCAGTCTCAGCATATACAACTGTAAATAACATTAAACTAATAAATAAAATAAACTTTTTAAAATAACTTTTCATTTCTTACTTACCTTCTTTACTATAAAATATATAACTATTCCCCCTATAATTATAAGAGATATAACTCCAATAATTATATAATTAACAATTGGATCAAATGTTTTAGGTATTTCCTCTTCCTTTATACTTTCAGTTGCTTTTAAAACAGCCAAAACATTATAATTATCTTCTAACCTAACCTCATCATATGAAGGAATACTTATTAACAATGGTGAACTTGAATAAGTATATTTTTCATCAATGACTTTTTCATCAATCTTCACTAAATATACTCCAACAATCAAATCATCAAATTTAAACAGTCCATGACTATCAGTAGCTGTAGTTTTAATATAATTAATATCATTATCAGTAATATGTTTATTAACTTTATCAACAAGTTCTTGATATTCAGATGCATTTAAATTATTAATATTATCAGTAAAAGTATTAAATTCATCTCCATAAGTAAAATTACCATTAGTATCTAAATCACCTACTTTATAAAGATAAACAAAGGCATCACTTATAATCTTATCTCCATAAGTATATTCACCAGTTATTTCACCTTTCCTAGTAATATCAATCGCATCAACACTAATAAATATAAAACTAATTAAAACAGTAAATAATAAATAATTAAACTTTTTCATATCTACCTCTATTCTTTAATAATAATATCAAAAAATATATAAAAAATAAATAACATTTAAAAAGAATTTCAATTTTTGAAATTCTTCTCATCATAATCATCTAAAAAAAAGTATTTATTTTCTCTATCATAATAACCCAATATAGTATTTAAGTTAACATTAAATGTTGATTTAAATACATTATAATCAACATTTGGATTTACCTTCTTTAATTCTTTTATTAAATTCTTTATCTCTTTTCTCTTAGAATTATTTTCAAATTCATTTCTTTCAGTAAACTTACAAGCACAATTTATAAATGTAAGATTATTACCATTAACAAATCTTAATATATCATGTTCCCTAACATAATATAAAGGTCTTATAAGTTCCATACCTTCAAAATTATCACTATATAACTTAGGCATCATAGTTTTATATTCAGAAGCATAAAACATACTTAAAAGAATAGTTTCAACAACATCATCAAAATGATGACCTAATGCAATCTTATTACAGCCTAATCTTTTAGCTTCATTATATAAAGCTCCTCTTCTCATTCTAGCACATAAATAACAAGGAGAAACCTTTTGACTTTCAACAACACTAAATATATCAGTAGTAAATACATTTAAATCAATATCCATTAATTTAGCATTAGATTTAATTAATTCTAAATTCTTTTCATTGTAACCAGGATTCATACATATAAAAACTAAATCAAAATTAACATCACCATGTCTTTTTAACTCTTGCATACACTTAGCAAGTAAAAATGAATCTTTACCACCAGAAATACATACAGCTATTTTATCTCCATCATTAACAAGTTTAAATTCTTTAACAGCTTTAACAAATCTTGCCCATATTTCTTTTCTATAAGTTTTAATTATACTTTTTTCTATATCTTTATTATTCATTATTCATCACATCAAACATGTCCACTATACCATTTTGTTTTTTATAAGCATTAAATGTATTCTTTATTAACATAACAACAGTCATAGGACCTACTCCACCTGGAACAGGAGTTAAATATGAACATTTATCCATAACATTAGAATTAACATCACCATATATTTTATTATTAATTCTATTTATACCTACATCAATAATAATTGAATCCTTTTTAATCATTGATTTACTAATAATATTCTTTTTACCAACAGATACAATTAATATATCAGCATTCTTAGTATATTGTTTTAAATTTTCAGTTTTAGAATGACATATAGTAACAGTAGCATTCCTTTTTAAACATTCACAAGCCATAGGCATACCTACAGCTTTACTTCTACCAATCACAACAACATTTTTACCTTCAAGATTAATTCCATAGTAATTAAACATTTCCATAACACCATATGCAACTGGAGGTACAAATGAACTACCACTTCTAAAACCATCAACATCTTTATTAATATCAACAGTATTAACAATCCTATCAGTATTAAACTTTTTAGGTAAAGGCAATTGAACAATTATACCATTAATAAACCTATCCTTATTAAGTTCTTTAATCTTCTTAATAATCTTTTCTTCACTAACAGATTCATCAAAAGATAAATGTAAAAAACTCATTCCTACATACTCACAGGCTTTCTTTTTATTATTAACATATATCTTACTAGCTGGATCATCTCCAACAGTAATAACAGCTAACACAGGTGTTTCCTTATATGATTCAACATTACTTTTTATTTCATCTTTTATTTTAGCACTTAAACTCTTACCATCTAATAAAATCATAATTACTCCTCATAGTATTCTACAAATCTAACATTTTTAATAACTACTTCATCAATAGGTTTATCATTCATATTAGTTTGTACAGAAGCAATCTTATCAAGAACATCATAACCACTAACAAGTTTACCAAATCCAGCATAATTACCATCTAAATAAGTTGCATCTTCTTGAACAATATAAAATTGACTAGATGCAGAATTCAATGTTTCACTAGTTTCAGGATCACTACCCTTTCTTGCCATTGATAAAACTCCTCTAACATGACTTATATCATTTTCAACACCATTAGCTTCAAATTCACCTTTAATAGTTTGGTCACTTCCACCACTACCATCACCTTTTGGATCACCAGTTTGAATAACAAAATCTTTTACCACTCTATGAAATGTAAGACCACTATAAAAATTTATACTAACTAAATTCTTAAAATTTTCAACAGTAATTGGTGCCTTATCAGGATATAATTCAGCAACCATAATTCCATAATCCCTAACATCAATCATAACTAAATCAGTTTCCTTATCACTTGTAACAAACTTTTTAGTTTTAATAGTATAAATAGTTTTACCATCAACTTCACTAGTAGTATAGTTAAGTTCATCTTCATTTGCATTATCACAACTACATAAAACAAATAATAAACTCATACATAAAAATATTTTAACAACCTTTTTCACTTTCATCACCAAAATAATTTTATCATAAGCATCATAAAATGTCATCAAAAGATAATAGATTTCACAATTAAAGCTCATATAAAAAGTGTTAACATTATTAGTTAACACATAATTTATATTAACTAATAAACATATAATAACTTTAACATGTTCAGCCTATTCGGAAGGCTGGAGACACGCCGTGGGTAAGATAAGAACTGTTGTA
>CAZYRI010000016.1:0-20325 GCA_964649575.1 uncultured Clostridium sp. | reverse complement strand
TTCTCTTGCTATTGCTCTAGCTATAGAAATTCTTTGTTTTTGACCTCCACTTATATTTGTTCCACCTCTAGCAATTAAAGAATCATAACTATTTTCCATTTTTTCAACAAATTCTGTTCCTTGAGCAACATTTATTGCTTCTTTAATTTTCTTTAAAGATATCTTCCCTTTACCATTATTTCCATAACTAACATTATCTTTAACACTCTTACTAAACATTACTGGCTTTTGGGGAACATAACCAACAATATTATTTAATGCTTCTATTTTATATTCTTTAACATTTACTCCATCAACTAAAACTTCTCCTTCAGTTGCATCATAAAATCTAGGTACTAAATTAATTAATGTTGATTTACCACTTCCAGTAGAACCAATAAAAGCAATTGTCTCTCCTTTATTTGCTTTAAAAGAAATATTTTCTAACATATATTCTTCAGCATCAGGATACTTAAATGAAACATTTTTAAATTCAACAGTTCCTTTTTCTTTTCCACATTCTACATTACCATCTTTAATTTTTTCTTCAGTTTCTAATACTTCTAAAATTCTTTTCGCAGATACACTCGCTCTTGGAAACATAATAAATATCATTATTAACATCATAAATGACATAATAACTTGCATTGCATATGAAGAAAATACTACCATATCTCCAAATAATGATAACTTATCTAACATATTTGCATTATTAATTAAAATAGCCCCAATAAAATAAATTGCTAAAGAAAGTGAAGAAGAAACTAATGACATAACCGGAGATAAAAAACCAAAGGTTCTTTGATTAAATAATTGTAAATTTTTTAATTCTTCATTAGCATTTTCAAATTTCTTTTGTTGATAATCTTCAGCATTAAATGCTCTTATAACTCTAATACCAGTTAAATTTTCTCTAGTAATTCTATTTAATTTATCTGTTAATTTTTGAACAATTTTAAATTTAGGAAATACTAATACCATTATAATAGAAATAGTTATTAATAAAACAATTACTCCTACTAAAGTTGCCATACTCCATGCAATATTTTTACCAGATATTTTAACTATTGCCCAAGTTGCCATAATTGGTGCTTTTATCATTGCTTGAAGTCCCATTGAGATAAGCATTTGAACTTGATTAACATCATTAGTTGTTCTAGTTATTAAACTACTTGTGGAAAACTTCTTAATTTCTTCAGTTCCAAATTCTCCAACTTTTTTAAATATATCTTTTCTTGTTATCTTACCAAAAAATGATGCAACTAATGAAGCAAAATAACCAACAATACAACTAGCAATTAAACTTCCAAAAGCACAAAGAAGCATATATCCACCATTTGTTAAGATATCACTCCAACTACTTCCTTTTGTTTGAACTAAAACTGTTATTTCTGACATATAATCAGGAATCTTTAATTCTAAAAATACATTTAAAGATATAAAAACAATACATATTAATGCATATCCTAATTGTTTCTTACCTAATTTTTTAAATAATTTAAACATAATTTCCTCTCTTTCAATTTTCGTACTTATTGATTTTACCAACAATTTAAATATATTTCAACTAATTTAAAACATTACCCTATTTTAATAATTAAATGTGAAATTCATATGAATATTTAACGTTTTTTTAATAATTATTTTAATTTACTATCCCCAGTTTTATAATCTATCTCTATTCCATCTTGAACATTATATATATATACATTAAATTTTATACCACTTCCATTATCCTCAACTGAAAAGGCCTCTATTTGAATACCACTAGCTAATAAATTATCCCCACCATATATTGGTGTAACTCTATAAAGTACGTGATTATTCGTATCTTTTACATATTCAGCAACTTTATTTTCAAATGGTAACATCCCTTTTATATTAGTTTGTCTTGTACAAGTAATTAAATTCTCTTTATTAGCATTCTCTCCAGATAATTGATAACCAATTAAATGACATCTATTATATAAATATTTTCCATCAACTATATCATACTTTATTGTATGCCAACCAGTTGGTTTAATTTGTCCAATACTTCCTCTTTCTTTATTAGGCATTAAATCAATCCCAATATTTGCTAAAGCAACTTTACTTCTACCTAAATCATCTTGAGTACTATAAACTTCAAAAGATTCAGTACTATATAAAGATTCATCAAAATCTGGTTCATTATTATTAATTGTTATATATAATTTATCAGTATATTCAGGCACATTTAAAATATCATAAGATGCATTATCATTTATCCAAGCATTACTTTCTTTATAATTATAAACATAACCAAATAATATAACAATTAATCCAAATATAGTAATATAAATTTTATAATTTCTTTTTTTCATAAATACCTACTTATATAGTATATCATTTATTATAATTATGTACATAAAAATTGTATGTTAAAAAAACAACATTATTTACCATTTAATTTTTTTATCATTTTATAAATTTCTAAATACATTTAATAATATATTAACACTATTTTCTACATCTTTAATAGTTATATTCTTATCATCTATTTTATAAAGCATTAATTTTTCTATTTCTCTTAGAGCATAATCTCCATTATTTTCACATAAATTAAGTATTTTTTTAACAATATCATAACTTACATTAAATCCATTTTGTTTTAAAATATTAGTTATAAATTCATGAGTAGCTTTATAATCCATTTTAACTATTTCATTTATAGTACATTTATCTTTTAATTTTTTAATAAGAGTATCTTTATAATCAAGTTTTTCATCTATACATTTAAATATTATTACATTTTCATTCATATTATCTATGTATTTTATTAATAATTCTTTTTCTTTATCTTTTATTTTTTTGAATGTAAAAGATGAAACTACTATTAGTTTCTTTTCATTAAATAAATCTACATAACATACTTCTTCTAATATTTCTTTTATTGTTGTATTACTATAATCATATTCTATTATGTTTCTTATATCTAAAGAAGAAATAAGTTCATTTATTTTCATTTTTAATATATTAATTTCATTTCCTAAATAAACATATATCATATCTAATCCTTTATTATTATACTTCTTATACTAGAATCAATAACAAAATCTTTTATTTCATTTATTTCTTTATTATTGACTAGTATTTTTTTACCTTTATAAGTTATTTTTAATGCTTTTAATATCTCATATAATGAAGTATATAGTTTTACTTTAACTATTGTACTTTTACCATTATATATAGTAATAATTGTGTTATCGTACATATAATCTAAATGTATTGCTTTATAAATTGCTAGTATTTCTTCTATACTGTAAAATACTGCTGTGCTATCTTTAAATTTCTTATTTGAATGAACTAAACAAATATTCATAAATGCATTTATATATTTTTCATATGCATAAGCAGAATATAAATCATTTTTAGGTATGCATATATAACAATTTTTCATATTAAATATATTCATAAATTCATCAATTGCTTCTAATATACCTTCATAAGACTCATAATTAATAACCATATCTTTTAAATCATAATTTTTATCGTATAATGAATTTACTACTAATGTTGTTTTACTATTAATTTTTTTATTTAAATTATATTTTTGAAGAGATGCTATGATATCACTTTTTTTAGTTTTATTTATATTTCTAGATGGATTTAGCTTTTCCCTTTTATCTTTATAGTCATTCATAATAACTAATGTATTACTTTTTTTATTATTAAATTCCATTTCCTTTATTCCTATTATTTGACCACTTACTGGACTAAAAATATAACTTCCATCATTTAAAAAACCTAAGTTCATATTATGATATACTAATCTATTTTTATTTATAGTAAGTAATTCTTGATTATCAAATGGAATATAGATATATTCTGGTGTTAAATATGTTATATATTGTTGTACTTGTTTTTCCATAATCTACTCCTACTAAAATATTATATATTAAAAAATAATATTTTAAAAGAAAAATATGTATGTTATACTAATATTAATAATATGAGGTGTAAAAGATATGAAAAAGAAAATAATTATTTATGCTGTAATTTTAACTTTTCTATTATGTATGTTAATTTCAAGTATTTATGCTGTTTCTATACTTCAAAAAAAGCCTAAAGTTACTCCTTCTTATACTCCAACTAATCCAATTATTACTGAAGAGTATAATGATGTTACTTCAAAATTATTAAAAAAATATGAAGGAAAAATTGTTTATAATAAAGACACAAAGGAAATAATGGAAATAATAAATTATGATAATCAATATATTTTAGGTATTGATGGTAAACTTTATCCAGATAAGATTAAATATGTTAATATTAAAGATGATGATGAAGATGATAGCGAAATAATAAAGTTTGGTAGATATGAAATTAGAAAAGAAGAAGATAAAAATGATGATACTATATATTATTACTATGATAAATTAAATAAAACAAAATCAAAAAATTATGATTATATTGAAACTGTTTATTATAAAGATAATAAAACTCCTAGATATTTATTGTTAAATGATAGTAATGGTTTATCTGGTTTTCTAGATATTAAAACAAATAAAGTTGTAACTCTTAATGAAGAGATTTGTTCTTTACCTGAACTTGAAAATGAACTTGGTATAATTACTAATAATGAATATGAAATAGTTGCTAAAAACAAAGGTAAGAAATATGGTATTATTAATTCAAGTAGTGAAATATTAGTAGATTTTATTTATGATAATATTATAAGTTATAAAAATGGATTATTTATAGCTGAATTAAACAATAAATATGGTATTATTGATAAAAATAATAAAACAATATTGAATTTTGAATATGATAGTATGTCTTATACTGATAAATATATTATAGTAACTAAGAATGATAAACTTGGTGTTTTAAATGATAAATATAAAAAGATAGTTGATTATAGTATTAATATTGATACAAGAGTAAACTTTATTAATATATATGGTAGTGATACTCATGGTACTTATACTGCTGTTTCCGAAAATAATTCGCTTATGCTTATGATTTATCCTAAGGGATATTTTCGTGATGAAAGTGGTTTGATTATTAAAGAAGATGAATTTGCTGGAAGTATAAATTCATATATTATTAGTTCTAAAGGAATTGATAGATCATTTACAGTAGAATCAAATATTGAACCACTGTATGCTGAAGATGATAATTATGCTAATATTAAATATTACTACTCCATTTCTACTAATGATAATAAAGTAACTATAACTTTTTATGATAATGATTATTATGAATATTATAAATATACCACTAAGAAATTAATTAATTCTGAATATGATTATTCTGTTTCTTTAACAAATAATATTTGTTATATAGATATATATTATGAAGCAACTGGTAAATATGATTCTATTTATTTAGATTTAACTAATTCAAAAGAAATGAGTGAAATAGATGCATTATATAAATATTTTGATAATGGTTATGGTTATATATTAAAAGATAATGTGTTAACAGTTTATAAAGATAAAGTGGAATTAAATAAATTTAAAAATATTAATGCTTATTTAGGTAAATATTTATTTTCAACAATAGATAATGAAATAATTGAACTTGAATTTCAAAAGGCAAAATAAAAACTTCAAATGTGAAGCTTTTTTATTAATTTAATTTAGAACGAACTATTTCATTAACAGTTTTCATATCTGCCTTACCTCTAAATATTGGTGTTAATTCTTTCATGATTAATCCCATATCTTTCATACTAGTAGGTTTGACTTTATCAAATACTTTATCAATTTCAGCAGTTATTTCTTCTTCTGTTAATTGTTTTGGTAAATATTTACTTAGTAATTTTATTTCTCTTTCAAGATTATCTACTAAGTCTTGTCTATTACCTTTTTTAAATTCTTCTATACTTTCTTTATGAGTCTTAACTTGTTTGCTTACTATATCTATAACTATTTCATCACTACAAGAGTGTCTTTCCATTTTATTATTTACTAAATATAAATCAATGGCAGATTTTAACAATCTTATTGTATTTAATGTTTCTTTATCATGAGCTTTCATAGCTTCTTTCATATCATTTGATATGGCTTCATATAACATTATTATCAGACTCCTTTATTTTTATTAATATCTTTGTTTATTATGTTTTTTAGCATTTCTGATAGCTTCTTTTTTAGCTTCTCTTCTCTTAATGCCAGGTTTAGAATATTCTTTTCTTTTTTTCATTTCAGTAGGGATTCCACTTCTTTGAACTTTCATTTTGAAACGTTTTAATGCGCCCTCGATATTTCCGTCTTTTACTTCTACATGTGTCACTATTTCTTCCCTCCCTTCATGACTATAATTGATTATAGAACAATTACTACTAAATTTCAAGTAAAATTCTACAATTTTCTACATATTATCAATATTTTATAATATTAATTTCTTGATTTTTTGTATATAAACTCTATTAATTGTTTTTGGAATTTCTAATTTTCTTTTTAACATTATAAAAAAAGATACCAAAAAGGTATCTTTAAACTACTTAATTTGACTCATTACTTCAGCAGCAAAGTCATCATTTCTTTTTTCCATTCCTTCGCCAACTTCATATTTAACAAGTTTCACTAATTTAGCATTGTTATTACTTAAATAAGTTTTTACTGATAATCCAGAATCTTTAATGAATGATTGTTCTTCTAAAACTGTTTCTTCATAGAATTTTCTAATTCTACCTTCTACAATTTTATCAGCAAATTCAGGTTTCTTGCCTTCATTAATTACTTGTTCTTTTATAACATTTTTTTCTCTTTCTAAGTCTTCAGCTGGTACTGATTCAATATTAACATATTGTGGTCTCATAGCTGCTGCTTGCATTGCTACATCACGAGCAACTTCTTCATTTCCACCTTCAAGAGTTGTAAGTGAAGAAATTTTTCCACCCATATGTAAGTATGAACCAAATACTTGGCTATCAGTTTTAGTAATTTTTTCAAATCTTCTAAGAGAAATTTTTTCTCCTATTTTAGCTGTTGCATTTACTATTAAATCATTAATAGTATCTTCACCACATTTAGCATTTAATGCGGATTCAAGATTTGTTACATCATTTTCTAAAATAGTATTTCCTATTTTATCTAATAATTCTTTAAATTCAGCATTTTTAGCAACGAAATCAGTTTCAGAATTCAATTCAATAACTACTGCATCATTACCTTTAATATAAATATTTGAAAGACCTTCTGCAGCTATTCTTTCAGCTTTTTTAGCTGCTTTAGAAATACCTTTTTCTCTTAAATAATCAATTGCTTTTTCCATGTCTCCGTTAGTTTCAACAAGAGCTTTTTTACAATCCATCATTCCTGCTCCGGTTTTTTCTCTTAAGTCTTTAACCATACTAGCACTAATATTCATACTTTGCCTCCTAATTTAAAGCTTCAACTAATTCATCTTTTTTCATTGTTGAATATCCAGAAATTCCTTTTTCTTTGGCTATTTTCTTTAATTCAGCAACATTCATTGATGAATAATCAACTTTTTCTTCTTTTTTAGTTTCTTCTTTAGTTTCTTTTTCTTCACTGAAATCATCAAGTTCAACTACTTTTGTTTCAACTTTAATTTCTTTTGATGGTTTTACTGTATTTTCATCTTCAGTAACATAATCAACTAATGGAAGTCCGTTTGCTTCGCAAACTGCATTAGCTAAAACACCTAAAACAACTTTTACACTTCTAACAGCATCATCATTAGCTGGGATTGGATAATCAACAGCATCTGGATCACAGTTAGTATCTACAATTCCGAATACTGGAATATGTAATTTACGAGCTTCATGAATAGCATTAGCTTCAACTCTTGGATCAACAATGATGATAGCTTTTGGTAATCTTTCCATATCACGAACACCGCAAAGAAGTTTATTTAATCTATCATATTCTTTTTGAATTTTAGCAACTTCTTTTTTAGGTAGTAATTCGAACTTACCATCCTTTTCCATTTTTTCAATTTCAGCAAGTCTCTTAATTCTTTCTTTAATTGTTTTGAAATTAGTAAGAGTACCTCCTAACCATCTTTCTGTTACATAAAAACTATTACATCTTGTAGCTTCTTCAATACTAGCTTCTTTAGCTTGTTTTTTAGTACCTACGAAAAGAACCTTACCACCGTTGTCACATGCTTTAAGAAGTTCAGCATAAGCTTCTTCTATTTTTTCAACAGTTTTTTGTAAATCGATAATATGTATATCATCTCTTGTAGTAAAAATGTATTCCTTCATTTTAGGATTCCATCTTTTAGCTTGATGTCCAAAATGAACACCTGCTTCTAATAAATAACTTTTTGCAATTACTGCCATTTTTCATTTCTCCTTTCGTTAATTCTTCTGCTTATCTCTAAATTAATATTCACCTACAATGTAAGCACTAGAACATTAAATCAATAAGCATGTTTTTTTCTTAAAGCGAGTTTATTTTAGCATATTTTTACTTAAAATAAAAGAGTTTTTTATATTTTTATATAATATTATTAGTTTACATTATTCATATGATTTTATAGAAAATTACATATAATTATAGTATAATGTTAATTGGTGAAGTGCTATGAATAATACTACTTATAAAAATAGAGGTATGCTTCTTGAAAATATGTTAAATGACTCAAATACTTATTATAATAGTACTGATAAATGTTTAATATATAAAAAGCCTACACCAATAAAAGTATTAAATGTAAGTTATCCTAATAATAAATCACATTTAATAGATAAAGCTGTTTATTCTAATATTTCTACACTTGACTATAATGGTATATATAGGGAAAAATATATAGAATTTGATGCTAAGGAATGTCATTCTAAAACTTCTTTTCCACTTAATAATGTTAAAGAGCACCAAATTCTTCATATAAGAAAAGTTATTAAGCAAAAAGGTATTGTATTTTTAATAATATTTATGAATAATGAGTTTTATTTATTTAAAGGTGAAGATTTAATTGATTTTATTGATAATAATGAAAGAAAATCTATTGAATATAATTATTTAAAAGAAAAGGGATATAAAATAAGTGAAAGTTATACACCTAGACTTAAATATTTAGATGCAGTTGACAAGGCTTATTTTAATTAAAGGAAGGTTTTTATGAAAAGAATTAAAAAGAATAATAGCGAAGATAAAACTCCTAAAAAGAAAAGAAAATTTAGAGTTTGGTATTGGTTATTAGTATTTATTTTAACTTGCGGATTGCTTTGTTTTATGGCTGGTATTGGTTTTTGTTACTATATTGTAAAAAGTGCACCAGAATTTAATAAAGATAATCTGTTTGAGAAAGAGTCTACTAGAATTTTTGATGCTGATGGTAATATATATGCTACTCTTGGTGCTGAAAAAAGAGAAAATGTTTCTTATGATGAGTTACCACAAGTGTTAGTGGATGCTATTATAGCAACTGAGGATTCAAGGTTCTTTCAACATAATGGTTTTGATGCTCCTAGATTTTTAAAAGCTTCAATTAGTCAAGTTTTAGGAAGAGGTGGTGGTGGTGCCTCTACCCTAACAATGCAACTTTCAAAACTTGAGTATACTGATTTTGAAGATCAAGGTATTAAAGGTATTATAAGAAAGTTTACAGATATTTATATGGCTGTATTTAAACTTGAAAAAGCATTTACAAAAGAAGAATTAATTGAGTATTATGTTAACATTCCTTGTATGGGTGGTAATATTTATGGTGTTCAACAAGCAAGTAAATATTATTTTGGTAAAGATGTTAAAGATATCAATTTAGTTGAAGCAGCTATGATTGCCGGTATGTTCCAATCACCTAATGGATATAATGCTTATGTTAATCCAAATGATGCTAATGATAGAAAAAATACTGTTCTTTATTTAATGAAGAGACATGGTTATATTACAGAAGATGAGTATAAAGCTGGTACTAGTGTTGAAATAAAAGATTTCTTAGATGAAGGAACATCAAGTACAAATGAATATATCGGATTTATTGATACAGTAGTAGCAGAAGTTATTAGAAAAACGGGACATAATCCTTATGATGTTCCAATGGATATCTACACTACAATGAAGAAAAGTAAACAAGATGTTATAAATAATTTCTATAAAACTTATAAATTTAAAGATGATAAAATTCAAGTTGGTGTTGCAGTTGTTGATGTTGATACTGGTGCTTTAATTGCTGTTGGTGCTGGTAGAAATAAAAAAGGTGCCAATACACTTAATGTTGCTACATTTGATTATCAAACAAAAAGACACCCTGGTAGTACAATTAAACCTATTTTAGATTATGGCCCTGCAATTGAATATGAAAATTTAAGTACATATGGTCCATTTATTGATGAAAAAACACCTTATGGTAGTGGTACTATGAGAAACTTTAATGGTAAATATAATGGTTTTATGACTATGAGAGATTGCTTAAAAAATTCAGTTAATACTTGTGCTTTACAAGCATTTAATATGACTACTAATGAGCAAAAATTAGAATTTATGACTAGTTTAGGTGTTCAACCAGAAGACGGAATCACTAAACTTCCTCAATCTTATTCAGTCGGAGCATTTAATAGTGTTACTCCTGTTATACTTGCTGGTGCTTATGCTGCATTTGGTAATGGCGGTTATTATACAGCTCCATATTCATTTACTAAGATAGTTTACCGTGAAAGTGAAGAAGAATATACACCGGAAATTGAACGAAAAAGAGTTATGAAGGCACAAACAGCTTATTTATTATCAACTGTACTTACTGGTGTTACTACTTCTAGACTTAAAGTTTCTGGAACACAAGTTGCTACTAAGACTGGTACTAGTTCTTATGATACTTCTCTTCTAAAGAGTTATGGTCTTACTTCTAGTGTCATTCCAGATTCTTGGACTTCAAGTTATACATCTGATTATGCTATGGCAATTTGGTATGGTTATCCAGAAGGTTTAACAAAAGATAATGTTAAAAATAAATATTATATGACAATGAGTCATGCTAGTAGTGAAAGATTAAAAATACAAGCAGCTTTAGGTAATAAAATATATGAAAAAAATGCTAAATTTAAAAATCCAGGTGGAATTACTTCTGCTGAAGTAGAATTAGAAACTATACCTGCTCAAAAACCAAGTGCTTATACACCAAGTAAATTAAAAGGTACTTACTTATTTATAAGTGGTACTGAACCTAGTGAAGTATCAAACAGATTTTCTAAATTAAGTGATCCAACTCCTGGTTCTTATACTATTAATGGTAAATCACTTACAGTTACATGGAATTCTCCTGGAACTCCTGATGCAGCTGATCCAGAATACCTATCTGATTACTTCAAAAAAGGATATACTATTTGGGCAGATGATTATTATGATAAACGGCTTAGTTATAATGCTAAAAACATTGGTGATTTTGGATTTGCTATATATTTAACATCAGGTACTTCTTCTACTTATGTAGGATTTACAAAGGATACAACTTATACAATAGATTTAAATAACTATTATGGTACATTTGATGGTGTTATTATTAAAAGTATTTATTCTAAATTCAAAAATAATGCTTCTGATGGAATTAAAATTTTATTTACTGCATCTGGAAGTGATACTAAGAACTTTGATGTAACTATGAATAATTTAAATATAACATTAAAAGTAGATGATAATTATACTGCTTTAGATAATTCGTCAGTTTCCTCTATTAATTTAAATGGAAATGATGTAAAAAATAGTGTTACTGATTTATCTGTAAGTTATGTTTCAATCACTAAAAATGACAGTAGTGATACTGTATCAATAGATAACTTCACTGCTACTGCTGGTACTTATGAAATAATTTATAGTGTATCATTTAAACACGAAGAAACGAGTATAACAAAGAAGTTTACTCAAACTGTTGTTGTAAATTAAAAGAGATGATTAATTCATCTCTTTATTTTTGCATATATTTTTTAAATTACAATTTTCACATTTTGGGTTTTTACTTGTGCAAATATATCTACCAAATAAAACCATTTGTGAATTTATTCTATTCCAAGTATTTCTATCAAAATATTTTTTAAGTTTTTGTTCTGTTTTTAATACATCATCCATCTTAGTAGTAATTCCTAGTCTTTTTGATATTCTAAATACATGAGTATCCACTGCAAAAGATGGTTCATCAAATAGTTGTCCTAAAACAACACTTGCTGTTTTTCTACCGACTCCACTTAAACTTTCTAAATATTCTCTATCATTTGGCACATAACCTATCTTAAATATATTCTCCACTATTTCTTTAAAATATTTAGACTTTGTTTTATGAAAGCCTATTCTTTTAATATAATTATCAATTTCTTCTATACTTAATGTATTTAATTTTTCTAATGTATCATATTTTTTATATAATTCCTTTGTTGCTATATTGACACTTTTATCTGTTGTTTGAGCAGATAACATAACTGATAAAAGTAATTCATAATCTTTTGAATATTCTAATTCACATTTTGGATTTATAAAGTGTCTATCTAATTCATTTATTATTAAATTCTTACTCATTTTCATCAAACCATTCAAAGTCTAGTATACTATCATCTTCAGTTTTTTCTTCTTTTTGTTGTTCTTCTTTAATCTTACTTTTAATACCTTTTTTAGACCATTCATATACTATTTTATCAATGTATTTAAAACTTCTAACTCCATTTAAAACAGCTTCTTTTAATGCTGATTTAATTGTTTCTTCACTAACTCCTTTTTCAATCCATTTATTTATCATTTCATATTCAAAACTACTTAATGTTCTGCCAAGTTCATTTTCAAACATAGCATAAATATCTTTATTATTTGTACTATCTGTCTTTTTATTTAATGCTAATCTATCATATAATGGATCTAATTTTATTTGTTCTATAACTTCTCCATTATTATTAGTAACTACCATTTCAATATATTTTTTATTTATTAGGCTTGTAAATGTATTAAATATCTTTTCTTCATCAAATCCAAGTTTTTCTTTTATATCATCTGTATTTAATAATAAACTAACATTAATGAAATATAATACAAGCAAAAATTCATCTAAAGTAATGTCAATTGCACTTATGCATTTAACTACATTAGAATTAATAACAAAATCTTTACTTGTAAACATATTCCTTAAATCACTCATATCCTGCTTCCTTTAATATTGTTCTTATATTTGTATTTTCTAAATATTCTTTTATTCTATCATTAGAGTTTTCTAATTCTCCTGTTATTACTTTTCTTTCAATAAGTTTATATACTTTTTTAATATTATTTATTTCTACATATTTAGCAAGTTCTTTTGGAGTTATTTCTAATTCAATAATACTATGTATTTTATTCATTTCTTCAAAAGATTTTATCTCTTTATTTAAATTTAATATATAACTTGCATTCTTTATTATTATATCACTATATATTATTAATTCTCCAGTACTTATAGAGTCTTTTTTTACCATATTAGAAATGTATGATATAACTGTCTTTTCACTATTTGAAAATGGTAATGCAGTTTCTATTTGAGCCCATATTCCATATTTATCATATGCTTTATATACTTCATTAAATTTAATATTTAAATACTTTCCTAAATTATATTTTTTAACCAATTCAAAGAATTTATCATAACCATTAGAATCAAATATTTTATCTAATTCTTTTCTTATATATTCTTTTGGTATTTCATTTAACATTTTACCATTTTCTTTTAGAAATTCTAATATTTCATCTGATAAATTAAAATCTAGTGTACAGTAAAATCTTATAGCTCTTATAATTCTTGTTTTATCTTCAATTAATTTTTCTTTAGTATTTCCTACTACTCTAATGATTTTATTATCAAGATCTTCTTTAGCATTTAATAAATCTAATAATTTACCATTTGAATCAATAGCAAATGTATTTATTGTAAAGTCTCTTCTTAATAAATCTGTTTTTAAATCATTAGCATATTCTAATTTTACTGGCTTATTTTTTTTATATTGTAATTCTTTTCTATAAGAGGTTATATCATATGTATATTCTCCTTCTTTTATATGATAACTATAGTATTGTTTATTTGGTTTACCAGTATTACCAAATATTCTAACTAAATCTTCAACTTTGGCATTAGTACATATATCTATATCTTTAGAATCATATCCAAGTAAATAGTTTCGTACATATCCACCAACTATATAACATTCAAAACCCTCTTCAATAATTTTATCTACTATTTCTTTCATATAATTTATTTTATCACAATTAATAATTTTTTTAAATAAAAAAAGCCTAATGGCTTTTTACTAATTTAAAGCATCTTTTAATTTACTTCCAGCTTTAAATGTTGCTGCAACCTTAGCAGGAATCTTAATAGTTTCCTTTGTAGCAGGATTAATACCTTCTCTTGCAGGTCTCTTCTTAGCAGCAAAAGTTCCAAATCCAACTAGTGAAACTTTTCCTTCTTTTTTAAGACCAGCTGTAATACCTTCGATTGTAGCTTCTAATGCTCTTTGAGCATCAGCTTTAGTTAATCCGGCTTTAGCAGCAACGAATTCTACTAATTCAGTTTTACTCATCGTAAATTACCTCCCATTAATATTTAGCATTATATATATTTTCATACAATGCTTACATATTAATTGTAGCATAACTACTAGAAATTGCAAGTAAATTGATATTTTTTTTACATATTTATTATATAAATTATTCTTTTACAGATTATTTTTTACTTTTTTTAATATATTTACATGTTGGATAGTTTGAACAAGCTATGAATTTTCCATATCTTCCTACTCTCTCAGCTAGTTTATTTCCACATTCTGGACATATTTCATCTAACTCTTTTGGTTCTTCTTGTTTAATGTATTTACATTTTGGATAATTTGAACAAGCAGTAAAGTTACCATGTTTACCTTTTCTAATTACCATAGCACTACCACATTTTGGGCAATCCTCTCCTGTTTCGATAGGCTTTTCTTTTTCTTCTTTCTTAATATAATTACATTCTGGATAATTTGAACAAGCTACAAACTCCCCATATTTTCCTTTTCTAATTACAAGTGGATTTCCACATTCTGGACAATTTTCCCCTGTTTCTTTTGGACTAGCTTTTTCCATTTCTTTAAATGCTTTATCAACAAGAGGTTCAAAATCTTTATAGAATTTATCTACTACTGTATTCCACTGTAATTTTCCATCTGCTACTAAATCAAGTTCACTTTCCATATTTGCTGTATAATCAACATTAATTATTCCAAAAAAGAATTCTTGTAATTTATCAGTAACATTTACACCAACTTCTGTTGGATAGAATTTTTTATCTTTAATCTCAACATATTTTCTTTCTTTTAATACTGAAATTATTTTAGCATAAGTACTTGGTCTTCCAATTCCTAACTTTTCTAATTCAGCAATAAGTTTTGCTTCTGTATATCTAGATTTTGGCTCAGTAAAGTGTTGTATTTTTTCTACTTTGTCTGAAACTATTACTGATGAGATATAATTAGCAAAATCAGGAAGTACTGTTTCTTCTGTATCTTCATAATCTTTATATACTTTTAAATAACCGTCAAAAACATATATTTGTCCAGTTGCATGGAATGTATAATCATTATTTTCTAAATCAACAGAAGTTGCTTCTATTTTAGCATCAGCCATTAGGGAAGCAAGTGTTCTTATATATATTAGGTTATATAATTTGTATTCTTCTGGTTTTAAATACTTTTTAACACTTTCTGGTGTTCTATCTATGCTTGTTGGTCTAATTGCTTCGTGAGCATCTTGAACATTATCATTCTTTTTAGTTGTTTTAGCATATCCCTTATATTCTTTTCCGTAATTGTTTTCTATATACTTTTCTGTATCATTTATAAATAAATCTGAAAGTCTAATTGAATCTGTTCTCATATATGAAATAAGACCAACTGTTTCACTACCAATATTAATTCCTTCATATAATTTTTGAGCTATCATCATTGTTTTAGATGCTGGATAACCTAAACGATTTGAAGCCATTTGAGTAAGTGTACTTGTTGTAAAAGGTAATTTACTTTGCTTATTTTTAAGTTTCTTATCAACATTAGCTATATTATAAGCATTTGATAATTTACTAATTATATCTTCAGCTTCAACTTTACTATTTATTTCAATTTCTTTACCTTTGTATTTAGTTAATATTGCTTTAAAGTCTTTAAAATCTGTTTCAATAGTATAATATTCTTTTGGAATAAATGCTTCTATTTCTCTTTCTCTATCAACAATTAATTTAAGTGCTACACTTTGTACTCTACCAGCACTCTTACCATTTGTTTTATATTGCATAAGTCTACTTAGTCTAAAGCCTATTATTTTATCAAGCATAAGTCTAGATTCTTGACTATGTACCAAATTGTCATCTATTTTCCTTGGATGCTTAAATGATTCTATAATAGCTGGTTTTGTTATTTCATTAAACACTACTCTATCATAATTATTATCTTTAAGATTTAATGCTTCTTTTAAATGCCAACTAATAGCCTCTCCTTCACGGTCTGGGTCGGTTGCTAATATAACATTATCACATTCTTTAACTGCTGATTTAAGTTCCTTTACAACCTTACTTTTTTCTTTTAAAGTAATATAATTAGGTTTATAACCATTTTCTAAATCTATTCCAAGGCCATACTTACCTGTATTTGATAAGTTTCTTATATGACCTTTACTTGATAATACTTTATAATCTTTGCCTAGATACTTTTCTATAGTTTTACTTTTACTAGGGCTTTCTACTATAACAAGATTCTTCATATTTCTCCTTTTTTTTAATTTCTCTTCACAGAAATAATATTAACATTAATATCAAATTTGTCAAGAAATTATTTTTCTCTCTCTATTTATTATATAAGGAAAAAAATTCAAAAACACTACTTTTTCGCATCAAAAAAAGTAGAATTTCTACTTTTTCTTTTTAATGGTTCTATTATAAGCATTCTACATAAGTATCATTTAAACATCTTATAGTACATAAGCAATTACAATCCATTGTAAAAATTGAATCTGTACTTACATAAGGATAAAGTGATGTTGTATCTGGGTTAGCTGCTAAAACTCTAAATGTACAACAACATCCATCTACCTTTTCTACTCTAAATACTGAACTTGTTGTATCTGTTTCTGTTCTGCTAACAGGCATGCTCCATGGTGTTCCATTTCCACAGCAAGTATATAACATAATTGGACGAGTGTTGCAAATTACACAGTTAGTACCACCACCTAATGCTGGTCTATCACATGATAGTAAGCAGTTATCTGGGCAAGCATTAGATTGTAATACATTTATAACTTGTAATATTTCCATTATGCAATTATCACAAGTATTGCAATTGTTTTCATTATTACACATATAATCCACTCCTTTATTTCTATTCATTAATATGGTATGAATTATATTTATTTTTAGTTACATTATTTACCTATTATTCACTATAAAAACTATATACATATAACAAAATAGTAATTTTTTTGATCTTATTATTGAAACTATTATCAATATTAAAAAAATGTTAACCTTTTTAGTTAACACTTTTACTAGTAAAATACCCAGGACTACTTGTTCCTCCATCTATTCTGGCATAGGTTTTATTAACTCTACCACTATTATAAATTGTTCCTGAGCCGCCTATTAAAGATGTACATCCTGTAAATATATTGGAGCCACTAATGACCTTACTTGTATTGAAATTATTACTAACATATATTGTTTTTAAATTTGGAGAATTTTTAAACATCCAACTCATATGAGTAACATTTTTCGTATTAAAGCTGCTTAAATCCAGGGTTGTGACCGCACTATTATAAAACATATAATCCATATATGTTACATTGCTAGTATCAAAATTGCTTATATCTATTGTTGTTGCTTGACTATTATAGAACATACGACTCATATCTGTAACATTACTGGTATCAAAATTGCTTAGATCTAATTTTTCTACTAAAGTTCCATAAAACATAGCATACATACTTGTAACATTACTAGTATCAAAATTGCTTAGATCTAGGGTTGTTACTGCACTATTATAAAACATATAGTTCATACTTGTTACATTGCTTGTATCAAAATTGCTTAAATCTAGAGTTGTGGCATCGCTTTCCATAAACATAATAGACATACTTGTAACATTGCTAGTATCAAAATTGCTTACATCTAATATTTGTGCTTTGCTATACCCAAACATATAGCTCATATCTGTCACTTTATTTGTATTAAAGTTACTTACATTTATTGTTGTGGCATTGCTACTATAAAACATACCACCCATATCTGTTACACTGCTAGTATCAAAATTACTTAAATCCAAACTTTCAATTTTACTATTATAAAACATCTGATGCATATTTGTAACTTTACTAGTGTTTATATTACCAAAGTTAACATTTTTAATCTTAGCATCGTGAAACATATTAGACATATTTGTTACATTTCCTGTATCCAATGGGCTTAAATCAAGATAATCAGTTTCAGCATTTTCAAACATTGTTTGCATATTTGTAACTTTACTAGTATTAAAACCATCTAGATTTAACTTCCCAATCTTACTATATCTAAACATAGATGAAACATTTTTAACATTTCCTTCATTAAAACCATTTAAATTTAACTCAGGAATTTTTACATAATAAAACATCGCACTCATATTTTCAACACTGCTAGTGTCAAAATTACTCAAATCTAATTTCGATATTTCTGAAAGAGAAAACATATTATTCATATTTGTTACATTACTAGTATTAAAATTATTTAAATCTAAACTGTCTACTTTAATGCCACTAAACATATAGCTCATGTTTATTACTCTGTCAGTGTTAAAACTGCTTACATTTATTGTTGCTGCTTGGCTATCATCAAACATATGCTCCATATTTGTTACATTACTAGTATTAAAACTACTTAAATCAAGATTCTTTATTTTACTTTCATAGAACATATAACTCATATCTGTTACATTGCTAGTTTTAAATTTATTTAATCCTTTTACTTCAATTATTGAATTTTCACCACTAAATCTATTTGCATAAAACATTTTAGCCATATTTGTAACTTTACCAGTATCAAAACTGTTTAAGTCTAGTACCTTAACTTTAGAATAATAAAACATACCACTCATATTTGTTACCTTGCTAGTATCAAAATTACTTAAGTCAAGTGTTATTGCCTTACTATTACTAAACATTTCATACATATTTGTTACACTACTAGTATCAAAACTACTTAAATCTAATGTTGTTGCTTGACTTCCAGCAAACATACGACTCATATCTGTAACATTACTGGTATCAAAACTACTTAAATCTAGTGAAGTTGCTTTATTGCTATAAAACATATAGCTCATATTTGTCACTTTACTTGTATTAAAATTAGTTAGATCTAATGTTGTTGCTGCACTTTCTCTAAACATATTGCTCATTGATACCACTGGTTTATCATTTATATATGTACAAAGTTTAGTGGTTACTGGTTCAGTACTTTTTTTATCAGTTAATCGAACTCCCCATCCATCAAAACTTTTATTTACCCAATAAGTATAAAATGCCTCTTGTTTATATCCATAAGTATACTGACCATTTACATATTTAGTGCCTTGTACCATTTTACCATCAAATTTGCAAAAAACTTCTTTAGGAGGTATAACTTCACTACATTCTACTTCATCAGAACTACCTTTTCTAATATCATCTGTAGTTAATTTATATATATCATCATTTTCATATATACTAATAATATATTCACCATCACTAACTCTCATATATTTAATGTTGCCTTTCTTATCAAGAACAGCACAATATTTTGAATTAGAATTAGATATATCAAGTTTTGTATCGTCTTCTGAATTTATTATATTACTATTTTCATTTTTTATATTGGAACTTATATATTTTTTAGTCACTTCTTTATAAATATTTTTAGCTTCTGTTAAAAATATATCCTTTTTTGCTTGATTAAACATATTCAAAACATTAGGTAATGCTATTATAACTAATATCGCTAGAATTGCTATTACTGCGAGTAATTCTACTAATGTAAATCCTTTTTTATTCATAACTTCCACCTCTATTATTTATAATAGCATATTTACCCCCCCCCGACAAGCGAAAAAGTGTTTGAATTTTATGAATCAAAAAAACTAGTTATTACACTAGTTCTCATAAACACTAACTTGTTTTCTATCTTTTCCTTTTCTTTCAAACTTTACATTTCCATTAATTTTAGCATATAAAGTATGATCTTTACCCATTCCAACATTGTTTCCTGGATAAATTTTAGTTCCTCTTTGACGATAAATTATTGCTCCAGCTTTAGCAGTTTGACCATCGCTTAGTTTAGCACCTAATCTACGACCAGCAGAATCTCTACCATTCTTTGTAGAACCAACACCTTTTTTAGATGCGAATAATTGTATATTTAAATTCATCTTAT
>CAZYRI010000015.1:0-21237 GCA_964649575.1 uncultured Clostridium sp. | reverse complement strand
GTGTAAAGCAGTAGTTATAAGCAAAATAATAAGTGGTGAACTAAAACCTCGCGACTTTTTGAAAAAGGTATGGAAGAACTTAAACTTTGCGAACTCGTAAGCGAAAGCGTCGATGAGCAAACGAAAGAGAAATTTATGGATAAAGCAAAATGTCCTGGCTGTCAATGTTGACGGCCAGGACTGCGAAAAAAATCAAATGTACGGTCTTTAAAAGAGTGGATTATGAATGTCCAGTTCATCACCGGTGATGGGCTGGACTGCTGAAAAAATAAAAGAGATCTTGCCAATCATATCAGTAAGATATGGTTGGCAAGAGGCTAATTATTGGTTTCTAAAACTATAACTGCATTGATTGATGCAATAGTTTTTTGAAATAGGTGTACTAATGTTAATTGCGTGTGGCCTGGGTCTTAGCTCGTGGCTCTTAGTGGCTCCGCTCCGCCAATTCCAACAATGATAACAATTTCTATAATGTGAACAATAACGGCGATTGGAATAACAACAATGCTAACAATACCAACGGCGTGGCTCCAGGATTTCTGTTATAATGCAGTACAGGTAAAATAAAGATGTTTAAAATAACTCTTTAACTGCTTTTATTTAGGAAAGGATTAGTATAACCTAAGAATATATTATTCTTAAATATGGCTAATGATGCATAAACTCGGACGCTTCTTGCATGGTTAAGAGTTTGTTCATTTATCTTAATTTCATGGGTTTGATGCTATGTAAGTGGCTTAAATGAATAATTACTTATACATTGGTCTTAGAAAAGTAGAAATACTTTTCTTTTTTATAATAAAATATAGTATTTAATGTCAAGTAAACATAAAATTGATATGAATTTTAGGAATTATAATATATAATTTAAGTATAAGGAGAATTATATGTGTGGAATTATAGGTTATAAGGGAAAAAGGAATGTTAAAGATGTTCTTGTTAATGGATTATCAACACTTGAGTATAGGGGTTATGATTCTGCTGGTGTAGCAGTTCTTGATAATAATAAGGTAAGAATTGTTAAATCTATTGGTAAGATAGAGAATTTAAGAGATAAATTAAGGAAATATATATTTAATAATACTACATGTGGTATAGCTCATACTAGATGGGCTACTCATGGTAAGGTAACTGAAGTAAATTGTCATCCTCATAAAGTAGGAAGGGTTATTGTTGCTCATAATGGTATTGTTGAAAATTATAAAGTAATTGAGGGTGAACTTAAAAATTATAAGTTTATAAGTGATACTGATAGTGAAAGGATAGCTGCTTTAATTGATTCTAATTATGATGGTGAGAATGAATTATTGGCAATTGAAAAGTCTATTGAAAAGATGTCTGGTAGTTATGCTCTTGCTATAATGTTTGAGGGTAAGGATAAGATATATGGTGTAAGAAAGGATGCTCCATTAATAGTTGGTATAGGTGAAGGTGAATATTTTATTTCTAGTGATATATCTGCTATACTTTGTTATACGAAGAGATATATTGTTCTTGATGATAAGGAAATAGTTGAGATAGATAAGGAATGTAATATTTATTATGATGGTATAATTCTTGATAAAGAAATTCTTGAAGCTAATTTTGATATTGAATGTGCTCAGAAGGGTGGATATAAGCATTTTATGCTTAAGGAAATAAATGATCAAATAGAACTTAGTAAGAAGTTGTATTCTGTGTATTTGGAGAATGATAAGATTAGTGATAAGGTTCTTGATATAACTAAATATAAGAGAATTGATTTTGTTGGTTGTGGTAGTGCTTATCATGCGGCATTAGTTGCTAAGTATTTTAGTGATAAGTATTGTACTAGTAAGGATTTTTATGTTAATGTTTATGTGGCTAGTGAGTATAGATATTCTAATCATTATTTTGATGATGATGTTCTTGTAGTGTTTTTATCTCAAAGTGGTGAAACTGCTGATACTTTGGCTAGTCTTAGAATGTGTAATGAGGAAGGTGTTGATACTCTTGCAATAGTTAATGTATCTACTTCTACAATAGCAAGGGAAGCTAAATATATCATGCCTATGCTTGCTGGTCCTGAAATATGTGTTGCGACTACTAAGGGATATTATAGTCAATGTTATTTATGTAGTTTACTTATGCTTAAGTATATGTATAAGAAAAATATTATTAAGAAGGATGAAGTTGATAAAATAATATCTGAGTTTTCTAAATTACCTAAGTATGTAGAAAAGGTTATTAATATTGATTATAAGGGTGTTGCTAAAAATATATATAAGTGTGAAGATGTATATTATATTGGAAGAGGTATTGATATTTATACTTGTTATGAAGCGAGTTTGAAACTTAAGGAGATATCTTATATACATAGTGAGTGTTTTGCAGCTGGTGAACTTAAGCATGGACCAATTGCTTTACTTTCAAATAACACACCTGTTATAGCTCTTTTAAGTGAGTTTTCTGTATATGAGAAAACTGTTAGTAATATTATTGAAGCTAAAAGTAGGGGTGCTAAAATAGTTACTATAAGAAAGGAATCTATTAATATTGATAAGAGTGTTAGTGATTATGATATAGTTGTACCACTTACTAGTGAATATATTCAAAATTTGGTTATTATTGTTGCATGTCAAATGCTTTCTTATGAGATTGCTATTCTTAGGAAATGTGATATTGATAAACCAAGAAATCTTGCAAAAAGTGTTACTGTTGAGTAAAAATTGTGTGTAAAATCTGTGTTATTTTTTATAAAATATAGATATAAAACTCTTATTATTGTATAATTGTAATAGGAGTTTTTATTATGGGATTTAATGCTAAGAAGTTTAAGAAAAATATAGGTTTTTTGATTGTATGTGTTCTATTAATAATAGTTCTTATTTTAATTGGGATGTGGTCTGATAATAAAGATAGTCTTCCAAAGAAGGAACTTGGGGATAATGATATATCTATTAACAAGCTTGTTATTAATGAGATTATGTCATCTAATAAGGGTGTTATTAGTGATGAAGAGGGTAGTTTATATGATTATTTAGAAATATATAATGGTAATGATCATGATATTAATTTAAAAGATTATGGTCTTAGTGATGAGAATACTAAGGTTAAGTATGTGTTTCCTGATACTGTTATTTCTGCGAATGGTTATATAGTTGTATATTTAAGTGGAAAAAACAAGGAAGGACTTTATACTAATTTTAAGTTAAAAAGTTCTGGTGGAGAGGTTGTGGCTCTTTTAAAGCCTAATGGTAAAGTGGTTGATGCGATTGAAACGGTTAGTTTAGATTCTAATACTGTTATGGCAAGGGATGAAAAAGGCAATTGGGTAATACAAGATAAACCGACACCAGGATTTGCTAATAATATAGATGGTTATCATGAATTTTTGAAATCACTTGAGAGTCCTGAAAGTAAAAAGATTGTTATTAATGAAATACTTGCTGAAAATAAGGGTAATTTTAAGAATGAAAATGGTGAATATAGTGGTTATATTGAAATAAAGAATATAAGTGATGAGAGTATTAATATTAAGAATTATAGTTTATCTAATGATGAATCTGTTAGCTTTAAATGGCAATTACCTAATATTAAGTTATCAAAAGGTGAAGTGTTATTAATATATACTAGTGGTGTTAGTAGTACTAGTGGTACTCTTAGTACTGGTTTTAAGTTAAAGAATAAGAATGGTACTGTTGTGCTTACTAATTCTAATGGTAAAGTAATAGATAAGGTTAAATATGAGAATTTAGCTAATGGAATGGCTTATATAAGGGAGGGAGATAAGTATTTAATGAATAATTCAATATCTCCTGGATTTGATAATACTGTTAATGGAATAAAGTCATTTCAAAAGAAATATTTAGGTGTTGAAAGTACTCTTATTATTAATGAGGTTATGAATAATAATTATTCTTATTTACCTCAAAATGGTGGTAATTATTATGATTGGATAGAACTTTATAATAATGGTAAAGATGATGTTAAATTAAGTGATTATTGTTTAACTACTAATATTAATACTGTATGTATGAGTAAGCTTCCTGATGTAACTCTTAAAAAGGGTGAGTATTATGTTGTTATGGCTAGTGGTAATTCTGAATTAACTAATAAGAGTTATACTCATTTGGGATTCAAACTTGGTGATAATGATGCGATATATTTAACAAAGGATTCAAGTATAATTGATTCTATGTATGTTTCACAAGTACCAAATGGTTATTCTTATGGTAGGGGTAAAGATTATGGTTTATATTATTTTAGTAAGCCAACTCCAAAAAGTAAAAATAATTCTGGAACTGAGGCGATTTCTTATTTGCCAACTGCTTCTGTTTCTGGTGGTGTGATAAAAGATGGTAAGGAATTTAAGGTAGCTTTAACTGGAAAGAAAATTTATTATACAACTGATGGTTCTATGCCAACAACAGATTCAAAAGTATACAGTAGTCCTCTTACTATTAAGAAGACTACTGTTTTAAAAATTATGAGTAAGGAAGATGGTAAACTTAAAAGTGATGTTAATACTTATTCATATATAATGGATGATAGTCATAAGGTTTCTGTTATGTCTATAAGTATTGATCCTAAAAAGCTTAATAATGTTAATTCTCATACTAGTCTTAATAGTAGTGTTTTGGAACATGGTTATGTTGAATATTTTGACAAGGATGGCGGTGGTTTTAAGCTTAATATGGGGCTTAAGTTGTTTGGTGGGTCAACTAGAAGTTATAAAAAGAAAAGTTATGAGATTAAGTTTAAAAAGATGTTTGGTGATGCTAAACTTAAATATAAAGTATTTGATACTGTTGATAGTTCTGTTTTTGATTCACTTGTTCTTAGAACTGGTTCACAGGATGAATTTCAATATAATGATCAGAGAACTGTTATTAAGGATGTAGTGGCAACTTCTCTTGTTGGTGAGTATACTGATGTTGATGTTCAAGCATATGAACCAATTATTTTATATATAAATGGTAAATATAATGGTATATATTTTATAAGAGAAAAGGTTGATGAAACTTTTGTATCTAATCATTATAATGTTAAAACTACTAAAACTGATACTAGTATTCTTAGAATAGATGGTGAGGTTAAGAGTGGTACTGATAAAAATTATAAGGCTATGATTAATTTTATTAATAAAAATTCTCTTAGTAAAAAATCTAATTATGAAAAGATTAAAGAACAAATTGATATTCAAAGTTTATGTGATTTTTGGATTGGTGAAATATATACTGCTAATTATGATATATTAAATACTAGATATTTTTCTAATCCTAATGTTGATAATGGTAAATGGAAATTTATTTTTTATGATTTAGATTCTGGATTTTTTAGAACTACTCAAAATACATTTACTGAATATACTAGTGTTTCTGGTATGGGTGCTTGGAATTTTCCTACTGATTTACTTAGAAATTTAATGAAAAGTAGTGAGTTTAAGAAAACTTTTTTAGAAAGATTATCATATAATTTAAAGAATACTTGGTCTTATGATAATGTTAGTAAAAGGATAGATGAAGTTATTGAAATGATTGGTAAGGATGAGTTTAAAAGAAATGCTGAGAGATGGGGGAATTCATACAGTCATTGGGAGAATTCTATTGCAGCCATGAAAAAGTTTGCTAAAAATAGAAATAGTTATGTTATTAAGTATGCTAAATCATATTTTAAATTGAGTGATGCAGAAGTTAAGAAGTATTTTGGTGGTGTTAAATGAAAGAATATAAGTATAGACATGAGTTAAAATTTAAAATATCTAATAGTGCTGCGGAGGTACTGAAACAGAAATTATCACTTATCTTAAAGAAAGATAAAAATGCATATTATAGTGATGGTTCATATTTAATAAAGAGTTTATATTTTGATGATTTGGATTCTTCTAGTTATTATGAAAAGATGGATGGTGTTCTTTATAGAAAAAAGTATAGAATAAGAATATATAATAATAATGATGAGTTTATTAGATTAGAAAAAAAGATGAAACATAATACATATACAGCAAAGGAACAGATGTTGATTTCAAAAGATATATATAGTAAAATATTAAATGGTAAAATAGATGAAATAGAGAATGCTACTGGTTTACTTGAAGAGTTTATAACAAATTGTAAGGTTAAACATTTAGTACCATCTATTATAGTTTTATATCATAGGACTGCTTTTACTTATCCTATAAGTGATGTTAGAATTACTTTTGATTCTAATATTCAAAGTGGTTTGTATAATTATGATTTATTTAATAAAGATGTTCCTATGTATGATGTTAGTGAACCTGGGAAACAGGTTTTAGAAGTTAAATTTAATGAAGTATTACCTCTTCATATAGCTAATTTATTAAATGATATTCCTAGTTGTAAGGAAGCTGTTAGTAAGTTTGCAATATGTAGAAGTATTAAATAAGGAGTGAGTTATATGATTTTAAGTATTTTTAAGAATTCTTTTTTGGAGCAATTTACTGGTAGTGTATCAGCTATTGATATGCTTATTTCTCTGGTAGTTGCATTTGTTATTGGTATGTTTATTATATATGTTTATAGGAAAACATATACTGGTGTTGTTTATTCGAAAGCATTTTCTCTTTGTATATTAATGCTTGCGATGGTTACTGCGATGATTATAAGAACAATTAGTTCTAATATTAGTCTTTCTTTAGGTATGGTTGGTGCTTTATCTATTGTAAGATTTAGAACAGCTGTTAAGGAGCCTGTCGACACTGGTTTTATGTTTTGGGGAATAAGTGCTGGTATTATGAGTGGTGCAGGGTTATATATTCCAGCTTTAGTTGCATCACTTGGAATAGGTGTATTATATTTTATAAGTTATCTTATGGGATTTAAAACTGCTACTAGATATTTACTTGTTCTTAAATATAAATCTTCATGTCATGAAACTGTATTAAAGAAATTAAAAAATATTAAGAAATTTAAGGTTAGAAGTAAATCTATATTTGGTAATGAAATAGAATTATCTCTTGAAGTTGATATGAAGGAAGGAAAATCAAGAAAAGGTGATATTGATACAAGTATAGTAGATCAATTTAATGGTATTGATGGAGTAATTAATGCTAGTTTAATAGCATATCAAAATGATTTTGGAGATTAGGAGTTTATTATGACTAAAAGAAGACTTAAGATAAGGCCTGTGCTTGTTACACTTAATGTTGCTTTATTAATTATTATTGCTCTTTTTTATACAACTAGATTAATTAAGTATTATTTAAAAGAAAATGGTCATAGACCTACTAATAGTACAGTTCTTTTAGTTGATGAGTTAATTAAGAAACAAAGTTATGTTGATTTAACTAAGGGACTTATACATGATAAAGATGCTAATATATATAGATATGTTGGTAATGTTGATGATAATTATTTAGAATATTCTGGAATATTATTTAGAATAGTTGGTATTGATGAAGATAATAATATTAAAGTTATAAGTGAAAAATCTTTAACATTGATGTATTCTGGTCTTGAGAATGGTTTTGATAAATCATATATTAATAAATGGTTAAATAAGTCTGATGAAAAATATAGTGGTATATTTGAAAATAATATGGATGATATTGATAAGTATTTAACTAATAGTTATTTATGTATGGATAATATTAATGATCTTAAAGATATTAGTTGTGAAAATAATAATAATGCTAATAAAATGACAATATTATCTTTATATGATTATGCTTCTGCTGGTGGAAAGGAAAGTTATTTAAATAATGGTGAAACATATTATTTAAGTACTATTAATGATGAAAATAGTAATTATTTTATAAGTAGTAGTGGTGAAGTTGGTATTAATAAAATAACTACTAAAATATATGGAGTAAGACCTGTTATAACTCTTAAAAATGATATTGCTTTATTACACGGTGATGGTTCTTTAAATAGTCCATATGTTGTTAGTGAGAGAACAGTTAATACTTTAAGTGATGTTTATGTTTCAAAATATATTAATTATTCGGGTAATACATATAGAGTAATTAGTACTGGTGAAAATGTTAAGATTGCTTTAAGCGATAATATTAAAAATAATGATTCATATTTAACAAAGACATTTGGTGGTAAAAATAATATTTATTCTACTGATAAGAGTACTATTGGTGAATATTTAAATAATACTTATTATAAGTCTATTAAAAATAATGATTTGATTGTTAAGTCTGATTGGGGTATTGGAGGTAATACTCTTGATAAATTAGACTATACTGTTGTTTATAGTAAAAAGGGTTCATTTAATATTGGTATGCTTACACTTGGAGATTTATTTATAAGTGATACTAAATCTGTTTTAACTATGAATAGAGGTATTGAATCTAATATGATTATTAATGTTATTAATGAAGATGGAAATGTATTTGGAGATTTAATTGCTAGTAAATATGGTGTTAGACCTTCTATGTATTTAAAAGGTGATATAAGTATTGTAAGTGGAGATGGTAGTATTGATTCTCCATATGAGTTGGGAGTAAATAATGAAGAAGAAACAAAAGAAGAGTAAGTTTAGTATTTTTTTGATTGTTGTTGATATTTTTGTATTAATTTGCTTTTTTGTAGCTTATGGTCCTTTTTCATTTTTTAGAGATTTTATTGTAACAACTGCGATGACAACTATGACTCATAAATATTTTGCTTATGTTTTATATAATGAAAGTATGGTTGAGGAGATTCTTGATAATAATAAGGTTATTGAGACTGAGGATCCTACTGATACTTCTAAAATAAATATTCAACCTGTTGTAGATACTGG
This sequence comes from uncultured Clostridium sp., assembly GCA_964649575.1. Taxonomy (GTDB): domain Bacteria; phylum Bacillota_I; class Bacilli_A; order RF39; family UBA660; genus CAG-1000. The sequence continues at coordinate 12,525 of CAZYRI010000015.1, read as the reverse complement.
AACATATGAATCTATATATGAGGAGCAAGTTCTTAAAAAGGATGAGGGTAATGATTTATATAAAATAGTTAATATATCAGGAAGTGGATGGAAAGGGTATATGGTTGTTGTATATGATCCATCTAGAATTGAACTTGTATTTTCTAAGAATTATGGTCATGGCGGAGATTATTTATCAACTATGGCTAAGAATAATAAAGCATATGTTGCGATGAATGCTAGTGGTGTTAATAGTGTTCCAGGACAAAATTATGTTACTGGGCAAACTATCTTAAATGGTAAAGTTTATAAGACTGGTAAAAAAATTAATAAAGGTGGTGGTCTTATAGGTTTTACTAAGGATAATGTTTTAATGCTTACTAAGAAATCTGCAAGTGAAGCAGTTAAAGATGGTATGGATAGGGCTGTTGAGTTTGGACCTTTCTTAGTAGTTAATGGTAAAATGTCTGATTTTAAAGGTAATGGTGGTTGGGGAGTTGCCAATAGAACTGCCATAGGTCAAAGACAAGATGGAATAGTTTTATTTATTGTTATAGATGGAAGAACATCTTCTTCAGTTGGGATTTCGATGAAGGATCTTGCTGAATTATTTGTTAAATATAAAGCATATAATGCAGCTAATCTTGATGGTGGTGGTTCTAGTGCTTTATATGCTAAGAAAAATATAAATGATAAAACAGGTAAACTTTTAAATAATCCAAAGGGTTATAATTATAATGGAGAAAGGTATTTACCTAATGCATGGATGGTAAGAGATATAGCAGAGAGCAGTTCAGGTAATGAAACTACAACAACTACAAAAGTGGTTGAAGAAAATAATGATAATAATTAAAATAGGGAGGTAAATAAGATGGATATTGAACAAAGAAATCCAAAAATATTCGTAGTAGGAGGAAAAGCAAAGCATGGTAAGGATACTTTTTCTGCATTCTTAAAAGAAACTTATGAAGAACATGACAAGAAAGTTATAGTTACTCAATTATCAAAATATATTAAGTATTATGCAAGAGAAATGACTGGTTGGGATTTAAGTGAAGAAACTAAACCAAGAGAATTCTTACAGCAACTTGGAACTACTGTTATAAGACAGAAGTTAAAGAAAGATGATTTATTTATTAAAAGAATGATTGATGATATTGAAATATTTTCATATTTCTATGATGCGATTATTATAAGTGATATAAGATTTAAAAAGGAAATAAATGATTTAAAGGTTGTTTATCCTAATATTAAAAGTATTCATATTGTAAGACCTGACTTTGATAATGGTCTTACAGAAGAGCAAAAGAATCATCCAACTGAGATTGATTTAGATGATTATAATGAATTTGACATTGAAGTTGTAAATACAACACTTGATGAGTTAAAGGAGACTGCTGAAAAAATATACATGGATAATGAAAGGTAGGTATAAAAATGGAGAGTATTAAGGGAATTAATGTAACTGGTAAAAGGGTTATAGTTAGGGTTGATTATAATGTACCAATTACTGATGGGAAGATAGATGATGATACTAGAATATTAGCTAGTTTAAAGACTATTAATTATTTAATAGAAAAAAAGGCTAAGATAATATTGTTATCTCATTTAGGTAGAATTAAATCACAAGCTGATAAGGAAGAAAATTCTCTTGAAATTGTAGCTAGACATTTATCTACTCTTGTATCTTGTGGTATATATTTTGTACCTTTTACAAGAGGAGAATTAGTTTTAAAAACCATTCAAAATATGAATGATGGAGAGATTGTTATTTTAGAAAATACAAGGTATGAAGATTATCCTAAATCACTTGAAAGTTCTTGTGATGAAGCATTATCTAAATATTGGGCATCTCTTGGTGATATATTTGTATTAGATGCTTTTGGTAGTGCTCATAGGTGTCATGCATCAACATATGGTATATCTAAGTTTTTACCATCATATTCAGGGTTTTTAATTGATAATGAAGTTTCTATGCTTGATAAAGCAATTCATCAAAGAAAGACATTAATTTTAGGTGGAGCTAAAGTGGATGATAAGATTGGTGTTATTGATAACTTAATTAATACAAGTGACTATATATTGCTTGGTGGAGCTATGTGTTTTACATTCTTAAAAGCAAGTGGTATTAATGTTGGTGAGAGTATTGTTAGTGATGATAAGATTAGATATGCTAAAAATTTAATTGATACTCATAAAAATAAAATTATATTACCAATTGATGTAGTAACTAATAATGGAGTAAAATTAGTTACTGATATGGGTAATAGTGATATTGGATATGATATTGGTCCTAAAACTATAAGTATGTATAAAGAATTATTAATTAATAGTAAATTAATATTATGGAATGGACCTCTTGGTATGTTTGAAGATCCAAAATATGAAGATGGTACTAAAAAAGTAATGCAATTTATATATAATCAATCAATTCCTACTATTTTAGCAGGTGGAGATATTATAAGTGCTTCACATAAGTTTAAATATAATTTTACATATTTATCTACTGGTGGAGGAGCAACACTTGAATATTTAGAAGGAAAAAGATTTAAAACATTAGAAAGATTAAATGGTAAGTAGTATGAAGAAAGTTATTCTTAATCAAAAAAGTTATTTGTTTTATGATGAAATGGTTGGATTTAAAAGTGAATTTGATAAATTAAAATCTAATAATTATGAATTTATATTATTTCCTCCCATACTATATTTATCTTTATTTAAAGATAGTAAGTATTTAGTTGGTACTCAAAACTTTTTCAGTTATAAAACTGGTTCTTTTACTGGTGAGATTAATTTAGAGTCATTAAAGAAAATGAATATAAATTATTCTTTTGTTGGTCATTATGAAAGAAGAAAAATTATTGGTGAAACTTATATGACTTTCAAAGAGAAATTGTTTAAGTCTTTAAATTCTAAGTGTAATACTATTCTTTTTGTAGGTGAGCAAAAGAAAACTAGAAGGCCTTTTAATTATATAAAGAAGGAACTAAATTTCTATTTAAAGGCTATTGAAAGTTCAAGTCTTAAATATTTATCTATTTGTTATGAACCTAATTGGGCTATTGGTAGTGGTGAAATACAATGCACTAACAAAATTACTAAAGTGGTTGATGATATTAAAACATATATGTATAACAAATATAAATTAAAGGTTGAAGTATATTATGGTGGATCTATTGATACTGAGAATATTAAGTCTATTTTTGATATTTGTGATGGTGTTGTTATAGGAAAGGCATCTACTGATATTAATAGTTTAAAAGAGTTGTTAAAGGAACTTAAATAGTGTTTAGAAGTGGTTATGAGCTTACAACTGGTCTTACTAATTTATTAATATTATTTTCTTCATTATATTGTTTTATTAAATTGAGAAAGCTTAATTATAATAAATATTGGTTACTATTCTATATATTTTTAATATTGGGTGGATTTTTAGGTTTTGTAATACATAGTTTTAATATATCTAATTTAATTGTTAATATCTTGTGGATAATATTATTATTTGTATTTATATGTATTATTGATTCATTATTATTTACTGAATATAAATTTAATAAATATATAGTTATATGTTCTATATTATTATATTTGTTTATGATAGTTGAGATAATATTAAATAAAGATTTTATAATTACTTTTGTTATTTATGTATGTTTTAATTTACTTTTGATAATTATTTCTTTTATAAAAAATAAGAAATATTATTATTTTATACCTTTATTCTTTCAAGTTATTGGTGGATTAATATTAATAAATAGAAATATTAAAATATTTTATTTAGATCATAATGGTATATATCATTTATTTATGGTATTTACTATTATTGGATTTTATTTGTGTAATATGAAATGTGTAAAATAGATAGAAATATATCTATTTTTTATTTTATTTTGAATAATAGAATCAAGGAAAGAAGAAGCATATCTTACTTTTGATGAAAATATGTTTGAAAAGAATATAGTATTATTGAGATTGATTATCAATAGAAAAAATAGAAAGATTAATATAAAGAGTTTGTCTTTTTATGACATGATATTACATTATTATGCATTTTATTACATTTTTGAAACTAGAAATATGTATAATCTTGTTAGTATAATAAATAAAAAGGAGAATAAAAAGATAACATGAAAATTAAAGTCTTAGTAGTAGACGATAATGCAGGTTTAGTAGGTTTAATTAAGGAATTTTTTTCTGATAATAAGGATATTGAAATTGTTGGTAGTGCTTCTAATGGTGAAGAGGCAATAGATATATTTAAAAGTAATAATATCGATTTTGATATTGTTTTATTAGATTTAATAATGCCTAAAAAGGATGGACTTGGTGTTCTTGAATATATGAGGAAACATAATATAAATAAGAAGGTTATTGTTATGACTTCTTATAATGAAGAAGAAACTATTAGAGATGTTAGTGAGTATGGTGTTAGATATTATTGTTTGAAACCTTTTGATTTAAATGATTTAAAAAGTAAAATTATTCAAACTATTACTAATAAAAGGAATAATGATAAAATTATAGAAATAGAAAGTAAAGATATTCAAATACAGGTGACTAAAATATTACATGCTCTTGGAATACCTTCTAATATTAAAGGTTATCAGTTTATTAGAAGTGCTATTTTAATGGTATATAATAATCCTGGTTTTATAGGTGGTATTACTAAGCAACTATATCCGGATTTGAGTGTTAAATTTAATACTTCTATTCAGAGAGTTGAAAGAGCAATAAGGCATGCGATTGAAGTTTCTTGGTTAAGAGGGGATATTGATTTAATGGAAGAAATATTCGGTCATAGTGTTGATATTGATAGGGCGAAACCAACTAATTCGGAATTTATTGTAACTATTGCTGATAAGTTAAGACTTGAAATGATTAATGTATAAGTAGATGCTTCTACTTTTTTTCTTTTATCTTTTGTTTTGATGTGATAGAATATTTACAGGAGAATTATATGAAAAAAGTTATATTATTAATATTAGATGGTTTTGGTATAAGAGAATCTGATAATGGAAATGCTATTAAGATGTCAAATTTACCTAATTTAAATAAAATATTAAATGATTATTCTGTTAGTGAACTTACTGCTAGTGAAGAAGCTGTTGGTCTTCCAAAGGGTGTTGCTGGTAATTCTGAAGCTGGTCATATGGCAATTGGGCTTGGTAGAACTATTAAAAGTCCATTAACTCTTATAAATGAAAAAATTAAAGATAAAAGTTTTTTTGAAAATGATACTTTACTTGATATGATGGATCATGTTAATGAAAATAATAGTACATTACATTTAATTGGTCTTGTTCAAAATACTAATGTGTACTGTAGTATGGAACATTTTTATGCCGTTCTTGCTCTTGCTAAAATAAAGAAGGTTAAATCAGTTGTTTTTCATTTTATTACTGATGGTGTTACTGCACTTCCTAATGATGCTATTAACATTATTAATGAATTTATGCAAAAAGTTAGTAAGCTTGGTTTAGGTACAATTGGTACTATTACTGGTAGATATTATGCAATGGATAGAGATAATAATTATGATAGGGTTAAAAAAGCATATGATGCTATTTGTTATAATGTTGGTAATACTTTTAGTGATTATGTAAGATGTTTAGAACTTCATTATAAAAATAATATAAGTGATGAATTTGTTAATCCAAGTATTATTACTAAAAATAGTAATATTAAAGATAATGATGGTGTTATATTTATTAATTTTAGACCTGAAAATATGAGTGAGCTTATTAGTGCATTTACTGATGAAAGTTTTAATATGTTTGCTGTTAAAAGATTTAAGAATGTTAAATATGAGTTATTATATGGAACGGATATGTCAGTTGATTGTTGTTATTCTAATGAAGTTGTAACTAATACTTTTGGAGAATATTTGGCAGATTTGGGATTTAAGCAGGCTAGGATTGCTGAAGTTGAAAAGTATAGTGCTGTTACTTATTTCTTTGATGGTGGTAAAGAATTTTCTGATAAAAATCTATATAAAATACTTGTTCCGTCTCCTAAAGTCGTAAGATATGATGCTAAACCGGAAATGAATGTTGGGGAAGTTACTGGAGCGATTATTGATGCAATAGATGAAGATTTCGACTTTATATTAGCTAATTTTGCTAATCCTGATATTCTCGGTCATACTGGAAATATTCCAGCTTGTGTAAGAGCACTTGAGGCATGCGATTTCTGTATTGGTAAAATACTTGAAAAGGCTGATGAAAATTTTTATGATGTTGTTATAACATCTGATCATGGTAATTGTGAATTTATGAAAGATACTAATGGTAGAGTTATTACAAATCATACTTTAAGTAAGGTGCCTTTTGTAATATGTAATAAAAATTATAAATTAAAGAAAAGTGGTACACTTAAAGATGTAATACCAACTATTGTAGATGTGTATGAAATAAGTAAGCCAAAAGAGATGACTGGAGAAAGTTTAATAATTAAAAATAATTAATGACATTTTTGTGAAATGGTGTTATAGTTATAATAGGAAAGTAGGAAAAAAGATGGAAAGTAATGAAGTAAAAAATGGGGAATATAATAATGAAAACACTGAAATTATCAATATTCCAAGTGATGTGACAACGAATGTTCAAAATACTAATGAAAGTAATTCTGAAATGGAATTACCTAAGGAAGAAGAAATTGTTATTAATGATGCTGTTGTGTCAAATGAGACAATTGAACAATCTTCAGTGCAAGTTGCTCCGGTTAATGTTATTAATGAGAATATAAATAATAATGTTACTCAAACTAGTGAAAATGATTTATTTAAACCGGTTGGTGAATTAAATGATGTTAATCAACCAGTGAGTTCAAATGCACCTGTTTCAAATAATAATGATTTTATAATTAAGAAAGATAAGAAGATTTGGCCAATTGTTTTAATTGTTGTTTTATTGCTTGTTGTTGGTCTTGGATGTACATATTACTTTGTGATTATGTCTCCAAAAAATATATTTACTAAAACAATTGATTCTTTATTTACTGAGATTGATAGTGGACTTAAGAGTTATAAAGATGTTTATGCTTCGAAAGATTTTGGTGTAGGTGAAGGAAATATATCATTTACTTCTGCTGAACCTAAAATTGATTTAAGTGTTGATTATTATATTTCAGAAAATATTAAAGATAAGAAGACTTATTTAGAAGCTGGTGTTAAATCTAATAATAAAGATGTAATATCTGCGACTATTTATAATGAAAAAGATATGTTATATATCTTATCAAAAGATATTTATAGTAAAGCTATTGGTATTAAGTTTGACGAAGGTGATTTATCTAGTATTTATGAAAACTTTGATAATAATATTGATATAGATGATATTAGATATATAATTTCATTAGAAAATTATACTATTAAAAATAGTATTAATTATGATAAAGTAAGTAAAACATTTAAAACTGATTCAGGAATATATTTTGAAACAATTTATAATTTTGATAAGTTTGAACAAAAAAATATATCTGAGGCAATAAGAAATGCTTTAATAGAAGATGAAAAAATGCCAGGAATTTTAAGTAAAATATATGGTGATGAAATTACTAAAGATGATATAAAAGAAATGTTTGATTCTGTTGATGTTACTGGTGGTATTGATACAAAGTTTATTTTACATACAAGTGTTGTTAGCGGAAATGTTTCATATTTTGAATTTAATAATGGAGAAGGAAAGATTACTTTAGAATTTAAAGATGAGGAAACTGATATTCTTGTTAGAGATTTGGAAAAAAATAAAGATCTTTTGTCTATTAAAATTGATAAGAATTCTGTAAGTGGTACTGCTTATGATTTTAACAGTATTTTACTTGATGCGATGAGTAATTTGAAGGGTGAGGATTCTACTCCAACTATGAAAGTTGTTTTCTCAATAAAAAATAATAAGATTAGTGATAAAAAGAACGAACTATCTTCTAGTTTCTCAATTTATATGAATGATGATTCTGATCCACTTGGAACTATGACATTTACTTTAAATATTGATTCAGATGCTAAATCAAAAGAGTTTGATAAAACAAGTGTTGTTATGTCAGACAAGTTGACTGAAGAAGATATGGTTGAGATTCAAATGAATTTATTTAATCTTTTAGAAAAGTTTGATATTGAATTACCAAATTCTGATGATAGTGATGTATCAGTTGATATGCAGTATAATTGATAATATAAGATAAGACCAGATATGGTCTTTTTGTTTTTGTATAAAAAGTTTGTGGAAATATGTAGAAAAAGTCTTGATTTTTTAACATTTATGTCTTATAATTAGTTGTAAACGACTGGCAATGATGTGCAAGGTTGCTGATACACCAGGTTAAGTTGAATTGAACTTAATTAAATATCAGGTAATTTGCATCTAGCAAGTCTATAAAAAGATTATAGGCGAAGGAGGAAATTAATATGTCTAAAGACAAAGTAAGAATCAGACTTAAGTCATTTGATCATAGAAGTGTTGATCAAGCAGCAGCTAAAATTGTTGAGACTGTTAAGAGAACTGGTGGAGTTGTAAGTGGACCTGTACCACTACCAACTGAAATTGAAAAGATTACTATTCTTAGAGCTGTTCACAAATATAAAGATTCTCGTGAACAATTTGAGATTAGAACTCACAAAAGACTAATTGATATTGAAAAACCTACTAAGGAAACTATTGATGCTTTAGCTCATTTAGATTTACCAAGTGGTGTAGATATTGAAATTAGAAAATAAGATTTAGAAAGGATATGGAAAAAATGAAAGGAATCTTAGGTCGTAAAGTTGGAATGACTGAAGTCTTCGCAACTAACGGAAAATTAATACCTGTTACTGTTATTGAAGTTGAACCTAATGTTGTAACTCAAATTAAAACAGTTGAAAAAGATGGGTATAATGCTATTCAATTAGGTGCTTTTGATAAAAAAGAAAAATCATCTAATAAACCAGAAATGGGACATGCAAAAAAAGCAAATACAATGCCTAAGCGCTTCTTAAAAGAAATAAGAGGAGTTGATACTACTTCTTATACTCTTGGACAAGTAATAAGTGCTGATGTATTTGCATCTGGAGAAACAGTTGATGTAACTGGTACATCAAAAGGTAAAGGTTTCCAAGGAGTTATTAAGAGATGGAATCAATCTCGTGGGCCTGAAACTCACGGTTCTACATACCATAGAAGAGTTGGTTCTATGGGTACTATGAGACCAATGAGAGTTTTAAAGGGTAAGAAGTTACCAGGACATATGGGGCATGAACAAATCACTATTCAAAATTTAATGATTGTTGATGTTGATACTGAAAATAAATACATTTTAGTAAGTGGAAATGTTCCAGGAGCTAAAAATTCATATGTATTTATTAAAGAAGCTATTAAAGGTAGTAAGAATACTGAACCTCTTGAATTAGTTTCTTATGAAGAGGAAGTTTTAGAACCTGTTAATGAAGAAGTAGCCAGCGAAGAAGTCGTTGAAAATAATGCTGTTGTTGAAAATTCTGAAGCAGAAGTAGAAAACACTCAAAGTGAGGAGGATTCTCTATAATGGCAAAAGTTCAAGTTTTAAACCTTAAAGGTGAAAAAGTTAAAGAAATTACTCTTAAAGATAGTGTATGGAACATTGAAATTAATGAACCAGTTATGCATGATGCGATTGTGCTTGCAAGAGCTTCTTTAAGACAAGGAACTGCTTCAACTAAAACTAGAAGTGAAGTTTCTGGTGGTGGCCGTAAACCATATAAACAAAAGGGAACAGGTAATGCAAGACAAGGTTCTACTAGAAGCCCACAATGGCCAGGTGGTGGAATTGTTTTTGGACCTAAACCAAGAAAATATGATAAAAAACAAAATAGAAAAGAAAGAAGATTAGCATTAAAGAGTGCTTTATCATCTAAATTAAGAGATAACGAATTAGTTATTGTTGAAAATTTTAATTTAGAAAATAACAAAACTAAAACATTTAATGAAATGTTAAAGAATGTTAATGTTAATGGTAAAGCTTTAGTTGTATTCGCTGATGATAATGAAAATTTATTCTTGGCATCTCGTAACAATAATAAAGTTGCTGTAGTTGCTTATGATGAGATTAATGTATTAGATTTAGTTGCAACTGATTACTTATTAATAGATGAATCTTCAGTTAAGAAGATTGAGGAGGTGCTTAACTAATGAATATTATCTTAGCACCAGTTATTACTGAAAAAAGTGAAGCTTTAAAGAGTAACAATGTTTATGTATTTAAAGTTGCTAAGAAAGCAAATAAAACTCAAATTAAAAATGAAATTGAAAAGCAATTTAATGTAAGAGTATTAAATGTTAATACTGTTAATGCTGTTCAAAAGAAGAGAAGAGTAGGAAGATATACAGGTTTAACTACTGCTTATAAGAAAGCATATGTAAAGCTTGCTGAAGGCTCTTCTATAGAATACTAGGAGGGAAAAATATGCCAATTAAAAATTACAAGCCTAATACTCCTGGAACAAGAGGAATGAGTACACTTGTTAATGATGAAATTACAAAGAGTACTCCTGAAAAAAGTCTTCTTGTTAAAAAAAGTAAAACAGGCGGAAGAAATAATCAAGGTAAAATAACTGTTCGTCATATTGGTGGTGGAGTTAGAAGAAAATATCGTTTAATTGATTTCAAAAGAAATAAAGATGGTATTGTTGGAAATGTTGCTTCTATTGAATATGATCCAAATAGAAGTGCTAATATAGCTCTAATTAATTATATGGATGGTGAAAAGAGATATATTATTGCTCCACTTAATTTAAAAGTTGGAGATAAAATTGAAAGTGGAGTTAATGCTGATATTAAGATCGGTAATGCATTACCACTTGAAAATATTCCAGTTGGTACTATGGTTCACAATGTTGAATTAAATCCAGGTGCTGGTGCTAAATTAGCAAGAAGTGCTGGAAGTGGAGTACAAATTCTTGGTAAAGAAGGAAAGTATGTAATTATTAGACTTAAGAGTGGCGAAACTAGAAAAGTTCTTGGAACTTGTAGAGCTACTATTGGTGAAGTTGGAAATACTGACTACGAACTTGTAAATTTAGGTAAAGCTGGAAGAAAAAGACATATGGGTATTAGACCTACTGTTCGTGGTTCTGTTATGAACCCTAATGATCACCCACATGGTGGTGGTGAAGGTAGAGCTCCAGTTGGTCGTGCTCAACCAATGACACCTTGGGGTAAACCAGCCTTAGGACTTAAGACTAGAAAAACTAAAAAAGCATCTGAAAAGTTAATAATGACTAGACGTAAGAAATAATTGAGAAAGGAACCGTAAAAATGTCAAGAAGTTTGAAAAAAGGACCTTATACATTTCCAAGACTTTTAAAAAGAGTTAAAGAATTAAATGAAAAAGGTAAAAAAGAAGTAATAAAAACTTGGTCAAGACGTTCTACAATATATCCAGATTTTGTAGGTCATACATTTGCTGTTCATAATGGACGTGAATTTATTCCTGTATATGTTACTGAAGATATGGTAGGACACAAACTTGGTGAGTTCGCATTAACTCGTAAGTTTACTGGCCATGCTGGCAGCGGTAAGAAGTAGGAGGTAAGTAATGGAAACATATAGTATACATAAAGGTGCTCAAATAGCACCAAGAAAAGCAAGAATGACTCTTGATCTTATTAGAGAAAAAAGTGTTAGTCAAGCTGAAGCAATTTTACTAACTACTAATACTAAAGCTAGTAGATTAATTATAAAAGTTTTAAATTCTGCTGTTGCTAATGCAGTTAATAATTTTGGAGCTAAAAAAGAAGATTTAGTTATCAAAGAAACTTATATTAACGAAGGTAGAACATTAAAGAGAAGAAAAGCTGCATCTCATTCAAGAGTTGCCAAAAATTATCATAGAACAAGTCATATTTATGTATGTGTTACAGATAATATGCAAAAGAAGGAGGACTAAACATGGGACAAAAGGTAAGTCCAGTCGGACTTAGAGTTGGTGTTAACAAGGACTGGGAAAGTAAATGGTATGCACCAACTAAGGATTTTGCTAAATATTTAAATATTGATATACAAATTAGAAAATATTTAGAAAAAGAATTAAAAGGATGTTCAGTTGCTTCTATCGTAATTGAAAGAAATAAGAAAAGAACAAATGTTATAATCAATACATCTAAACCTGGTATCGTTATTGGTAAAGGTGGAGCTGATATTGAAAAACATAAAAAGGCTCTTCAAAAACTTACTGGTGAAGAAATCTATTTATCAATAGTTGAAGTTAAGAATCCTGATATGAGTGCTGCATTAGTAGCTGAATCAATTGCACTTCAAATTCAAAATAGAGCATCTTTTAGAGCAGTACAAAAAAGAGCTATTAGAAATACAATGAAAGCAGGAGCTACTGGTATTAAAGTTGCTGTTTCTGGTAGATTAGCTGGTGCTGAAATGGCTAGAACAGAAACTTATACTGAAGGAACTGTACCACTTCATACTTTAAGAGCAGATATTGATTATGCTCACAAAGAAGCTGATACTACTTATGGTAAGATTGGTGTAAAAGTATGGATTTATAAAGGTGAAATACTTCCTGCTAAAAAGAATAAGGGAG
>CAZYRI010000014.1:0-23398 GCA_964649575.1 uncultured Clostridium sp. | reverse complement strand
CAGCTGTATTACATTCATCTGGTGTAGAAGTATTTGCTATTCTTAAGGTATGTGTCCCATATTCTCCTAAGTCTACTTCTTTTGTATCTCCAACTGTATAATCACTTCCATTACCTGCTTTTACATTTGCTACAATATCTGACCATGAATCTGTTGCGAAGTTAGGTTTTTTATATTCTTCTATACCTAACATTCCATTAAACTTTTTACCTTGATTATAGTTTTGTATTTCTCCTGTTTCTTTAAATGTAAATGTGAAAGTATATTTATGTGTTATTCCACTTTCTATTGTTATATTTGATTTTACTCTATTTGGTCCGATTGCTGTTTCTTCTATTCCTTCACATGTTCCACTTTCTGTTTCTCCATTTAATCTTTTACATGTTGCTGATATTAGCATTTCATCATTTATTATTTCATTTGTTAATTCTTGCCAAATGATGTTATATGCAGCTTCTAGTGTTCCAGTGTTTTCTACTGTTACTTCTTTTGTTATTGTCCACCCTGGTGTAATATTACTACCTGTTATTTGTGGACTATCTGTATAAACTAATTTTAATGTTCCTGCTTCTACTACCATATCTTTACTATCTGCATTTCCACTTATACTTGAACTAAAGTATGCATAAGAAAGCCCTACACTCATTAGAAATAATAATACTATTCCTGTTATATACAGTATTCTCTTATCTTTCATTTATTCTATTCCTCCTACTCTATAAATAAATTATATAACAAAAACAGTACTAAATCTAGTACTATTTTCATTAATTTTTACTCATTAAATACTTATTTTACTGTCTTAATAATTGAAATATTATCTATATTAATATCATTTAATATTTCTAATGCTTTATTATATTCTAGATTCATTATTGTAGAATATGCTTTATAATTAATTTTATTATCTGTCATTAATGATAATGAAATTATATATTCAACATCTTCTATATTATCAAAATCTAATATATAGTTTTTAAGATATTTTTTTCTTTTTCTTTCAAATTCATCTTTTGATAATGAAAGTTTTTTAATATCTTTTTCTAATTCTTTTATAAATAAATCTCCATCTTTTGTAAATGCTTCAATTATTATAACTACATGATTATCTATTATATTTACTGAATGATTTAAACTTGTAACTATATTTTCATTTTTATATCTTTCATATAATGGTGATGTTGGTGAAAAGTTTGATCCTAATATTATATTTAAATATGCTGATAATGCTTTTTTATCTTTTATATTAAATCTTTTTCTATTTATTTTTATTGCATATTTTACTCTAACATCATTTATATCTTTTTTTATTTCTTGATATGGTATTCTTACTATATCTTTTTCTTTAGATTTTATTATTTTTGGTAACTTTTTAGGTTTTAAATTAAGTTTATTCATATATTCTTTTATTGTATTCATAATATCATTTTCATCAAAGTTACCACATACTGTTATAAATGTATTATTTGATATATAGAAGTCATTATATATTTTATTTAAACTTTTTGAAGTTATTTTAGCTATATCACTTCTTTCACCTACTACTGTATTTTTAACATATGAAGTATTGAATAAATTTTTAAATAGTTCACTTATCATATAACTATTTATTTTATCTTTATACATATCTATTTCTTCACCAATAATGCCTTTTTCTTCTTCTACATTCTTAGGATTTATATCTGTATTATAGAATATATCTAAAAGTAATATTAAGTTTTCTTTAATATTTATGCTACCAAATATGTTATAATTTGTACCATTATAACTTGTCCATGCATTTGCAAGACTACCTAATTCATTTATTCTTTTTGATATTTCTTTGTTTTCTGATAAAGCCATTACTTTATGCTCTAAAAAGTGAGCACTTCCTGGTATTACATCTGTTATTTTATTACCTATTTTATATTTAGTAACATTAGCTCCATATTTAACTGATATTGTTATATAGAAGTTTTTTGTTTTATCTGTTTTATATAAATATACTTCTACTCCATTATCTAATTTTTCTGTTAATAATGTTTCATTTACTCTTTCAAATATCTTTTTTTTCATATGTCACCTCTTAATAAATATATAGTACTAAGTGATATTTTTTTATTTAAATTAATTACTTCATCTATTGTAACTTTATTAATATTTTCTTTCATTTCTTCAACTGTTTCTATCTTTTCAAACTCTCTTTTATAATATTCATTTATTTGTGATGTTACATCATCATAGTAATTATTTATATATGTATTTATTGTTTTTAATGATGAATTAAATAATCTTTCAATGGTATCTTTATCACTCATTAAGTTAACACATTCTTTTATTAGTTTAACAGTTTCTTCATAATTAACTTTATTTATACCAGCATATATTGTAAGAGATGGATTGTATTTTGAATAATAAGAACCAACAGTGTAACAAAGTGAATGTTCTTCTCTTACTATATTGAATAATAATGAATCATTCATAGTGCCAAGTATTGTATTATATACTCTTAAGACATGGTTCATTTCATGATAATTTAAGTCATTTAATCTATAGCCTATATAGAGTTTTGATTGATTAAATGGAAGTGTATCTATTTTTTCTATTACTTTATTATCATATTTATATTTAATATCAAGTTCTATCTTATTATTATTACCTTTTACTAATTTAAATTTATTTTCTATTATAGGTATTATATCATCATCTATTTCACCATGAATAACAATATCTATTTTATAGTTACCATTAAATAATTCAGTATATTTTTGATATAGTTTTTTAGCTGTAACTTTTTCTAAGTCTTCTTTACTTGGTATTGTATTATAAGCTGTTGGTGTTCCTTTATACATTATCTTAGAGTATTCAATACTTGCGAAAAGACCTGGATTATCTTTTATTGATAAACTTCTTGTTATTGCATCTTTTTTAATTATATTAAAGTAATTTTCTTCAAATGAATTATCTTTAACATTTGGATTAAATAATATTTCACATAGAAAATCTATTGTTTCATTCATATATTTTTTTTCAGTGTATTTTGGATTTAAAAAATCTAATGAAAATATATATGATTCACTATTACCAGATATTCCAAATGAAGCAGTAATATTTGCTCCGTATAATTCTTCACCTATTGTAGCCATTTTATTTTTAGTGTTATATTTTTTTGAAGTATAAACTAAATTACTACTAAGCATGCCACCATAAATAATATCTTCTTTATTAAATTCTTTTGTTAGAAAAACTACAATATTCATTGTTTTAAATCTATTTGAATTTATTAAATGTAATGTATATTCTTTGTTTTGTATTTTCTTATATTCCATTTTTCCTCCTTATAGGTATAAAAAGAAGATATAATATCTTCTTTTATTATTATGTTATATTTCTATTTTTTTATTATAGATTCTAATGCTAAAAGAATCATTTCGTCAAGTTTTTGTTCTCTTGCTTTTGGATCTATTTCTTCATGAGTAATTAAACTATCACTTATAGTAAGAATTGCAGTTGCTTTTTTAAGAAATTTTTTAGCATTATATAATAAAGCATAGGTTTCCATTTCTACTGCTTTACATCCAAGTTCTGTAAATTTTGTATAATCTTTATTTTCTGTATAAAAAGCTTCTGTTGTATGCACTCTTCCTAGTCTTGCATTTATTCTTTTAAGAGCTGCGGTGTCCATAATTGCACTATTAAGTTCAAATGATGAATTTATTATTTCAATATCTTCTCTTCCAGCTTCTTCATCAAAATATGTTTTTGAGTATGCTGAATCTGCGACTAGTATGTCAAATATTTTGAAGTCTGTTGTATAACTACCAGCTGTACCTATTCTAATAATTGAATCAACATCATAAAAATTAAATAATTCATAACTATATATTCCCATACTTCCAATTCCCATACCACTTGAAAATATTGTTACATCTACTCCTTTGTATTTTCCTGTAAATGCAAGTTCTCCTCTTAATTGGTTAACTAAAACTGGGTTTTCTAAGTATTTTTCTGCTATATATTTAGCTCTATTTGGGTCCCCTGGCATTAATACTCTTTTAGCTATTTGTTCTTTTTCTGCTTCTATATGAACTGTTCCCATTACTCTTCACTTCCTTCTTGACTTTCTAGTTTTACTAATACATCTCTTGGTTTAGAACCCTTAGCTGGGCCAACTAATCCTTGTTCTTCAAATTGATCCATTATTCTTGCAGCTCTATTATAACCAATTGAATATTTCCTTTGAATTAATGATGCACTTATTTGACCCATTCTAATCGCATAATTTAATATTTCATCATAAAGTATATCTTTTGCTCCGCCTCCACCTGATTCACTAGAATGATTGCTTTCATTTCCACTTGATGATGAATCTAAATTAGTGAATTTTTCATTATATTTTGGTGGATTACAATTATTTTTTACAAAATTAACTACTCTTTCAATTTCATCGTCACCTACAAAACTACCTTGAATTCTTGTAGGAGTATTATCATCCATTGGTTTATAAAGCATATCACCTTTACCAAGTAATTTTTCTGCTCCTACCATATCAAGTATTGTTCTTGAATCTATACTTGAAGAAACAGCAAATGAAATTCTTGTAGGTATATTAGATTTTACAACACCAGTAATTATATCAGTTGATGGTCTTTGTGTTGCGACTATTAAATGTATTCCAGCAGCTCTTGCAAGTTGTGTAATTCTCATAATTGATTCTTCAACTTCTTTTGCTGCTACTAGCATTAAATCGGCAAGTTCATCAATAACAACTAATATAAATGGCATTTTAGCAAGTCCACAATCAGGATTACTTTTTAATTTCTTTTCTACATAATCATTATAAGTTTGTATATTTTTTGTACCACTATTTTTAAATGTTTCGTATCTTTCATCCATTTCAATAACAATTTTTTGTAGTGCAGTTGATGCTTTTTTAGGATCTGTAACAACAGGTGTTAGTAGATGAGGTATACCTTCATATACATTAAACTCTACTTTTTTAGGATCAACTAAAACCATCTTTACTTCTTCTGGTGTTGCTCTCATAAGTATTGATAAAATAATATTATTAATACATACTGATTTACCACTACCAGTAGCTCCAGCTACTAACATATGTGGAGTTTTATTTATTTCTACACATTTAACATTTCCCATTATGTCTCTACCAAGAGGAGCAGCAAGTTTAGAATCTTTATATTTTGGATTTCTTTCTAGATCTTCCATTATTTCTCTCATTGATACAGCCATAATTGTTTGATTAGGTATTTCTACACCAACAGTATTTTTCCCTGGTATTGGTGCTTCTATTCTAACTTCTTTTGCTGCTAAAGCTAATGCTATTTCTCTTGAAATACTAAGTACTTTATTAACTTTAGTACCTCTTTCTAATTCCATTTCATATTGAGTAACCGCAGGCCCTACATGTACTTCTATTACTTTTGCTCTTATTCCAAAGTCAGTAAATACTCTTTCTAATATTTTTGTATTTGCTGTTATAAATTCAGTTGAATTAACTTTTCCTTTACTCTTAGATGGATTTAATAATTGTATAGAAGGTTTCTTATAAGGTTTTGAATCTGTAACTTCTTCTGTCTTTAATACTTCTTTAGTTGGTGGTAAAGTTCCAACAGTATCATCTTTATGAAGTTGTTCTTGTATATTTTCTACACTTGTAATAACAACTCTTTTATCAATTGGTTTTTCTTCATCTTCTTCTATATCTTTAATTCTACTTTGTTTTTGTTCTTCTTTAACTTGTTTCTTTTCTTCTTTTGCTTCTTTCATATTCCTAAATGAATCTATGGCTGAACTACATAAGTCAGATAAGTTCATTTCAAATAACATAATAAGTCCGAATAATGAAATAATTACTATTACAATACTTGTGCCTTCTACATCAAATAATGATACAAATGCCCAACTTGATACTGCTCCAATAATTCCTCCACCAGTATTTCTTATTTCAATTTCTTGTTCATATGAAGCTGATATATTATCAAATGTTTTTGTAAATATATCTCTTGCAGTTAGTTTATTATTTGAAATATATTTTGTGTGTGAGAATAATAATAGTGCAAGTACTATTGCATATATGCCTATCATTCTTCCACTTAAATAATTTGGTTTACTTCTTTTTACTATTAAATATATTCCAAGGACTAATGCTAAAACAAGTCCTAATGTATACCAAGTTCCAAATAAGAATATAGCAAATTTTTTCATAAGTGAACCCACTATTCCAAAATTACCAAGTCCTGTTATTGAAACTAATATTAATATTAATCCTTCTAATTCTTTAGCATAACTAATACTTTTTTTACTAGTTTTTTCTTTTTTCTTTTTAGCCATTATTACACCTCTTTTTCCATTTTACTAAGAAGTTTTTTATGTATTCCAGGTTCAACAATATTAAGTGTATTTAACACTATTTCTAATGAGTTTTTATAGTCTCCTTTATAAAATGATTTAGAGGCAGATATTAATCCCATTTCTACTTCTGTATTACTACTTCTATATCTATTTCCATATACTATTGCCATTTCAGCCATAGCTGCTGTATTTACTAATGAATCTGCTGTTTGATATAGTTTTAATGATAAATCTCTTGCAGTATCTACTCTTAAATTTAATGTTTTAATAGATATTGGTTTTTTATCTATTTCTTTTACTATTTCTTTTATCGCATCATGTGCTTCTTTTAATTCTATATAAAATTTATCTGGTATAACAGGTAAATTATAATCTTTAATTTTATATTTAGAATTATTAATAATTGTTTTTATTTCACTTAATTGATCTCTTGCTCTTGCTTCATCTTCTTTTAAACTACCCAAATTTTTAAGTGTTGACTCAAGTTTATCTTCAACCTTAGATAAATTAACAGCTACCATCTCAATTTCACTACTTAATTTTGAATAAGGCATAACTTTAATAAGTGTTCTATCTTTCACTAATTTAAAACTATCTTTAACAGTAATTAAATCTTTATTTATTTCATCAATAACCTTAATTTCATCATCACTTAAATCATATGTATCTTTAATATTATCTATTTCAGAATATAAATTTCTTATTATTGAACTTACTTTACTTATTCTTTCACTTATATTAATAAGTCCTCTTTCATATTCTTTTTTACCTCTTTTTTCAGCATCAAAATCACTATATAATGTTTCATAATAGTCAAGTAATGTTTTTAAATCAAATATTGATTCTTGTAGATTTAATACATATAATCTATCCATTATTTCTGCTATTTTTTTATTTGTTTCATCAATATTATAATCAATATTTAAATATTCTAAGTTATAACCCTCTCTTGTCATCTTAGTAGCTAAACTTTTTATATCTTTCATCTTCTTAGGAAGAACCATTGTAGCCATCATAACAATAGTTGGTGCTTCTTCTATAACTATACTTATATTATGAATCATATCATCAAGTGCTTTAACTATTTTACCAAGTTCATCATATTCACTATTCTGAGCAGCTACTTCAAATGCACTAAATAATTTATCTATATTTTC
The DNA here is from genome assembly GCA_964649575.1 of uncultured Clostridium sp. Lineage (GTDB taxonomy): Bacteria > Bacillota_I > Bacilli_A > RF39 > UBA660 > CAG-1000. Next base: position 15,890 of record CAZYRI010000014.1, on the reverse strand, counting down.
AAATTGTAATTCTATTCTAGAAGACACATCCATATAATCATTTTTATTTTTATTATATTTGAATACAACTTCTCTATATATACTTTTTAATTTAGTTATTGCTTCTCTATTTCTTTCTTCACTTTCAGTTAATTCCTTTATTTCATTTAATAATTTTATAGCTTTAGCTTTAACATGAAAAATGTTTTTTTCTGCTTTATTTAAACACCTGTGTGCTTCAGCATAATTTTTTTCAAGCATATAGTTTTCTACCTCAATTAATTTATCAGTTAATTTAGGCATATCATTCTTTTCTATATTATCAAATCTTTTTTTCCATTCTTCTACCTCAATAGCTATCTTTTTATTATTAATTAGTTTATTTGCTTTTGATAATTCTGTTATTAAAGATGAAGAAATTATTAGATTCTTTTCTGTTGTTAATCTATCTATATTAAATAAAATCTCTTTCTTTTTCTTGTTTTTAATTATTATTGTTAATATATATATAAGTATTATACAAAATACAAAAATTCCTGTTATTATAATTGTTATTTTATCCATACAATCCTCCTTATACATTTTAACATATTTATAATTGTTTTTGTAGCCTTTCAAAATAAAAAGTAATCTTTTTTATTGATTACTTCTATTTTTATTTAATAATTTTCTGGTTTTAGTTTTATCTTTAGTATAATCTATTGTTCTAGATTCTAACACTAAATATTTTCCATCTTCACTTTTTCTTTCAACAAATTCTTTATCATCTTCTGGATTTTCATGTTTTAAATCACTTTCAATTATTGTTACTGCTGTATTATAAAAGTTTGGTTCTATTTCTTCTTTTGATATCTCTTCACCATTTTCTTTATAGAAAACTATATTACCTTGTTTTATTGAAATTCCTGATGATATTTGTCCATCACTTAAACTATTATAATTAGGATTTGGTGCATCAGGATATATATTATTATTTTGACACTTTCTGTATGCTAAAGATTCTTTAAATTGAGATATTAAGTATTCTATTCTCATTCTATTTTTATATGCTTTTATTTTAGCTTTTCTATATTCTTCAGCTGACATACCTTCTTCTTTGTCGCTTTCTTCTAATAATTTCATTTTTAATTTAAATATATTTCTAGTAATTTTTTCTTTAGTCATTTTTGATAAAATATTAAAGTCTAATATATCTTGTTGTGCTAAAATATATTCTATTTGTTTTGAATCTGTTATTTTAATATATTTATCTTCTATATTATTCATTAAGTGTTCAATTCCAAGTTCAATTGGAAAAGCTCTATCATATCTTGATAAGAACTCTATATCACTCTTTTTTACATATACTTCTCCATTGGTAATTATTTTCATGTCATTCACTTCCTTGATATTCGTTATTTTAACACTTTTTTATTCAAATTAAAAGTCTATTTTTGAAGATAGACTTTGTTCAATTTATTTTGTTGCCATTACTGCTTTGCCACCTGGAGTCCCTGGATATAATTTAACAGTGCTTGTTGTTTTATTTCCAGTTCCTGTATCTGTGTATGCATAAACAGTGCTTCCAGCTTTACTTGCATTATTTTTTGCTGCTGGTTTTAACTCACCTGTACCTGCTATATATGGGGTGTAGGTGTGGCTTGTTGTTTTGTTTCCAGTTCCTGTATCTGTGTATGCATAAACAGTACTTCCAGCTTTACCTGCATTATTTTTTGCCGCTGGTTTTAACTCACCTGTGCCTGCTATATATGGACTATAAGTGTGACTTTTTGTTGTATCTGTCGATGTTTTTGTGCCTGTTGTTGTTGAAGTCTTTGTACTTGTAGTAGTTGGTGTTGTAGTAGTTGTTACCTTACTTTGTGTATTTGATGATTTTGTTTGTGAACTATAAGAACTATTATTTACTGAATTGTTATTTTTATTTTTATTTGCACTTATATTTGAGTCAATATCAACTATATTAGCTATACCAGTTTTTTTAGTTGATGTTGGATCCCATGATCCTGTACTTATGCTTCCAGTACCTATTGTTAACCCTAATAGTTTAGCAAGTTCATTTGCAAACTCATTATCAAATTCATTTTTAATTGCCACTGAAACATTATCATATTCACTTACTACTGTATTAATTAAAAAGTCCGCTAATGTGTTTATTCTTGTACTTAAATTTGTAAATATTTTATTAAATGAATTTAATACTTGTGTTGTATCAAGTCCACTTATTTGAATTGATTCGCTTCCAGTTAATATTGCTGAAGTCACTTCATTTTGGTATGAATCCATAATATTACTAGCTTTTAATTTCATGCTTTGAGCTATTTCTCTTAGTTCTTCACTATTAACATATACATCTGCCATTTCTTATTCCTCCTATAAACCTGATACTGTTGTTGTTATCTTTTCTTGTGTTGCTACTATATTTTGTTGTGCTTTTAAATATGTTGCTGATAATAACTTTAATGCTTGTATTGCCTTTTGCATGTCGTTATCCATTTCTTCTACTTTTGCAACATATGCTTCACAATCTGTCCCAGCCCATGAGTTTCTTATTTTTGTTAAATCCTCTGTTTTGATTGAATTCCAACTTGTTGTTATTTGTTCACTTGCTGAATTAATCTTTGTTATTATTGTATTAATTTGTTCTAATGATAATGATATTTTTGCCATTTTAATTCCTCCATATTCTTGATATCATTTTACTATATTTTTACTATTTATCACTAAGAGTACCACTACCATTACTCATAATTTCTAATTTTGGCTTTGGTTGTGGAGGTATCTCATAAATAGGTTCATTTCTCTTTATTATTTTTCCATCTTCTCTAATTGAAACAAGTCTTGAATTATCTATTTTTCCAGATACAACATTTGATACTGCTTTTTTTGTAGTGGTTGTTTCACTACTAGTACTTGTTCCAATTACTGAAATTCCTAGTAATTTTGAAATTTCATTTGCGAAATTATTATCAAATTCATTTTTAATAGCTACTGAAACATTATCATATTCATTTGCTACTACATTAGTTAAGAAATCTGATAAAATAACTATTCTTTCATTAAGATTATTAAATATTTTACTTAATGAATTTAAGAGTGTTGTTGTATCAAGTCCACTTATTTGAATTGTTTCACTTCCCATAAGAATCGCAGCACTAGCTTCATTTTGATATGTTTCCATTATATTATTTGCTTTTAATTTCATGCTTTGAGCTATTTCTCTTAGTTCTTCACTATTAACATATACATCTGCCATTTCTTATTCCTCCTATAAACCTGATACTGTTGTTGTTATCTTTTCTTGTGTTGCTACTATATTTTGTTGTGCTTTTAAATATGTTGCTGATAATAACTTTAATGCTTGTATTGCCTTTTGCATGTCGTTATCCATTTCTTCTACTTTTGCAACATATGCTTCACAATCTGTCCCAGCCCATGAGTTTCTTATTTTTGTTAAATCCTCTGTTTTGATTGAATTCCAACTTGTTGTTATTTGTTCACTTGCTGAATTAATCTTTGTTATTATTGTATTAATTTGTTCTAATGATAATGATATTTTTGCCATTTCTTATTCCTCCATATTCTTATATCATTTTACTATATTTTTCATTTTCAGTCTATAATTATTCTTCAATTTCTATTGAATTAGTTATATCACTAAAGTTTTTTGTTAATTCACTTTCTATATTTTGATATTGTTTTATTACTTCATTATTGATAAAGTAAGACATTTGTTTTAATCTGCTTATTGCTTTTAAAATAATTGTTTCATATTCTTTATGATATTTTTGTAACTCTTCTATATATTCACCCATACCTATAAAATTATTACAAGCATCATTAATATTAATATTAGCTAAATTTATTGTATGTGTGTGACTTTCTAGAAGAGATACTGCTACTGTTAATGTTTCTGTATCTATTTTCATATTAATATTCCTCTCTATTTTCTATAATTAATTTTACAATATTTTTTATTTTTAGTCCATATTAAAAGAACTTCATTGAAGTTCTTAATCAATATTATCAATATATTTTACAAATTCAGCTTGACCATTTCTAATAACATAACAATAATTTATTGGTATTTCTTTTGTAAATTCATCTAATTTATTATTAACTCTAAAATTATATTGTGTAGTTATACCATTTCCTAACCAAATTCCATTGTTTATATTAACAGACTTTTTAAACCAACTTTCAAATTCTAATTGTTTTAAATTACTTGATGAATCTATTATAATGAAATCTATTATTTCTAATTCTTTTGCTTTAATAATTAGTTTATCAAATTCTTTACTATTTTCATCACTTAATTTTGATTTGAAATTTAAGAATCCTAATATAACACAAACTAATCTTTTTGATTTATCAAATATGTTTCTCTCATAATTATTATTTTCATATGTTTCTACACATTCATCTATATAATTTTTAATTTTTAGATATATATCATCAAATCTTTTTTCATTATAATCACTACTATTAATTATATTTTCATCTATATCTATATTTTCTGAATTAATAGTTATTGTATATAAATCTTTTTTTAGAAATTGATATAGTAAATTATTTATGAATTTTGTATATATTGTAATATCTTGTCCAGATATTAATGTTATATAGTTTTTATTGAAATCTATTTTGCTAACTGTTAATGTATCTTTATTTAGACCTATTGGATATTCAGTTTGTTTTAATAAACCTAAGTCTAGATCTTTATAGTTTATTTCGTCTGGTAATACTGGAATTTTTTGAGCAATTTCTGGATGCTTTGTGTTATATAATGATATTCTTTCTTTTATAATATTATTGAGATTATCTGAGTCAGATACAAAAGCTGTTTGAAATTCATAAATGTTATCTTCTTTTATTATTCCTCTACCAAATATATTTGTTGGATAAACTTTTTTATTTGTACTAAATATTGTATTATAATCTTCTTCTTTGTTTTGTTGTAAAGAATATATTTGTCCAAAATTTTGTTTTAATTTGCTCTTTAAACCATTTGGTGTATTAGATGTAATAATAAAGTAAATTCCGTATTTATTACATTCTCTTGTTAACATTATTAGTCTTTCATTATATTTTTCATATGATTCATCATATAACTCATAATTATTTATTATTACTACAATTGATGGTATTAAATTATTAGTGTTTTTTATGTATGTTAAATAATCTCCATTGTATTGATAAAATAATTTTTTTCTTTGATCTGTTAATGAATCTAATAATTTAAATAAATTTTCTATTTTATCTGCATCTTCACTATTAATAATATCTCCTATCATATTACATTGTTCAAATATTCTAAGTGATGAGGAACCAAAATCTATAATATAATAATTTATTTCCTTTGGACTATAATATAACATTGAAGAATATAACAATGTTGTTAAGAAATTTTCTTTACCACTACCAGTAATTCCATATATAACAGTATTTCCACTTTCTGATAGGTTTAATGAAAGTAATTTTTGCTCTTGATTGCTTGGTATATCATACTCACCTATCACTAAGTTTATTATGTTTTCTACTTTACTATAGTTATATTTTTTTATTAAGTTATCAATTAGTATATTATTTGATAATCTTTCTAACCATAATGGTTTAGCAACTATATTTTTTTCTTTAGCTGTTTTATCTAAGTATTTTATTATATTAGTAAGTTCTTCTCCTAATTGTTCATATACGATAAATTTCTGTGTTTTTGTATTTGATGTTTTTATTACATTACCAATATTATCAATGAATTCTATATTTGTATCAATTGTTTTTTTAACTTTATCAGATGGTAGGTATCTAGTACCAGCCCATGCTGCTTGTCCGAGTACAAATATTTCATTATAACCAACTTGAAAATAAAATCTACCCACTGAACTTAAAAATGCTGCATCTGAACATTTAATTATTTCATTAGAATCTACTTTATCTTGTACTTTCATACATATTCTAAATCTTGTATTACTCCATATTTGAGGATCAACTATTCCACTTGGTTTTTGTGTCGCTAAAATTAGATGTATACCAAGGCTTCTACCAATTCTAGCTGTACTTATAAGTTGCTCCATAAATTCATATTTTTGCATTTTTAATTCTGCAAATTCATCACAAATAATAAATAAATGTGAAATTGGTTCAGTTACAATTTTTTCTCTATACATTCTTTGATATTTATAAATATCTACTGTACTTTCGCCTGTTAACTCTCTTGTTTTATTAAATATTTCTTGTCTTCTTTTAAGTTCACTTTGTATTGATGCAAAACTTCTATTCATATCATTGGTATCAAGGTTAGTTATTGTACCAACTAAATGTGGAAGTTTTATATTGTTGTTGTCAAATGCTCCAGCAAGGCCACCACCTTTATAATCTATAAGTATAAATTGCACTTCTTCTGGGCTATAATTAACAGCAAGTGATAATATAAATGTTATTATAAGTTCTGATTTACCACTACCAGTAGAGCCCGCAATTAAGCCATGTGGTCCATGAAAATTTTCATGAGCATCTAATATTATTTGTTCTCCATTTTTTCCAATACCTATTGGAGATTGCAAATTAATTGTAGGATTATTTTGTTCCCATCTCATAGATGAATTTAATTGTTCTACTTTACCAACATCATATAATTCTAAGAATCCTAACTTATTTGGTATTTTTCCATCCACTTCATTTTCTATATCAATAGGCATATTAGCAAGTATCTTAGAACAAGCTTCATAATCAATTTTTTCTTTTAAATTAATATTAAAATTTACCATATCCTGTTCACTTGTTTTAGCATATTGTAGACTACCTTTTTCAACTGATAACTTTATAAAAGAATTACATTCACTAGGCAAATTAGTTATTTTATTATCAGCTAATATTAAACTAAATCCAAAATATTCTTTATTTTCTAATATTTTCTTAATTACTGAATAATCTCTTATTTTCTTAAAGTTATTTGTTATTATTAAATAAGTTTTATCTATTGTATTTTTTTTAGTTTCTTGTACTTTTTCTTGTTTTTCATTATAAATTCTATCTAAAAAATAACATACTTCTTTATATTCATTACTATTGGTAGCAAATAGTCTTATTTTTTTATCATTCGAGAAACAGTGTGGCAAGCATTTTAAAAATTCAAAGTATTGTTCGTTTTCTTCATCTGTTAGTACTACTATTTTTAAATTATCATAACTATGAAATGCTAGTAATTGTATTAATATTTGTTTAATGTATTCATGAGTTATTATATCTTCACCAATAAATCCACTTACATAATTTTTAATAAATGAATAAACAACTGGTACATTTTCTAACATTCTTTTTTCTGCATATAATTGCGAAACTTTCTTTTCTAAGTCATCTTCCTCCATTTGAAAATGTTTTTCTGGTATTGGCATATTTATAAACATTTTATATGTTCCACTACCTAAATTAACAGATAAAAAATCTTCGTCTTCCGGTCTTCTTTCCCATAATGTTGTATAATTTCTTAATATAACTTCGCTACATTCTTTTGTATTTAAATATTTATTACATAATATTTTTTCTTGTTCACTTTTAGCATCATTTATTATTGTTCTTTTTTCTTCTAAATATTTAGTATATTTTTCTGTTTTTTCTGCTTCTTGTTTTTTTGTCATTTTTTTAGTATACATTCTTGTTAGTAATGGCCAAATTATTACACCAGCAAGCATTGTAAAACATATTATTAATGATGGCATTGCTTGTGCCCATGTAGTATCTTTTTTTAGTACATTATCTAGTGCTGTGTATCCAACTAAAAGTGAAGTTAATGACATTGTTATCATAGGTCCAATTGTAAGCAACAACGGCATTTTATTTTCTTGTATTTTGGATGGTGGATTATCAATAGAAATATCAAGGGGTTTAATATCACTTACAAACCTTGGTTTCTTATTGAAATAATCTTTTTCTTCAAATAATGGATATTCTACTTCCTCTTCATCTTCAATATATTCTTTATTTATAGGTGTTTTAATATCTCTTTGTTCCATATTTACAGTCGCTGTTTTATCTACAAATAAATATTTTAACACTTCATTATCAAGTTCTTCATAATATACAATAGTAAGACCATTTATAAATATTATATCCCCACTAGATAATAATACAGTATCATTTATTCTTGATTTGTTTAAATATACTGGTATTTTAGCTGATGAATTAACTACTAATGATACTTTATTTTCATTTGATTCAATTGTTGCGGTTAAATCATCTAAATAATTATATATTATTTTATTACTATCTAGTGAACCTATTGTTATTTTATCTTTTAAATAATTATTTATTAAATATGAATCATTTTTGAGTTCTATATTATTTACATAAAATCTTAGTTTGCTTTTAGTTGTAGTATTATAAATTGTATAAAATTTATTCAATTCAAGATAAACATCATCTAATTTATTATCTATATCATCTATGCAATAACTTTCATTGTTATTTATTATTTTCCATTTGTTATCAACAGATTCTAATGATATAAGATTTGATTTATTACCATTTATATCAAAATCTTTTATCCAATATGTTCCTTCTATAACTTGAGGTAATAATAAATTTTCTATGATTCTACTTCTTATTATTGATATTCTCATTTTTCCTCCTATAGAATGATTAATTTAGTACCATTTTTTATATTTGTATCTTTAACTAGTTTACTATTGTCATACTCTTCTTTTGTATCTTTATCAATAAATTTAACATCATTTATTGATTTATTAAATACTCCATTAGTTAATATTTTTAATGATTCTAATATTGATGTTTTTATTGTTCCTACTTTTTTATTATTTGGAATAAATAAATCACATTCATATTCTATATTTGGTACTATTATTGTTATTAAAAACTTATTCATATCTTCACCTATTCTATAAAAAATTTTATCATATAAGGGTGTAAATATCAAATAAAATAGTTCAATATTAATCTTTAATTTAAGTAGATTAAATATAGTTTTTTTAAATATATAAGATTTTTTTTAGTAATTAAAAACTCAAACTAAAATAATAGTTCGATTGTCAGCCAATTTGGTAATATGCAGATTGTTAACTATTTTATATTTATTTAATAAACAATACATAATTTTAAAATATTGAAAATACTATATAATGTAGTACAAAAAAATATCCATGGATTGACTTTAAATATAATTTGTGCTACAATTTAATCACTCAATGACCAAGGGTTATATGAGTCCTGGAGACGCAACTTTTATAAGTTGTGTTATCCGTTTATAGTAAAATGAAAAGCCTCTTAATTTTGTTTAGGAGGATTTTTTATATTTATTATATTCTTTTAATACATTTTTTAGATATCTAGGTTCATCAATTAAATATGAACTTATAATATACATATCACTTTTGTTTCTTTCAAGAATTATTATATAACTATATAAATCATCACTATACAATAATTTAGTTCTTTTAGTATTTTTATATGGAGCAGTCCATATTTTTATTTTACTACATTCTAAATCATCACAAGTTGAACAATTTAAATAATTTTTTATCATTGGTGCAACATAATTTATAAAATATGCACGTGGTTCTTTCATTCTGATTTTCATGCCTAATGTTTTTTGGGTTTTAGTAGTTAAATGAAAAAAGCCCTGCATTCTGTTATCTTCAAATGGTGTAGTAAATACTTTAATTTTCATTTCATTTATTTTTAAATCACCATAATATATATTTTTTATAAAATAATCATATAATTCATCATCTGTAGTTGTTTCAGGTAATGGTCCATTTAAACCACATTTGTTTTTAGTCAATATCATCTTTTGATCTCCAAATAAATATATTAAATTTTGTGTTACTATAATATGATGAGGTATCGAAATTATTTTGATATATTTTTTTAATTTCATTAACAATATTTAGTTTTACACTATTACCTGAAAGACTCCTATAATAATATGATAATGCTCCAATTAAAATATCGTTTATTTGTAATATAGGAACTTCATAAGACCTAATTGGTTGTACTTTCCTAATAGTTTTTTTATTTGTATCTTGCATTTTAATTCTTAAATAATTAAGCATTACTTGATGATAATAATATGAATTAGTATCTTTTATATCAGGATAGATATTATATGAATTGCCTGGAATAATAATATACTTTAACATTTCATAATATGCTTTGTGATAAAATTCATTTTCTGTTTGATTGTATTTTTCATGATCTAATTTAGTTTTATCAATGACAATAACTCTAAATTTTAAATCATCATTATTAAAGAAATAATTAATAATATCTAGATATAATTTTTCAGTTTTCTTATCAATTTTATTCCATTTTAATTCTATTTTATTAGAAATATTATAATTTTCTTTTAAATGTTTTATATATTCATTTACCTTTTTTACTTTATACTTTGGACAATATACTGCTCCAATTAACATATATTTGCTGTCATTACTTATTAAATGGCAGCTTTCATCGCAATAAACATTGTATTCCATATAAATCCTCCTTTTACTTGTTTATTATATCACAAACCATGTATCTAATCAGTCAATATTTTAAATAAAATTAGAAATTATTTTAGTTGTTTTTTTTAATATCATATTTTGTATTGTTTATAGATAAAATAAATAAAAATCTTTTTTATATCTAATGAGTTATTTTTAATGTACTTCACAATAAATATTATTGCATAAATATTTACCATAATACCATTCTTTCTTTCTAGGATAGTTTCTTAAACACAAAAAAACTAATCCATTTCTGAATTAGTTATTAAAGCTCGAAAAGTTCGAGCAAATTTCTTATTTGGTAGCGACGGGGGGATTCGAACCCTCGACCCTCTGGGTATGAACCAGATGCTCTAGCCAACTGAGCTACATCGCCATTTCGCACCGTCGCTAATAATATAACATAAATATTTGTTTAGTTCAAGTGCTAATTTGTTATTTTTTTTGTAAACTCACTACGAATTTAACTCAAAATTAATATTATCTTCTGTTATTTTAATTGTAACTAAACTATTTACTTCATAATTTCCATTTAATTTTACTGGAATATAATTACTTGTAAAACCGTGATAATATCCATCTTTATATTCTTCTATTAATACAATTTCTTCTTTATTAATAAATTTATTAAAATATTCTTTTTCCAGTTCATTTGATAAGTTTATTAATTTTCTTGCTCTCTCTTTAATAATACTTCTTTCTATATGATTCTTCATTTTTGATGCAACTGTTCCATTTCTATCTGAATATGGAAAAACATGTATTTTAGAAAAACCTATTTCTTTACAAAATTCCATTGTTTCATTAAAATCTTTTTCTGTTTCTCCTGGAAAACCTACTATAACATCAGTTGAAAGTGCTATATCTTTTCTTAAGTTTCTTATTTCTTTAACTTTATTTTTAAAATATTCTTTATCATATCTTCTATTCATTAATTTTAATATATGGTCAGATCCTGCTTGAAGTGGAATATGTAGATGTGATACGAATTTATTATTATTTTCAATTATATTCATCATTTTGTCATCTAGTTCTACTATTTCTACTGAGGAAAGTCTTATTCTTTTTAATTCATTTATTTTGCTTAATTCATTTATCAAATCAGCAAGTCTTTTCCCATCAGCATTATACTGTCCAGTATGTATCCCTGATAAAACAAGTTCTTTATGCTCTGATAATGCTAGATCTTGTGCTTCTATAATGCATTTATTAAATTCTTTACTTCTTACTCTTCCTCTTACATATGGAATTATGCAGTAACTACAAAAGTTATTACATCCATCTTCTATTTTAATAAAAGCTCTATGGTGATGTTCATATTTCTTAATTTCCATATCTTCAAATTCAACACTAGACATATCATAAAAATCAATTATTCTTTCGTGATTCTTTTCATATTCTTTTATATATTTTGTTATCTTGCTTTTATTTTTATTTCCAATTATTATTTCTGCATTTATTAAGTCATCAATATTATCTTGTCTAAATTCGCAAAAACATCCACAAGCCACTACTATAGCTCCTGGATTATTTTTTCTTATATTATTTATTACTTGTTTACTTTTATTATCTGCTGTATTTGTAACTGTACAAGTATTCACTATACAAATATCAGCTTTTTCTTCTACTTCTTTATATCCATCATTTTGCATTATTGTTCTCATAAATTCACTTTCATATGAATTTACTTTGCAACCTAATGTTTTTATTAAAAATGTTTTCATTATAACGATAATCTGAACTCTTTAAGTATTTTTAAGAACTCTTCTTCTTCTAAATAACTTATTGCTTGAGTTACCTCTTTCTCCTGTACTTCTATTTTATTAATTTTTGGACAACCCTTTTCATTACTCTCTTTCTTATATGATAATGTAATATTTGATGCATTTTTCAAAAGTTGTTCATAACTGATTATTGCTTTCTTTTCTTGTTCTTCTTCATATTTAGCAATTGCTGCTTGATTATCATTAAGACCTAATGATTGCATTCTATCTTTCGTTACTTTTTCAAGTTCTTCAGTAGAAATTACTGCATTAGATTCTTCACTGTCTTCATATTCATCAATAACTTTGTCATATGTCATTACATTTGGTATATCTATTTGTTTAATTAATGGTTTATTTTCATCTATTATATCTTCTTTAGCATCAGTTTTTAAACTTTCAAATAAGTCATTTGATTCGCTAGGCAAATCACTTTTTAAACTTTCAAATATATCTTCTTTATCTTCTTTGATATTGTTTTTTAATGTAGTTAAATCTTCTAGGAAGTCAGGTGAATCAAGTTTTCTTTCCTCTCTCATTATCACTTCCATATAATCATTACGAGTCTTAACAAGTGCTAAAACTAATACTACTAATATAATTAACATTAATACTAGAAATATTAAAAAATAATCTCCTGTCATAAATGCTTCTAAAAAACTATCAAATTGTTCCATTATTACCACTATCCTTCTAAGTATTTTTTTATAGAAGCTATCATTAATGGAACTGTTTCAGTTCTTAAAACATCATCTCCAAGTGATGTTTTAGTATAACCTTTTTCCACTAAAATATCTTCTTCAATATTTGATAAACCACCTTCCGGTCCAAATACTATATTCATTGTATCACTACAATTATCAAGTGTTAATACGGTTGTTAACTGTTTTACATTATTTTTGTCAAGTGAACACAATATGTTTACATTTGCATCACTTTCTATATCTTTAATTTCTATTATCTTTTCTAGTTTTGGTTTTTCAAGTCTGTAGCATTGTTCTGCGGCTTCTTTAAGGATTTTATTCCATCTAATAAGTTTTTTATCAAAGTCTTTCTTTGGTAATTTATATTTACAGTGACTATACATTACAACTACAAACTCTGTTATACCAAGTTCTGTTCCATGTTGAAGTATAAAACTCATTTTTTCTTCACTTAGTAGTGGAACATATACTTTAAAATTATTTTTTTCTTTATATTCTTTAAATATTTCTTTGATATTTGCACTCATTAAATCTTTATTAAGAGAACATATATAACTTTTATTTTCATATACAACTATTATTTCATCATTTTCCTTCATTCTCATAACTGTTTTAATGTGATTTAAATCATTTTGATTTAATAATAAAGTATTATCTTTTTTAGATATTCCAAAATATTGTTGCATAGATCCTCCTTATTTAAGTATTACAATTGTTTCACCATCATTATATATATTTAATTTATATTCAAGTACTCTTTTATCACTCTTTAAATATTCATGTGTAGCAGCTTTTAAAATACCTTCTCCATGGCCATGAATAATTCTAATTTTTTTACAATCTATTCTAAGTGAATTATCAATAAAGTTTTTAATTAGTGCTACTGCACCATATCTATCATAACCATGTATATCTATTGATGGTGTATTATATAAAAATGGATCAATCCTTTTATACATTTTCATTCCTTCTTTTTCACTTATATTATAATGTATTAATATTAATTTATCAATTAAAAAGTATCCGTTTGGATACTTAATTATATTACTTTTAGTTTATTTACTTAAAGCTTCAACTAAATCAGATTTTTTCATAGTTGATGATACTTCAATACCTTTATCTTTGCATAAAGATTTTAATTCAGCAACTGTTAATTTATTATAGTCTACTGATTCATTTACTTTCTTTTCAACTTTAGCAGCTACTTCTTTAACTTCTTTACTTTCTTTAGTTACTTTTCCTTCTAAAGCATCTTTAGATAATTTAACTAATTTTGAAAATTCTTCTGGTGCAAAAATAGCAAGTTCACTAAGCATTTTTCTATTGATTTCGATGTTAGCTTTCTTAAGTCCATTAATAAATTTAGAATAAACTATATCATTTGCTCTACAAGCAGCATTAATTCTTGTAATCCATAATTTTCTAAAGTCATTAGCTCTTTTCTTTCTATCATTATAACTATAAGCTCCACTATGGAATAATTGTTCTTGAGCAGTCTTATATAATCTATGTTTGCTTCCAAAATAACCTTTAGCTCTTTTTAGTACTTTTCTTCTTCTATTTTTAGAAACTGTTCCACCTTTAACTCTTGTCATATCTTAGTCCTCCTTACTTTACTAGTCCTCTATATCTTTTAGCATCTCCGCTACTAAGTATAGATCCCTTTCTTGCTTTTCTATTGAAGTCAGTGTTTTTCTTACCACTGTTATGATTAGCTCCAACATGTCCAATTTTAGCTGAACCTGAATTTCTTACTATAATTTTTTTACTAATTCCACCGTGTGATTTCATCTTTGGCATAATTTACATCTTCCTTTCTATTTCTTTGGTGCTAGGAATAGTTGCATACTTCTTCCTTCTAACTTTGGCATTTGTTCAATATCTGCTACATCTTCAAGTCTATTTGCAAATTTCATTATTACATCGCGACCTAATTCTGGATGAGCAATTTGTCTTCCCTTAAATCTAACAGATACTTTAATCTTATGACCTTTTTCAATATAAGCTTTAGCATTTCTAAGTTTAGTTTCAAAATCACCAACATCTATTGAAACACTAAGTCTATATTCTTTAGTTTCAAGATTTTGTTCTCTTTGTCTCTTCTTAGCCTCTTTTTCTCTTTTTTGTTTCTCATAACGAAACTTGTTGTAATCAATAATTTTACAAACTGGATTTTTAGGATCATTATTTAAAAGTACCAAATCAAGTCCTGCATATTTTGATAATGTTAACGCATCATTGATATTTTTAACACCCATTTTTTCTCCATTTGGTCCAATTACCATAACATTTTGAAAAGTTATTTGTTCATTAATTTGAACTTCATTATTCTGCTTAGCTATTGCTAACACCTCCATATTACATTTAAAAAAGTGAACCTGAGAGTCCACTTTAAAAGATATTTATATTATTTAATAAATAAGCTTTTTTACCAATGTACTTTTACATCTGGTGAAGAGTGGATCTCTTTCTTTCTTTTTCAACAAGATTGATTATATAGTAATAATATGCATTTGTCAATCATTTTATGATGTTTTTTATTCTGTTTATACTTATTTATCCATATATTTCTAGTTTTTACTAGTGAAATACCCAGGGCTACTTACTCCGCCATCTATTTTGGCATAGGTTTTGTCAACTATGTTTGAATTATATGTTGTACCTTTTTCTCCTACTAAAGAAGTACTAGAACCAAACATGTTTGTGCTATAAGTAACTGCATCAGTATTAAATTTATCACTTGCATATATGGTTTTTAAATTAGTAGAATTATTAAACATATATTCCATATTAGTTACTTTACTGGTGTTAAAACTACTTAAATCCAATGTTGTGGCTTTACTATTATAAAACATATAATACATATTTGTTACATTGCTTGTATCAAAACTACTTAAATCTAGGGTTGTAGCTTTACTATTATAAAACATATATCTCATAGTAGT
>CAZYRI010000013.1:0-24606 GCA_964649575.1 uncultured Clostridium sp. | reverse complement strand
ATACAAAAGAAGTAGATTTAGGAGAATATGGAACACATACCTTAAGAATAGCAAACACATCAACACCAAGTGAATGCTATACAGATGGATTCTCACAAACAGCATGTGGATTTGTACTCGAATTTGCAGACATAATAACAACACATCAAATGAATCCAGCAGGAGAATATAGTGGAAGAAATTATAATTTTGGGTATAATATAGGTGGTTGGCCAAATACAACAATGAGAACATTTGTAAATAATGATATATACAATGCATTACCAACAGAATTAAAAAATGGAATAATAGATACAACAGTAGTATCAAGTCATGGAAGTATAGATTTAAATAACTTCACATCAACAGATAAATTATACTTATTATCTGGAGAAGAAATATATGAAGGATTTAGTGAATCATATGATACATCAAAAGGCACATCAAGACAATTAGATTATTATAAAAATGCAGGTGTAACAACTTCTAACTATAGTGGAACTATAAAGTTGAACGGCACTAGTGCAGATTGGTGGTGGCTCCGCTCCGCCTATTCTTCTTATAATTCTAGTTTCTTCATTGTCCACTCTGATGGCCTCTACATAGGCAACGATTCTTATTCTACTCTCGGTGTTTCCCCTGCCTTCCGAATAGGCTAAAATAGGTTTCTTAAATGAAATCTATTTTTTTAACTAAAAATATTGTATAATATATAATAGGTGAGAGTATATGAAAGCAATAGAAATAATTGAAAAGAAAAATAATAAAGAAGAATTAACTTATAAAGAAATAGAATATATGGTTAATTCTTATGTTAAAGGTAAAATAAATGATAATACAATGTCTGATTTTATATGGAGTATATATAATAATACTTTATCAATGGAAGAAACATATTATTTAACTGACATAATGATTAAAAGTGGTGAAACAATAGATTTAAGTTCTATTGATAAATCAGTTTGTGATAAACATTCAACTGGTGGAGTTGGAGATAAAATAACTCTTATTGTTTCCCCAATAGTTGCTGCCTCAGGAGTAGCTGTACCTAAAATGAGTGGTAGAGGACTTGGACTTACTGGTGGAACTGTTGACAAACTTGAAAGTATCCCAGGATATAAATTAAATATATCTAAAAAAGAATTTTTAAGACTTCTAAATACAGTTGGATGTGCAGTTATAAGTCAAAGTGAAAAAATAGCAGTTGCAGATAAAAAAATATATGCTCTTAGAAATGAAATAGGTGCAGTAGATTCAATACCTTTAATAGCAAGTTCAATTATGTCTAAAAAAATAGCAAGTGGAAGTGATACTATTGTTATTGACTTAAAAGTAGGTAAAGCTGCTTTTATGACAAATATGAAAGATGCTACTAAGCTTGCTAAAACAATGGTTCAACTAGGTAAATATTATGGTAAAAAAGTAATATGTACACTTAGTGATATGAATATACCACTTGGACTTAATATAGGTAATGCATTAGAAGTTAAGGAAGTAATTAATTTCTTTAATGGAATATATGATAAAAGATTATATGAACTTTCTGTATATATTTCTAGTTTAATGATATCTGTTTCAAAGAACATAAGTTTTAGTTCGGCTAAAAAATTAGTAATTAATTTACTTGAATGTGGGCATGCTAAAAATAAATTCTATGAATGGATTAAAGAACAAGGTGGAGATATTAAAAATCTAAAAATAACAGCTCATAAAAAATATGTTTATAGTACTCAAACAGGTTATATTAATAACATAGATTCACATAAATTATCCAAATTAGTGTTTGATTTAGGAGCAGGAAGAGTTAAAAAGACAGATAAAATAGATTATAGTGTAGGAGTAGTATTAAATAAAACAGTTGGTTCTAAAGTTACAAAAGGGGAATTACTCGGAACAATATATTACAATAAAAAGTTAGAAGATATGAGCACTACTTTAAAAGATTGTTTCAAAATTGAAAAAAGAAAAAGAAAAAATAAAAAAATAATTATTAAAACAATAAAATAAGTTCTTTATGAATTTATTTTTTTAATTAGTAAATAATATTAATATGAAAAAGATAACTATATTTATATTATTATTTTATTTGATTAAAGTAAATGCAATTAGTAATATCAAAATAAATAATGAAGAATTAATTCCATATTTTGATACAAATATTAAAGTATATAATTATTATACAGATAATAATAGTATTAACATAAAAATAAAGAATGAAAAAGATGAAATAATAAATGGAGAAGGTTTCTATACTATTGAAGAGGATTATAAAAAAATAACAATTAATTCAAGTAAGTATGGGAATTATATTATTAATGTATTTAAAAATTATGATAAAAATAATTATAAAGATACAAGTTTATTATCATTAGATATTGAAGGATATAATATTGATTTTAATAAAGATGTTTATGATTATGATATTACTTTAAATGATGAAGATAATTTAAAAATAAATTATGAAGTAAATGATGATACAACAGTAGTTATTACTGGAAATGGGAATTTTAATAAACCAAATAACTTAATTAAAATTAAAGTAGGAGATAAAATATATAATATTAATGTTCATAAAACTATAAAAGTTTCTTATACAAAAAATAATGAAAAACCAAAAGAAATGAGTGAAACAAAAAAAGAAATAGTTAAAGTATTAATAATAACTATTTCATCATCTCTAATATTTTTATTTTATAAATTTATTTTAAAAATTTAGCAACATATTCTTCATAAGTAATATTTTCAGTAAACATTTTAGATGCAATATTTACTCCAAGATATCTATAATGCCAAGGCTCATATCCAAAACCAGTTATATTTTCTTTACCTTCTGGATATCTTTCAATAAATCCATATTTATATGAATTATTCTTAAGCCATTTATATTCATTAGTATTTTTAAAACTTTCATTAACTGAGTTTATATCAATTGCTAAACCTAATTGATGTTCAGAGTATCCAGGTTTAGCAGAATAAATTAAAGCATGATTAAGCCCATTTTTCTTAATAGAATTATTAAATAAAGTATTTTGCTTTTCATTAGTTCTAAATCCAGAAATAACATCTAAATTAACATTATCTTTTTTAGCATCATCAAACATTTTCTTTAAATCATTATAAATAACTTTTCTTACTTTTTCACTTTTTTTACTATATTCATTATCTAAAGTAACTAAATCATCTATTTCATAATTATCAGGTAACTTATTATATTTATTTACAAGAGTAGTTATATCTAAATAATTATGAAGTACATTAACATTAGTATAAAAATCGTAATCTAAATTCATATTTACATTTAAAATAATATTATCATAAGTCATATTTTGATTTTTATTATAATAGTTAACATATCTACTTATATTTTTAGGTATAAAGTTTAAAGTATTAATATATGAAGAAATATTATCATATTTTTCTTTTAAAAAGTAATCTTTAACATCCATATTACTTATTTTATTTTGAATAATTTCAATATCATTTAAATTATATCCTAAATGTAATAAATCTTCTTTATAAATATATTCATCAATTGACATATCTTTCCCTTTAACCTCACTTTCACTTCCAATAGTGTTTATATTTTTAACACATATATATGAACAGTAGAGTATAAAACCACTTGCTAATACTAAAATAAAAGTTGAAACAATTTTCTTCACTACTATCACATCCTAAAATTATTATACTATATTTAATGAAGAAATATTATAAAAAGATAATATATTTACAATAATATTTTAAGATAAAAAAAGTAAAAATCTAGTCTTTATGATTCTTACTTTTTCTTAATAATTCATCTCTCTTAGAATAAACACATCCACAATAATCTTGTCTATATAAGCCATATTTATAAGATAATTCAATAGAATGTTTATATCCATTTTCCTTTTTAAAATCAGAGTGTAACCATTTTACATTATATTTTTTTTCTAATTGTTCTCCAATTACATTAATTAATTCTGCATTTTTATATGGACTAACTGATAATGTTGAACAAAAATAATCATAATTATATTCCTTAGCCTTTTTAGCTGTTTCTTCTAATCTTAAATTGAAACATATAGTACATCTTTCTCCTCTTTCAGGACACATTTCATATCCTTTAACAAGTTCATTATATTTATCATTATCATAATCACAATCTATGTAATCAATTTTATTAGGACTTTTAAGCATATTAATTAATTTAATTTGTTCATTCTTTCTTTTTAAATATTCATCTTTTGGAGCAATATTAGGATTATAATATAAAATTGTTATATCAAAATAAGAAGTTAAATAAGTTATTACATGAGAACTACAAGGAGCACAACAACTATGTAATAATATTTTTTTAACACCATCTAAACTTTTTAATTCTTCTTTACATTTATTTTCAAGAATTTTACTCATAAAGTCACTTCCTAGACTAGATTATAACATATTTATTAATTAAGTAATACTTTATAAAAAAATAATAGTGTAAAAAATTTATAAAAAAATATAATATATATTAAATATTTGCTATAATTGTTATGAGGTGAAGGTAATATGGATAAAGAATTACAGAAGGAATTAAATTTAGAAAAGAAGAGACAACAAAATAATATAGAATTAATTGCTAGTGAAAACTATGTATCAAAAGCTATATTAAAATTACAAGGTAGCATTTTAACAAATAAATATGCTGAAGGGTATCCAGGTAAAAGATATTATGGAGGTTGTGAACATATTGATAAAATAGAAAATAAAGCAATAGAATCTGCATGTGAATTATTTGGAAGCAAATATGCTAATGTACAACCACATAGTGGGAGTTCTGCGAATATGGCAGTTTATAGAGCATTGTTAAATCACGGTGACAAAGTACTTGGAATGTCACTTGCCCAAGGTGGTCATTTAACTCATGGAAGTAAAGTTAGTTTTAGTGGAATAGATTATGAAATAGTTTCTTATGAATTAGATCCTGAAACAGAAACATTGGATTATGATGAGATAGAAAAAATAGCATTAAAAGAAAAGCCAAAAATGATTATAGCAGGGTGTAGTGCTTATAGTAGAAAAATAGATTTTAAAAAATTTAGAGAAATAGCTGATAAATGTGGAGCATATTTAATGGTAGACATGGCACATATAGCAGGCTTAGTAGCATCTAATCTTCATATGAATCCACTACCTTATGCAGATGTAGTTACTTCTACTACTCATAAGACATTAAGAGGTCCAAGAGGTGGACTGATTTTAACAAATAATGAGGACATCATAAAGAAGATAAATAAAGTAGTATTCCCAGGTATACAAGGTGGACCATTAATGCATGTAATCGCAGCTAAAGCACAATGCTTCTATGAAGCACTTCAACCTGAATTTAAAGAATATACTAAAAATGTTATTAAAAATGCACAAGCAATGTCAGAAGAATTTAAGAAAAATAATGTCAAAGTAATTTCAAATACAACTGATAATCATTTAATGCTAATTGATGTTAAGTCAAGTTTTGGATTAACAGGAAAAGAAGCAGAAGAAATACTTGATAAAATAAATATAACAGTTAATAAAAATTCAATTCCATTTGATACAGAGAAACCTGGAATAACAAGTGGATTAAGACTTGGAACCGCAGCAATGACAACAAGAGGTTTAAATACTGAAGATTTTATAAAGATTACTGATATAATCATTAAAGCACTTAGAAATCATGATAATAAAAAAGTACTTCTTAAATGTAAAAGGGAAGTACATGAAATTACAACTAAATATCCTATTAGCAAAATTAAATAGGATAGTTTCTAACTTTTTTAATTTAAAAGTACTTTTATAGTTGAACCTTCTTTAACTCTTGTGTTAACACTAGGACTAGTATCAATTACATTATCTCCATCACCAGTAAATTCTACTTTAAATCCTTGAAGCAATTTCTTTGCTTCTTTTTTATTTTTTCCAATAACATCAGGTATCATTTTATAGACTACATCATCCCATCTATATGATTTTGGAATACCTTCTGAGTCTTCTTTTATATCATAAATTGATATTATATCTTTAAACACATTTCTAGCAATTGGGGCACTTACAACACCACCATATTGAGTAACACCTTTTGCATGATCTATTGCAATATATATAACAAACTCTGGATCATCAGCAGGCATAAAACCTATGAAAGAAAGTACATAGTTTCCTTGCATGTATTTTCCATCACTGCCAACTTTTTGTGCTGTACCAGTTTTACCTCCAATTCTATAGTTTTCAATGTAAGCATTTCTACCACTTCCATTAGCTACAACACTTTCAAGAGCATATCTAACAACATCACTTGTATCTTTTGTTACAATATTTTCTTTTTTTATAATAGGGCTTTTTTGTTCATCACCAACAGAAGAAACAATATACGGAGTATAAAGAGTACCACCATTTACAATGGCACTAACAGCAGTAACTTGTTGCAAAGCTGTAACACTAATTCCTTGACCAAATGCAGTAGTCGCAAGTTCAACTGGACCGACTTTATCTAAATTAAATAATATACCAGTAGCTTCACCATTTAAATCTATACCAGTTTTTTTACCAAAACCTAACTCGGTAATATATTTAAATAAAGTTTCTTTTCCAAGCCTTTGTCCTAAATTAACAAACCCAGGGTTACATGAGTTTTCAACAACTTGTATAAATGTTTGATCTCCATGTCCTTTTCTTTTCCAACAGTGAAGAGTAGAGTTAGCGACTTTAACACTACCACTATCATAATAATGTTCTTTAAATATATCAACTTTTCCTTCATTTATTGCTGCTGCTAAAGTTACAATTTTAAAAGTACTACCAGGTTCAAAGTTAGACCATATAGCTAAATTTCTATTAATAATTTCAGTACTATAATTCTTATAATTAGCAGGTTCAAAAGAAGGAATGCTACTTATTGCAAGAACTTCACCAGATTTTGGATTCATAACAATACCAATAGCTCCCTCAGCATCATATTTCTTATAAGCGGATAAAAGTTCATTTTCAAGTGACAATTGAATATCTAAATCAATTGTAAGTTTAATATCAGTACCAGAGGTAGGGGAAACATAAGTTTCAGGTAAAGCTAGTCTCTTTCCTTTACCATCACTATAATACTTAATATTTCCATTTTTACCAGTAAGTATTTTATCATACTTAAGTTCAATACCACTAAGTCCTTGATTATCAATTCCAGTATAACCAATAACATGAGATAATATACTACCATATTTATAATCTCTTTTACTTTCTTTCAAAAGATAAACACCTTCATAATTATAAGAACTAATTAAATCAGCTTTTTCATAACTGATATTTCTACCCTCAGGATGTACTCTTTCAATAGATGTTTTCTTACTTACATGTTTATACATTTCTTCATAACTAACATCTAATATTGTAGCTAATGTTTTACTTACTTCTTCTTTATTGTTAATTTGATTTGGCACTAAATATAACCCAACAGTAGTGACATTATCAACTATTACCTTACCATTTCTATCGAGTATTTTCCCTCTATCAGCTTGAACAGTTAGGTCTCGACTCCATAGTTCATTGGCAAGAGTATTTAGTTTCTTATATTCAATAACTTGTATATAAAACACTTTAATAATAACAAATAAAAATATTAAACCACATATTAAGAACATATATTTAATTCTAGTATTTTGTTTATTTTGAAACATAATTTCACCTATAAAATTATATTCAAAAAAAAGAAACTTATTTAAAGTTCCTAAAAATTAAAATATTCAATCTCACCAGGTTTAACTGTATCATGAGGTATTTCATTATTATGATTTTCTATATCTGTTGGGATAAGTGATGAATAATCAATTATTTCATCATTATTTGTAGTAACAGGTTCAAGTGATACATAACCATCATCAGAATTAAAATCATATATTTCTTGTATATCATTTTGTTTTATATATTGATTATGTGCATCTTCTTGATTTTCTATATCTTTTATACCTGTTTCTAAATTATCATCTTCATAATTAGATAAATCATTATCAAGATCAACAACCTTAAGTATTTCTGAAAATGATGTTTCACCTTCAACAACTTTTGTAAGCCCATCTTGAAGTAGGGTAATAACATCACTTTTATATACTAACTTTCTAAGTTCATCTTTATGCATGTTATTTGTGATAGCATCTCTAATTTCATCATTTATAAGAAGTACTTCTAGTATAGCAATTCTGGAAGTAAAACCTCTAAAACAATGCTCACAGCCATCAGGATTAGCATCATACATTTGATCAACATCTTTATGTAATACTCTCTTAAATACATCTTTTTCGTATGGAGAAGTATTTCTAAGAATTTTACAATTAGGACATAACTTTCTTGCTAACTTTTGAGAAATTATACCAGTAAGAGCAGAACCAAGCAAATATCTTTCAACATCCATATCTGTAAGTCTTTCAATAGTATTTAATGAGTTATTGGTATGTATTGTAGATAAAACTTTATGTCCAGTAATTGAAGCTCTAACAGCAATTCTAGCAGTTTCATCATCACGAATTTCTCCAATCATTATAACATCAGGGTCTTGTCTTAAAATACTTCTTAAAACATTAGCAAATGTAAGACCAATTTCACTTTGAGCTTGTACCTGATTAATACCAGCTATATCCATTTCTATTGGGTCTTCAACTGTTATAATATTTACATCTTCTGTATTCATTTTTTGAAGAATAGAGTAAACAGTAGTTGATTTACCTGAACCAGTAGCACCAGTTACAAGTATAATACCATTTGGCACACTAATCATCTTATTAATTTTATTTAAACTATCCTCTGAAAAACCTAATGTTTCAAGTCCTTGTAAACTTTTTGAATAATCAAGAACACGAATAACGACCTTTTCACCATTATTAGTTGGAAGAGAAGAGACACGAAGATCAAGCATCTTATCCCCAATCTTAGTTTTAATAGCACCATCTTGTGGAAGCCTTGTTTCCATAATATTCATTTGTGCCATCATTTTTATACGCGATATTAAATTTCTTTTATATTGACCAGGAATAAGAGAATAATCTGATAAAATACCATCAATACGTATACGAATTCTAATAGCATCTTTTGTTGGATCCATATGAATATCACTAACATTTCTTCTAACAGCATCCATTATGATTTCATTAGCTATCTCAACAATAGGCATTTTTTCAAAATCAAATTCCCTCATAATTCCCTCTCTATTCTAAATATTATTATATAATACCAAAAAATATATTTCAATATAAATGTTGTCTTTAAATAAAAAATTTGCTATACTTTAATAGAAAATAGAGGTAATTAAATATGAATAAAAAGGGATTTACATTAGTAGAATTAATGGTTTCAATATCAATAATGTTGTTACTTGCAGTAATGTTAATTCCAGCAATAAATACAATAAGAACTAAAATATTACAACAATTATATGATACTAAAATAGAACAAATTTTATCTTCAAGTAAAGCTTGGGGAAGAGACAATTTAATTAGAATACCCCAATATGTAAATAATATATATAATGAAAATGATCAAAACAAATATTGTGATGAAGATTGTGCATGTGTATTAGTAAAGGAATTAATAAATCAAGGTTATATCGCAGGAGATTCTAAAAGTAAAACTGAACTTAAAAATCCTCTTGATAAAAAAAGTATGAATAACACTCTAGTATGTGTAAGATATGATACTAATGATGCAATGACTAGAAAAATAATATCCTATATAGCAGATGAAGGTATAGCATAATATAATGAGGAGAAATACTTATGAGAATGTCTAATAGTTTTTTTATAACAAGAAAAGAATTCCCTAAAGATGAAAATACTATATCAGCAAAACTATTGATAAAAAGTGGTATGGTATTTAAAAATGAAAATGGTGTTTATAGTTATTTACCATTGGGATTAAAAGTAGTAAATAATATTAAAAAAATAATAAGAAATGAAATGAATAAAATTAATGCAGAAGAAGTTCTAATGCCATCTTTAGTAGATTATTCGTATTTTGAGAACAGTGGTAGAAATATAATATTTGATAAAGAAATGTTTACATTAACAGATAGAAATAATAAAGAATATGCATTATGTCCAACACATGAAGAATTATTTGCATATCTAGTGCGAAATAAAATACAAAGTTATAAAGACCTACATTTTACTTTATTTCAAATGAGTAACAAATTTAGAGATGAATTTCATCCTGAATATGGTCTTATAAGAAAAAAAGAATTTTTAATGGCAGATGCATACAGTTTTGATGCAGATATGAGTGGTCTTGATGTAAGTTATGACAAAATGTATCAAACATTTAAAAATATATTTAAAAGGTGTAATTTAGATACAATAACCGTTAAAAGTGACCCAGAAAGTATGAAAGGAACAACTAGTGAAGAATTTCAAGTTGAATGCGACTTTGGTGATAATAAAATAGTTAAATGTACAAGTTGTTCATATAGTTCAAATATTGAAGAAGCAGCCTGTTTAACAAAAACAAATAAAGAAAATAACTTTGATATAAAAATGATAAGAAAAGTTCATACACCAAATGTTAAAACAGTAAAAGAATTAAAAAAATTTTTTAATGTAGATGATGATAAAATATTAAAATCATTAATAGTAAAAGCAGATTCAAAATATATAATGATACTTTTAAAAGGCAATGATGAATTAAATATAAATAAATTAGAAACAATATTAAAAACAAAAAATATAGAGATACCATCTTCTTATGAACTTGAAAGAATAGGAACAGAAGTAGGTTTTATCGGACCTATAAAATCAACAATGACAATAATCGCAGATATGGAAGTAAAAAATATGCATAATGTTATTTGTGGTGCTAATATAAAAGATTATCATTATAAAAATGTTAATCCTAAAGTAGATTTTAAAATAGATAGATTTGCTGATTTAAAAATGTTTAATGAAAACTCATTTTGCCCAAAATGCGGAAATAAATGTGAAATAATAAATGGTATAGAAGTAGGACATATATTTAAATTAGAAACAAATTATAGTAAAGTATATGATTTAAAATATTTAGATGAAACAAATACATTTAATTATGTACATATGGGATCTTATGGAATTGGAATAGATAGATTAATATCAGCAATAGTAGAAAAAAATCATGATGAAAAAGGTATTATATGGCCTATGCTTGTTTCTCCATACAAAGTAGCAATAGTTGTTATTAATATTAATGATAATGAAAGTTATAAATATTCTAAGATGTTATATGAAAGATTAACTCAAAATGGAATAGAAACAATATTAGATGATAGAAAAGAAACAGTAGGTATAAAATTTAATGACATGGATTTATTCGGAATACCAATAAGAATAACAGTAGGAAAGAAACTTGAAGAAGGATTTGTTGAGATGAAACTTAGAAGTGAAGAAAGGAGTAATGATATAAAAATAGAAAATGTATTAAAAACAATAGAAAAAGTATTAGAAACAAAATAAGAGAGGGTAAGAAATGAAAAAGGTAGTAACAATAATTATATGTATGTTCTTATCAATAGTTAGTGTTAATGCAACGATTAGAAACAACTATACCACTTCATTAAATAAAATAAATTCATATATAACTAAGTTTAAAGATTACAGATTATTTATTGAACAAGAAGAAACATTACCATACATTTATGACGAAAAAGGACTATCAAATAGTGATAACTTTAAAAAATCTGGATTTATTAGTATATATGAGTTAATGATAACACTTGATAAAAACAATCAAACATATTTATTCAATGGTTCTAAGTATTGGACTAGCACTGAAGAAAATAACATGATTCATGTAGTAAATTTAAGAACCAATAATATTAGTGAATTAGTTTCAAAACACAGTGAGCAAGAAATGAAATCAACACAATATGTTTTACCTCAAACATTAGTAGTTGGTTCTGGTACACATGAAGAACCTTGGACATTCGTAAAACCAGAATTCAAAATTACTGTAAAAGCATATAATGGAAAAGTTAACGGTAGTGCTAAAATTGAAGAAACTATTAATGATTTTGAAAGTGAATATACAATTACTGCAGATGAACATTACGAATTAAAAAGTGATAATGATATTACATGTAATAATGGGGTAACAATAATAAATAAAAATGGAAAATTACAGTTAAGAAATATAAGAAGTGATTTATCTTGTGAAATAAAATATACTAAGAAAGTATACAACATACTAGTAAAAGTAAACAATGGAACAGTAAATGGTAAAGAAAGTGAAACATATAGTGTAGATGCTTTAACTGAAAAATCAATACCAATAGAACCTATTTCAGGTTATGGACTTGTTAAAAGTAATTGTAATAGTATATTTGCTTATGAAAATGATATTTTAACTTTTAATGAAATAAAAGGGAATATAACATGTGAATTATTCTTTGAAATAACAAAGAAAGAGTATAATTTTACAGGTAAAGAAGAAGAATATACGGTACCTGCCGATGGAACCTACGTTATAAGTGCTTATGGTGCTCAAGGTGGAGGAGAAAACGGGGGTAAAGGTGGTTTCATTAAAACAGAGATTGAATTAAATAAAGGCGAAAAATTAAAAATTAATGTTGGTGGTCAAAATGGATATAATGGTGGCGGAGGCTTTAATAATACAACCTACACCTCAGGTGGTGGGGCATCAACAATAGAGCATAACGGAACAAAAATTATAATTGCCGCTGGTGGTGGAGCTATGGCTCCAGATAAAACTGCTGGTGGGCCTGGTGGAACTGGAACAGGAGAAGGAGGCACAAGTGTTGGAGCAGGTGCAGGCCTTGATGGAACAAACGGTGGCGGAGGAACCAACAGTATAAATTATAATTATAAGTGCAATTGCGAAACTTGTGGAGGACAATGTACAGAATACAATCCAACTTATAGTTGTAATTGTCAAACATGTGGTGGAAATTGTACTTCATATTACTCTACATATGATTGTAGATGTTCAACATGTGGTGGTGGTTGTAAAACTTATGCCGCAACATATAAATGTAATTGTTCCACTTGTGGAGGACAATGTACTGAATATAATTCAACTTATAGTTGTAATTGTAAAACCTGTACTGGAACTACATGTCAGTCATATAAATGTACAACATATAGTTCACAAGGAAATGCTAACTGTTATTGTGGAGGTTTAGGTTCCAACTGTTGTGGTTGTACTTGTAGTAAGTACAATACATATAGTTGCAATTGTCAAACATGTGGCGGAGGCTGTAAAACCTATGCCGCAACATATGAATGCAACTGTTCAACATGTGGCGGAGGCTGCACAGCATATTATCCAACATATGATTGTAACTGCTCAACATGTGGCGGAGGCTGTAAAACCTATGCTGCAACATATGAATGTAATTGTAAAACATGTGGCGGAGGCTGCAAAACCTATGCTGATACATACGAATGCAATTGCGAAACATGTACTACAAATGGAAAACCAGGCCAAGGTGGTAAAAATAGTGCATCAGCAACACAAACTATATTAAGCAATGTATCAGGAAATAGAAACGGAAACGGATACATAGTAATAGAATTTAAGGAGGCAAGTTAAAATGAAAAAAGGATTATTAATTTCACTGGTATGCATCTTATTAATAACAGGATGCAATGAAAAAATAAATAATGATGGAGAAAAAGATACAACTCCAGTTAAAAAGAATCTCACACAAGAGGAGATTAATTTAAAATATGATGAAATGAAATCCAAATTAGTTGAATATGGAAAATTAATTTATGAAAATGATACTTGGACTAAAGGAAATATACAAGTAATGACATATCATATGAGTTTAAAAGAAATGAAAGAAATAAATAAATATGATATTTCAATGTTTATTAATCCTGAAACTGGAAAACAATGTGATTTAGAAAAAACAAAAATTGAATTTGTCGTTAAAAGTTCAACATCAACCAAAACAGAATATTCATTTAATCCAGTTATAGTATGTGAGTAAATATGAAAAAAATTTTATTAATACTAATAACAGTATTATTGATAACTAGCTGTTCAACAAAAAAAGAAACAACAGAAGAAATAATAACAACTAAAAGAGTAGTTAATAAAGAAGAAAAATTAACTGAAGCTGAAAATATATTACTCAACTATGGAAAATTAATATATGAAACAGAAGAATGGCAAAATATTAATTTAGAAATTAAAACATACGAAACTTCTCTTAGAGAAATGAATGAAGTTAATGGTTTTGATATATCAGCATTTAATGATTATATTAAATGTGATATTGATACTACTAAAATACAATATATTGTAGAAGGAAAAGAAGAAGAAAAACTAATAACTAGATTAAATCCAGTATTAGATTGCAAATAATTCTCAGCTTTTTCTTTCTATTATTTACAAAAAAATATAGATTTGTTATAATCTATTTAGGATAGAAAGGAGGGTCAAAATTGAACCCAATAAATGTTAAAAGTGAAATAGGAATATTAAAAAAAGTTCTTGTACATAGACCAGGCCGTGAATTATTAAATCTTACACCTGATAGCCTAGAAAGACTTTTATTTGATGATATTCCATATTTACCAGTAGCTCAAGAAGAGCATGATGAATTCGTAAGAATTTTAAGAGATAATGGAGTAGAAGTTGTATATTTAGAAGACTTAATGACTGAGGTATTAGATACTAATCCTGAAATAAGAGAGAGGTTTATTACTCAATTTATTTATGAGGCTGGAATTAGAACACCTAAATATCGTAGTTTAGTTTATGAATATTTAAGTTCTATTGAAAATAATAGATTATTAGTTTTAAAAACAATGGAAGGTATTGTTAATAACGAAGTAATTAAATCAAAAGCTAAAAAAGGAAAAAGTTTAGTAGACTTTATTGAAGATGATACTGCATTTGTAGTAGATCCAATGCCAAACTTATATTTCACAAGAGACCCATTTGCTTCAATTGGAAATGGAGTTTCATTAAATAGAATGTATTCTGTAACTAGAAACAGAGAGACTATTTATGCAGAATATATATTTGAATATCATCCAGAGTATAAAGGACTTGTTGATAAATATTTTGATAGATATAGTGCTTATCATATTGAAGGTGGAGATGTTCTTAACTTAAATGAACATATTTTAGCAGTAGGTATTTCTCAAAGAACAAGTGCTGATGCAATAGAAGAACTAGCTCACAAAATATTTGAAGATAAAGATGCTAAAATAAATACAATACTTGCATTTGATATACCAGTATGTCGTGCATTTATGCATTTAGATACAGTATTTACTCAAATAGATAAAGATAAATTTACATATCATCCAGGTATAATGGGAACACTTAGAGTTTATGAAATAACTAGTGATGGTGAAGGTGGTCTTAATGTAAAAGAAAAGAATGCTTCACTTGAAAAAATATTAGAAGAATACTTAGAAAGAAAAATAACTTTAATTCCTTGTGCTGGAGGAGATAAAATAGGTGCTGAAAGAGAACAATGGAATGATGGAAGTAATACATTATGTATAGCTCCAGGAGTAGTAATTGTTTATGACAGAAACAATATTACAAATGAATTACTAAGAGATAATGGAATTAAAGTATTAGAAATGCATAGTGCAGAATTATCAAGAGGAAGAGGTGGACCTAGATGTATGTCAATGCCACTACAAAGAAGCGATAAAATATGAAAACAATTGTAGTAGCACTTGGCGGAAATGCTCTTGGTAATACACCAGAAGAACAATTAAAATTAGTTAAAAATACTGCTAAGTCAATAGTTGATTTAGTAAGTGAAGGATATAATGTAGTAGTAAGTCATGGTAATGGACCTCAAGTTGGAATGATAAATCTAGCTTTTGAAACTTCACATGAAAGTGAAAGTGGTACTCCTGAAATACCATTTCCAGAATGTGGAGCAATGAGTCAAGGATATATAGGTTATCATTTACAACAAGCAATTCAATGTGAGTTGAAAGCAAGAAATATCAATAGAAATTGTGCATCAGTAGTGACACAAGTTCTTGTTGATAAAAAAGATCCTGCTTTTAATAAACCAGAAAAACCAGTAGGAATGTTTTACACTAAATCCGAAGCTAAAAAAATAGAGAAGGAAAAAGGTTATACATTCGTTGAAGATTCTGGAAGAGGTTATAGGAGAGTTGTACCTTCTCCTAAACCTATTGAAATAATAGAACTTGATTTAATTAAAGACCTGTTAAGTCAAGGTAATATTGTTATAGCATCTGGTGGTGGTGGAATCCCAGTAGTGCGAGAAAAAGATACTTATGTAGGGGTAGCAGCAGTAATTGATAAAGATAGATCTAGTAGTTTACTAGCAAGAGAATTAAATGCTGATGTTTTACTCATATTAACTACAGTAGAAACAGTTTCACTTAAATATAATACAATTGATCAAGTAAGTTTACGAGACTTAGATGTAAGTGATGCAAAAAAATATATCAAAGCTGGTGAATTTGCAAAAGGAAGCATGCTTCCAAAAGTTGAATCTTGTATAGATTTTTGTGAATTTAACAAAGAAGGAAAAGGTATTATTACTTCTCTTGAATGTGCAAGAGAAGCACTTCTAAATGAAACAGGTACAATAATAACAAATAGTCAAAAAGGAGGCAAAAAGATGGCTAAAACAAAGAAAAAAAGAGAGAGAATGTCCGCATTCACTATCATCATTTTACTTACTATTATAGTAGCCTTAGTGACATTAATATTACCTGGTGCACAATTTGATATTGAAGGTAACATAATTAATGGTTCAGGAGTAGTTGCTGCAAAATTATCTGATGTACTACTTGCTCCAATGAGAGGTTTTGAAAATGCTGTTGATGTTTGTGTATTCATTCTAGTTCTAGGAGGATTTTTACAAATCGTCGCAAAAACAGGGGCATTGGAAAATGGTATTAAGGTCTTAGTTAAAAAATTAAAAGGAAACGAATTAGTGTTAATTCCAATACTAATGATTATCTTCTCAATAGGTGGAACAACTTATGGAATGATGGAAGAAACAGTTGGTTTCTATGCACTTCTAGCATTTACTATGGTAGCTGCTGGTATGGATACAATAGTTGCATCAGCAACAGTATTATTAGGTGCTGGATGTGGTGTTTTAGGGTCAACTATTAACCCATTCGCAACAGGAGCTGCAGTAGCTGCACTTCCAGATGGATTAACTGCTAATCAAGGAATTTTAATTGCACTTGGTACAGTATTATGGTTAGTATCACTTGGAATTTCAATTTTCTATGTAATGAAATATGCAAGAAAAGTTAAAGATGATAAAGGTTCAACTTTCTTATCATTACAAGAACAAAAGAAAATGCAAAAATTCAATGAGAAAGATTCAGAAAAAGAAGTTGTACTTACAGGAATGCAAAAAACCACATTATGGATTTTTGGTATTACATTCCTTGTAATGATTGTTGGATTCATTCCTTGGGGCGAATTTAACATTACATTCTTTGATTCATGGACTGGATGGTTAACAGGATCAGCTCTTGGTAATTGGTGGTTCTATGAAGCTGCTGGATGGTTCTTAATTGTTGGTATCATAATTGGTTATATCAATAAATTTACAACAAATCAAATTATAGATGAATTCATTGCAGGAGCAAGAGATATCTTATCTGTTGTACTTATCGTTGCAGTAGCTCGTGGTGTTAAAGTATTAATGGAAACAACAATGTTAGATAATTATATTATTTATAATGTTGCAGATGCATTAAAGGGAACACCAGTAGCATTATTTACACCATGTAACTATATTCTACATGTATTATTATCAGTACTTGTACCATCTAGTTCAGGTTTAGCAACAATATCTACACCAATTATGGCTCCACTTGCACATCAACTTGGTTATAGTGTTGAAACAACAATTATGACATTTGTTGCTGCAAATGGACTTGTTAACTTATTTACTCCAACATGTGGTGCAATTATGGGTGGTTTAGCACTTGCTAAAGTTAACTATACTACATGGTTAAAATGGGCTATGAAGTTATTAGTTCTTATTGGCCTATCATCAATGGTAATACTTACATTTGCATCAGTAATATTATCATAATAAAAAGATAAAGAGACACTTTTAAAAAAGTGTCTTTTTAATTCATAAAATTACTATATCATATAAATATTATCATTAATTTCATTAGATACAGATTCTAGTTTTTGAATTCTTGAATCTAATGTTTTAATTTGTCTTTCTAATCTACTAATTCTATCTTCTAAATCATTATTTATATTATTACCATTATTCATCTGATTATTATAGCTTGGTGGAATAACATTTGGTCCATATGCTTGATATTCTTGATTTAAATTATAACCACTAGGTGGATATATCATACCAGGTGCTTGATAACCTTGGTTTAGATTTTGATAGAACATATCTCTATTATTCATAACATCACCTAGTATAATATATGTTGATTATTTGTTTTTGAGCCTATTTTGTATTATAATATATTCATAAAGAAAGGAAACATTATGAGACTTAAACACATAAAAGATGCAGATAAAATAATAAATAAAAGTAATTATATAATTACTAATCCAGAAGAATATAAAGGTAAATGGAATAAATTATTTAATAATGCTAATAATATAGAAATAGAAATAGGTACAGGAAAAGGAAAATTCATAATAGAAAAAGCAAAGCAAAATCCAAATATAAATTACATAGGAATAGAAAAATATGATAGCCCACTTGTTTCTGCTGTAAAAAAACTAGAAGAATTAGAAATAAGTAATCTAAGACTTATATGTTATGATGCAGCTGAAATAGAAAACATATTTGATAAAGAAATATATAAAATATATCTAAATTTTTCAGATCCATGGCCTAAGAAAAGACATATAAAAAGAAGATTAACATCAGAAAGATTCTTACAAAAATATGATTTAATATTCAAAGATAAAAAAAGAATAGAAATGAAAACTGATAATGATAATTTATTTCTTTATTCATGTGAATCATTGATTGAATATGGATATAAAGTAATAGAAAAAGATACAAATCATATAAGCAATATAACAACAGAATATGAAGATAAGTTTATGAATATAGGAAAAAACATAAATTATATAAGTGTTGTTAAAGAATAAATAATTTGCTATAATCTTAAAGTAGGAGAAATAAAAATGTATAAAAAGATTGTTACAATAACATGTGCATTATTACTAACAGCTTGTACAAATCAAACATATTATTTAAATAATTTAACATATGAAGATATAATAAACATATCAATTAATGAAACTAAAACAGTTACAAACATAAACAATAAAGGATATAAATATTATTTACCAACAGGTTTTATAGTTTCAAAAGATAATGGTTATAATCAAGAATTATTAAGTGATGATAATATAAGATATTATTTAAATATTGATATAGTTGGATATTATTACAAAAACAGAATGCAATCAACACATGATATAAATGATTATAAGTATTATGAATTTGAATATAAAGATAAAAGTGGTTATTTAAAAATAACAGAAAATAATGATAATTTTTTTGTTGAGTTGTGTTATAATTATGCTATAATAGAGGTAGAGGTAAAGGGTAGTAACCTAAGATATGCAATATCAAGAGGAATAGTTATATTAAACTCTATACAATATAATGATTTAGTAATTGAAAAAAATATTGGAAATAATGATATTGATAGTGCTGAAACTGTTTATAAAATACCTGAACCAAAAGAAAAAGACAGTTCTAAAAATATTTTAGAATATATAGAAGAGGAATAGGAGAGTGTAAAAAATATGGGTGTTTTTAGTAAGCTAAAAGACATATTTTATGATGAAGAAGTAATTGAGGAACCAAGTGTAGATATTGAAATAAATAAGCAGTCAAAAAAAGAAGTTGTTGAAAAACCAAGGGTTGAGGAAATAAAAGTAGTTAGACAAGAAGAAAAAAGAGAACCAGAAGTAAAAGAAGAAACTAAATCTGAATCATCTTTTAGTAGTGAAAGAGATTTATTTAGAAGTGAAAGAACATTTAATTTTACTCAATTTGATGATGATGACGAAGAAGAATTACCACCTAGGAGAAATGTTCTCGATAGAGAAAGAGATAGAAGAACTACTAAGATGGAAACAAAAGAACCAGTTGTAGTTGAACAACCAAAAGTATTTAAACCAAGCCCAGTTATTTCTCCAATATATGGTATCTTAGATAAAGATTATAAAAAGGAAGAAATAACTCCTAAAAAAGTAGAAATAAAAGAAACACCACTTAGTACAAGTGCTGCTACCTATGATACTGTTAGAAGAAAAGCATATGGTACTCTTGAAGATGAGTTAGAAGATACACTAAACAAAATGAATAAATTAACTCCAAATGATATAAAAGAGGAAGTACAAAAGATAGATAATGATGTTAATAAATTAGAAGAAAGATCAAATAAAATAGAAGATTTAATTAGCAAGATTGAATCCTCTCCTGAAACAAATATTAGTAGTAATATTTCAGTAGGAGAGCTTGAAGATAGAGTTAAATTAGAAAACTTTGATGATACAGCTGAATTATCTACTGACAAGACTATGACAGATAGTACATTAGAGCATGACTTATTTAACCTAATAGATTCAATGTATGATGATAAGGAGGATTAATAATGGAAGCACTAAATGAAGCACTACCTGTAGTAATTTATTTATTACTAATTGTATTATTAGTTGTAGGAATAATTATTGGTATTAAATTAATATTTACAATGAGTAAAATAGATGAACTATTAGAAGATATTACTAAGAAAGTTAAAACTCTTGATAAGGTGTTTAATATAATAGACTATACCACAGATAAGGTATCAATGCTTAGTGATACAGTAGTAAACTTTGTAACAAACAAATTAAAAAAAATAATTAGATTTAAAAAATCTGATGATGAGGAGGATGAAATTGATGAGTAATAATAATAAAAAAAGTGGATTTGGAAAATTTCTTGGAGGTTTAGCATTAGGTGCAGGTATCGGAATTTTACTTGCTCCAGATAAAGGAGAAAATACTAGAAAAGTATTAAAGAAAAAACTAGATGAATTACTAAAAAAATTAAAAGAAATTGATGTAGACGAAGTAAAAGATGAATTATTATTTAAGGCAGAAGAATTACAAGCTGAACTTGCTGATTTAGATAAAGAAAAAGCAAAAGATATTGCATTAAAACAAGCAAATATCATTAAGGCAAAAGCAGAAGAGTTATATAAATATGCGATTGAAAAAAGTACTCCAGTAGTAGAAAAAGCTGCTGATGAAGTAAGAAAACAAGCTCTTAAAGTAGTTAAAGAAATTGAAAAGAAACTTGAAGAAGAAAAGAAAAGTAAGATAAGCACTAAAAAATAGTGTCTTTTTCTTTTTATGAACAAAAAAATAGAATTGACAATCAGACTTAATCATGCTAAAATTTATTTAAATCTTGAAGAAATATTAATAAATTCCTTATTACAGTGAATCTAGGATAGTGGAAACTAGAAAATAATATTTATTAATTCCTATCTTCTTAAAAAGGATACTAATCATATCTCGGATAATTCCGTTAAAAATAATTAAGATAATTAAAGGATGGTACCGTCATTTATGACTCCTTATGTACCATCCTTTTTGATTTATAAAAAGGAGGATTTTATGAAAAATGAAAAAATAACATCAAGAAGCGAAGATTTTGCATCTTGGTATACAGATGTAGTTAAAGCAGCTCGCTTAGCAAATTATTCAAATGTTAAAGGATTTATTATATTTGAACCAAATGGGTATGCTATATGGGAAAAAATGCAATCAGTGCTAGATGGAATGTTTAAAGAACTAGGACATCAAAATGTTTACTTACCAGTAATGATACCAGAAAGTTTATTAAAAAAAGAAGGAGAACTTGTTGAAGGCTTTGCTCCAGAAGTAGCATGGATAACAGAAGGTGGAAGTAATAAATTAGAGAGTAGATTAGCATTTAGACCTACAAGTGAATCATTATTTTGCGATTACTACAAGAATATAGTAAAAACATATAAAGACTTACCAAAATTATATAACCAATGGTGTAATGTAATAAGATGGGAAAAAGAAACAAGACCTTTTTTAAGAAGCCGTGAATTTTTGTGGCAAGAAGGGCATACAGTTCATGCAACAGCAGAAGATGCAGAAGAAGAAACATTTAGAATGTTAAATGTATATAAAAAATTTTTTGAAGAATATTTAGCAATTCCAGTTTTGGCTGGTAAAAAGACAGAAAAAGAAAAGTTTGCAGGAGCAGAATATACATTAACAATAGAAGCTTTAATGCAAAATGGAATCTGTTTACAGTCAGCAACAAGTCACTATTTTGGACAAAAATTTGCTAAAGCATATGATGTAAAATTCGTAACAAAAGATAATACATTTGATTATTGTTATCAAACATCATGGGGATCAACAACAAGAATGATTGGAGCATTAATAATGGTTCACGGAGATGATAAAGGACTTATACTACCACCTAAAATTGCTCCTAGACAAGTATGCATTGTACCAATAAAAATGGAAGAAAATGTACTAGAAATATCAAATAAAATCAATAATGAACTAAAAGAAAAAAGTATAACATCATATATAGATGATACTGATAAATCAGCAGGATTTAAATTTGCAGAAGCAGAAGTAAATGGTATACCAGTAAGAATAGAAATTGGACCAAGAGACCTTGTGAATAATGAAGTAACATTAGTAAGAAGAGATACAAATGAAAAAATAAATGTAAAGATAGAAGAAGTAACAGAAAAAACAATAGAACTTTTAAAAAATATTCAAGATAATCTATATAATAAAGCACTAGAAAATACTAAAGAAAAAACATATACAGCAAAAACATTAAAAGATGTAGAAAATATTATGAACAAACAACCAGGTTTTGTACATGCTCATTGGTGTGGCAGTACTGAATGCGAACTTAAAATGAAAGAAATAAAAGGTACAAAATCAAGATGTATAGTTGAAACAAAAGATTACACAGATGAAAAATGTGTTGTTTGTGGAAAACAAGCAAAACATGAAGTTGTTTGGGGAATACAATATTAATGTAAAATGACATACATTTTATATAGTTATCACAATTCTCTCACATACATTGAATATAATTAAATCATAAGGTAGGTGAAGAATATAGATATATAAAAAGTAATAAAAATTAACGAATGATAATGTTAACAAAGCACCATAAAAAGGTGCTTTTTGAATTTTTTATTTAAACAAACACTTTTTCGCTTGTCGGGGGGGGGGTAAATATGCTATTATAAATAATAGAGGTGGAAGTTATGAATAAAAAAGGATTTACATTAGTAGAGTTACTCGCAGTAATAGCGATACTTGCGTTATTAGTTATAATAGCATTACCAAATGTATTAAATAAGTTTAATCAAGCAAAAAAGGATATATTTTTAACAGAAGCAAAGAATATTTATAAAGAAGTGACTAAAAAATATATTACTGAAAATATGAGAGGTAATAAGATTACTAAAGTATCTAATAATAAAAATAAATTAGATATGGAATCAAATAATCTTACATATAATATTAGTCTTGATGATAAAGGTAATATAAAGCATTTTCAAGTAAGTGATGGAACATATTGTATAAGTGGAAGCTTTGGTAATTTAAGTGAACTAACTACAGATAAAATAACTGAAGAGTCTTGTTCTAGTGAAGTTTTACAAATTGCTGGTACACTTAAAAATAGATTTTATGAAGTATCTGGAATGACTGATAGAAGTTTAGTAAAATCAATTTCATTTTATAGTGATGGAAGAACAATAAATGAAGCTGATAGTTATGATGTATCAGAAGAACAAAATGAATCAGTTATCATGTATATTAAACAAAATAGTGAAAACAATTCTTTATATGATTTATCAATAGTTGGTAATGGTTTAATTGCTTTTCCAGAAGATTCATCAGAATTATTTTCATTTAACATATGGGGAAGCTGCAATATTAATTACTTAATTAGAACATCATTAACAAGTTTAAACTTTAATGATTCAATTGATACTAGTAAAGTTAAAAATATGCATGGCATGTTAGCTGGGACAAATTTAACTAGTCTTGATTTGAGTAGTTTTAATACAAATAATGTCACAGATATGAGTGAATTATTTTATTTTAATAGAGCCAAGAATATTAACTTAAGCAGTTTTAATACTAGTAATGTTACAGATATGAACTATATGTTTTTTTATAGTGAAGCCACAACCCTAGATTTAAGTAGTTTTGATACAAGCAATGTAACAGATATGAGAGGCATGTTTGATTATAGTCAAGCCACAACATTGGATTTAAGCAGTTTTAACACCAGTAAAGTAACTAATATGGAACATATGTTTAATGATAGTAAAGCAATAACATTAGACTTAAGCAATTTTAATACTCGCAATGTT
Organism: uncultured Clostridium sp.; assembly: GCA_964649575.1. Classification (GTDB taxonomy): domain Bacteria; phylum Bacillota_I; class Bacilli_A; order RF39; family UBA660; genus CAG-1000. Next base: position 241 of record CAZYRI010000013.1, on the reverse strand, counting down.
ACTACTATGAGATATATGTTTAATAATAGTAAAGCCACAACCCTAGATTTAAGTAGTTTTGATACAAGCAATGTAACTAATATGGCACAAATGTTTTCTGGTAGTCAAGCCACAACAATAGATGTAAGTAGTTTTAACACCAGTAAAGTAACTAATATGAGTGGTATGTTTAATAATAGTAAAGCAACAACATTGGATTTAAGCAGTTTTAACACCAGTAAAGTAACTAATATGGAACATA
>CAZYRI010000012.1:0-25193 GCA_964649575.1 uncultured Clostridium sp. | reverse complement strand
ATATTAAAAACTAAAATTTAATGATTTTATTAATAATATATGTTATCATTAATAATAGGAGTGAATAATGAAAAGGGAATTGTTTTATATAAAGGATTTAGACGAATTTACTATATTAGATTTTTTAATTATATTAATATTAATTATAAATATGTTTTTACATTTAAAAGGCTTTAATGAGATGTTATTTAGTATATCTGTACTTGTATGTTTTATGTTATGTATATTTAAGATTTTTCTATATTTTAAGGAGACAAAAAGTGATGGATATGTTAATATAGTTAGACATCCAATTGTTATAGATGATAGGGATATATATATAATAGAAGATAACTTTAATTTTATTAATGTTGTTTCTGCTATATTAATTATATTATTTATATCTATTATAGTAATATCTATATTTATTAAGTCATTTGATTTATTTGATATTATTGTTAAGTATTTATCTTTATCTAGTATATATATTTTTATTATTGATATTTTATTTGTAAGTTTTATTGTTATTATTGAAACTAAGTTTATTCTTAGAAGTCTAAATATTAAGTATATTAAAAATAATATTAATGATTTAGATAAAATAATTAGATCTAAGAAATTTAAAATAGAGAAGTTGGAAGATATTAGTAAGACTGGTAATAATAGTTATATTATTGTAAGACAAAATTCAATAAATAATGTTGTATTTGCTAATAAATATGATAGATATGACGATTTAATAATTCTAATTAATGAAAGATGTAGTTTAACTGAGAATTCTTAAAGAATTCTTTTTTTATATATAAAAAAAGATTCTTACGAATCTTGATTTATATTTTCTTCTGTGTTTGTTATAGGTGTAGTAGTAGTTGTTATTGTTTTCTTTTTAACATATATTGTAAGTGTACTTAATTGATCTAGTATTATTTTTGTATGTTCTTTTTGACTATAGAAACTATAATTTGTGTAGTCATCAATTGATATTGTTTTGTTTGTATCTACATCTATAAATGATAGTTTTAATGAATGTTTTGATGCATAACTCTTTAGTTCACTTACTGTATATTTTGACACATCTGCGAGTGTTGCGATTGTTGATTGTGTATATTTACCATTACCAATTAGTGTACTTTCATATGGTTTATTTAGGTCGAATGATGCAGTTTTTGTAAGAGTAGGTTTAGTTTTACCTAAATTAATATTTATTGCTTTTTTAATATCTTTAATGCTTTCATCATATGGTATTTCAACAGCTGGATAACTTTTTGATGCTGGTTCATATACTTTTTTCCATACTGAATATGTTTTAAGTTGCATTCTTTCAACATTTATTAGATTAGTACTGTCACTTATTACTAATGATTTACCTAAGTTATAAAGTGATAATATATCTTTATTTGTTATGTTTGTTTGGAAGTTTGATTTTATTGAGTTTAATATATTTATTGCTTCATCAGGATTGGTTAGTTTTTTAGTAGCAGCATTTACTATACCAAGTATAACTTTAATTTGATTTTTTCCTCTTGTAAAGTCATTTCTTGTTCCTTCTGTCCAAGTAGGGCAGTATTTTTTCATTGCTTTACTATCTTTAGCACTATGTCTATTTCTTGACATTGCTAAAGCTTGTTCACCATTTAAATGTTGCATTCCTTTTTCTACGAAAACTGTTTTGCTACCCCAAGATCTTGAACTATTTTGTTCACAGAATGAATAGGGAACATCTACATCAATTCCACCAACTGCATCTACTAGTTGGACAACTCCTTTAAAGTTAATTTTAGCATAATAATCTATATCAACTCCGAAAAGATTTTCCATTGTTTTAACTGCACATGATGCTGAACTTCCCCAAGTTGTTGTATTTATTCTTCTATAACTTCCATTTGAACAAGCTGTTTTTAAGTATGTATCTCTTGGTACTGATGTAATAGTAGCTCTTAGTGTATTTGGATTAAATGTTACTAGTAATAGTACATCTCCGTTATATCCTGATGTAACTCCATCTTTTGATGAATCAACACCAATTAATAACATTGTAAATGGTTTTGTAAGTGATGCTTCTGTACTTTTAATATCATCTTCATCATTACTTGTTTTGTATTCTTTTTCTGCCGTATATATTACTTTAGTTTCATCTTTGATATTTTCATATCCTTCTAGTGAATAGAACATATCAGCATAGTTACGGCTAAAGAATGCTGCATCTATTTCATTATTTTTAAGTGCATATAATAATTCTATTGTTGAATTATATGTTTTTATTTCATTATTATCTTCAAGTTTTAATTCTTTTATTTTTTCTTGTGGTAAGTCATATCCTTCTTCTTTACCATCACTAGCGATACCTATTTTTTTATTATTTAAATCTTTTTCACTATTTAAAGATTTATCATATGTAATTAATGCTGTATATTTTATATTTGAGTTATCTGTATAGTTTATTGATTTATATATCTTTTTTAAGTAATATGAACCATATAATTCAGCAGATATAAATATTATACTTATAATAGCTGGTATAAGAAAGGATTTGAAACCTTTCTTTTTAATACTTTTTAGTTCTAAATAACTAAGTAATAAGAAGAAATAAATTAATATTATTGTTCCATATATTCTATAAAATGTTTCAATACCTTCATATAGTGTAAGGGAATAAGCAAGATATCCAATGGAGAATAGGGAACATATCATAATAATTAATGTTAATATTGCTTTTAGTACTTTTCTTTTTTTCATTTAGTAACACTTCTTTCTTATTTCTTTTTCTTTTTTTCTTTTTTTAATTCTGTTTCTTTCTTTTTATTTTCTTCTAACTTTTTACTTTCTTCTAATTTCTTTTGTTCTTCTTGTTGTTTTAACAACATTAATTGTCTTTGTTTCTTTCTTTTTTTAGTTTTGTTTATTTTTGATATAAGTATACATATTAATATTATAAATATAATAATAGTTTCACCAAAAAGTAGCATTAATATTTTTTGATATTCTTGATTCTTATTATTGCATTCTTTTAATTCATCATTTTCTTGTTCTTCTTCATAGAACCTAATTATTGTATTATTTATTTTATCATATGTAAAGTAGTTATCTTTTCCTGTTTCTAAATCTTTAGCATGAATTATATAAAATTCTTTATTGCTATTTTCATATGCTTCGAATTCTATGTCATTTATTGTTATTGTTGATTTAGTATATCCTTTTATTTCTTTATCAAGTGGGAGAGGGTATATTTTATTTTGATTTAATGTTGTTTCACTATAAGGTTTATATTCATTATTATCTTTATCATATATGTATAAGTTTATATTTCCATCACTATCTTTTAAACCAATTAATGTGAAGTTATTTGTTTCATTATAAAATCCTGGGATGTTTTGTTCGTCTATTGTTATTGTTGTTTTTTCAAAGTTTTTAGGTGCTTCTAATTTACTTTCTCTTTTGACAACTGTATATTCTTTATCATCTATTTTTATAGTTATTGGATTTGGATCTTTTACTGTAACTATTATTGTGTATGTTTTAGTACTTCCGTTTTCTGCGGTTACTGATACTTTTATTTTATTATCTCCCTCAGTTACAGAATGTTCTCCAGTACCAGATATACTTGCTTTTGAGTCTTCTTTACTTGCTGATACTTTTATTTTTTCTGTATTTGAATTTGCTTCTACTTTATATTCTGTTGTATTTTTGTTAAAAGTAGGGGATAATTTTAATCCTTCAACTGATAGACTTTTTAAATTGTTATTTTTTGAGTATGATGCTTCTAATTGAGCTTGTGTTATTATGTTTATATTTTTAGTTCCTTTTGTTAGTGACATTGTTTTTTCAGTTTTATAGTCATATACTGCGGCTGATTTAACTGTTACTGATGTACTTCCAGTTGCGATAGCTTTAAATTTATAAGTATATGTTTTTGATTTTATTTTACTATCACCATAATCTTTTACTGTTGAAGGACCTGATACTAGTTTTAATTTTTTAGTATCATAACTTATTGTCCATTCCCAAGTACCAATTGTATTTGATGATGATACTTTAACATTGACTGTGAATGTGTTACCTACAACTATTTTGTTTGTATTTGATGTAACTTGTATTGAAGCAGATGATGCAGATACTTTATTTATATTTGTGAACAAAAGTAGTAGTGTTAATATTATTGTAAAAAATTTATTTATTTTTTTATTCATTTAATCCTCCTTATAGTTCTTTATCTCCTAGAAGATATTTTTGTACTTGTAATAAGTCTAATATTGTTACTTTACCATCTCCTGATGTATCAGCTGCTAGAAAAGCTTCTTTTGTTAATTTTTTATCTCCTAGTAAATATTTTTGTATTTGTAATAAATCTAATATTGTTATTTCACCATCTCCTGATAAATCACCATTAACAATCATTGTGAAATCTTTTGTTTCCATTGCTGTTACTATTTTTATTTTTGTACCAGTTGTTATATATGATTTATCTGTTAATTCTTTATTATTACTATCTGTTATTGATACTGATAGTGCTTTTGCTGATAAAAGTTTTTCTTTTATAAGACTTACATTTGTTTTATTTTTAATTTTTACTATATAGTTTTCATCGCTAGTAAGTCCTGAATTATGAAGTGCATCATTTACTGTTGTGTTGTCTTCAACTCTAATAATTGTTATTACATATTTTTTTTCTTCATTTGTTTCAGATAGTACTGTTATTGTTATATCAGTTTCTTCATCATCAAGTTCATATTTTCCTGTACCAGATATACTTGCTTTTGAACTTTGTGTTGTTGCTTTTATATTAACTTCATTTACTGTATTTGGTATATATGTTTCATATGTTAAGACATCTTCATCAAATGTTGGTGTTATATGATAACCTTCAACTTCTAGTGTTTTTAAATTATTATTTGTATCTCCGCTTTTAGGAAGAGAAGTATATTGTGGCATATCTAAATATACTGGTATTTCAAATGTGAATTTTTGATTTAATAAGTTTGCTTTTTTAAGAGCATCATATGTTTTATTTCCTTCTGTTGCTGGTGCTTGTATGTTTGTTTGATATTGATGAGTATATTTACTGTAATGAGCACTAGGTCCAACATTAAATTTTTGATAGTATAGTGTGTTTTGACCTGCATCTACATATCCTTTTGCTAGTAGACTACTTCCTTCTAGTATTGAGGTTTCTATGTTATCCCATATGTTACCATCTCTACTTATTAGTTTAGCAGCATAGGCAAGGCCTCTTGTTATTGCAGAATATTTAACTCCATCTATAGTTGTTTCATAGGCACCAATATTAAAGAAATTATAATATCCACTATATGTTTTACCTTTCCAAGTAAATTCTGTTCCGTTTGTTGAATCGCTTCCATTTGCTCCGACTTCAATTCTTATTCTTGATGCAATGTGTAGTGGACTTATTTTATGACTTTTGCCAGCATTAAACATTGGAATAGTATATTTATCATCTGCGAGTTTGCCTCCGCCAAATATTGATTTTATAAGTGTTGGGTATTCGTTTTCTAATGATTCATCGTAATTTAAATCTTCAAACATGAATATTCTTTCTTCAGTAAGCCAGTTTCTTGGATCAAGATAAAATGCTATTACTCCTGAATTTACCTTAAACCAACTTGAGCCTTCTGCTGGTTTATTTGATGTTCTATAATTATCGTTTGTTGTTTGCATATAATTTTTGCCTTCTTCACCGCTTACAGAAGATGCAAATTTTAGTTTTGTGATTCCTGGTTTAAATTGCCAATTTGGATATTTATTATGTAGGTATGTTAAATAGGGAATGTAGCTATCTGGAAAACCAGCTGATTTTAATGTTTCAGCATATTCAGCATCTTCTAGAATAATATCTTTTTTTTCAGTAACATAGTTTTTACATATATAACCTGTTTTATTTCCATAGTATGATATTTGATGCCATTTACCACTTGAACAACCACTTGTACTTCCTGATACTGTTTTTAATATTGTTACATTTGCTCCAAGTGTTAAAGTATCTAGAAGAGTACCACTTGTTGATGTTTTACTTCTTACTGCGACATTATTTGAATTAACTCTTGATGACCAATCAATAACATTTATTCCTGTAAAAGTATCATCAATAAAATTAACATAGTCACTACATACATAAGCATCTTGTTCTTTATAAATAATTTTATACCATTTATTTGAACAACCACTTCCTTCATATAATGTTTTATCTACCACTGTTATTGATGTACCTGCATTAACCGTTGCTATTATTGTACTATTTGTATTATGATCTTTTCTAATTCTTACTGAACTACCTTTTATTTCAGCTGCAAAACTTGCTTTTATATTTAATGGTATAAATAAGAATAGTGTAATTAATAATGTAAATAAAATTTTCTTCTTATTCATATGGACTCCTTATCATTCTCATTATTAATAATTATAACAAAATACAACATATTTTTCATTATAAATAGGGAATTTTACATATAAAAGTTAATTTCTTTATTTAAATGTATTAATAACTAATTTATTAAAGTACAAATTTTATTGAAAAAAGTATAATTATTAGTTTATAATAATTACTAGGGAGTTGAAATATATGAATTTTGAAGTTAATGGTTATAATATATTTTTAATTGTTTCGGTGTGCTTTTTATCTTCATTAATATTTGTTCAATTAATGAAAAAGGTTGCTATATTTTTAAAAATATTAGATATACCAAATGATCCTAGAAAGATTCATAAAAAACCTATACCTTTACTTGGAGGTCTTGGAATATTTTTTGCATTTTTACTTGGATATATGCTTTTTGCACCTAAGAATAATCTTATGATTGCTGTTTTAATAGGTTCATTTTTAATTATGCTTTTAGGTTTGTTTGATGATATGACTAAGAGTGAAACACCTATGCCTAATAAATATAAGGTTATTGTTCAATTAATAGTTGCTGCGATTGTTGTGTTTTATGGTGGACTTGAGCTTACTAAGGTTACTTTATTTGGAATAACTATTAAGTTTAATACAGTACCATTTTTAAGTGAATTGTTATCTATACTTGTTATTGTAGCTACAATTAATGCTATTAATTTAATTGATGGTTTAGATGGACTTTGTGCTGGTATTAGTTCTATATATTTTTTAACAATTGCTGTTATTGGATTTATATTAAATAAATTTGGTGGTTTAGATGTAATTTTATCTTTAATTATGTTAGGTTCAACACTTGGCTATTTAGTACATAATTTTCCACCTGCTAGAATATATCAGGGTGATGCTGGAAGTACATTCTTGGGTTTTATGATTGCTGTTATATTCTTACTTGGATTTAAGACAACTACATTAACTTCACTTATTATTCCTATGCTGATACTTGCTATTCCAATTATGGATACTTTATTTGCTATAATAAGAAGAAAATTAAAAGGACAAAGTATTGATCATGCTGATAAAGAACATCTTCATCATCAATTACTTAAACATTTCTCTAAGAAAAGTTCTTTACTTGTTATTTATGCTATAAATATAATGTTTTCGGTTACAACTATATTTTATGTACTAGGTAATAAGAAAACAGTTATTTGTTGTTATGTTATACTTATGTTTATTGTATTATTCTTAATACTTAAAACAGATATTGTATTTGACTGGACTAGTAAAAAGAATAAAAAATAATTATTACCCATTTATCTTTAAAATGGGTTTTTAAATGTTAATAACTTGTAAATAAATTGTATTATTTACTATAATTTAACAAGTAAATTGTTGGAGTTCCAAATACTAGTAAATTTTGTTATAATGTTTTAAGAGGTGGATAGATGAAAGTAGGTGTTTTAGGTGCTGGTGCTTATGGTTTGGCACTTTCACATATATTAGTTAATAATAAAGTAGATGTAACTGTTTGGACTCATGATGATAATGAGGCTAAAACTTTAGATAAAGATAGAGTAAGCAAAAAATTAAATAATTATAAAGTTCCAAAAGAAATTAAGTTTACAACTTCTTTAAAAGATGCAGTTGTAAATATGGATTTAATTGTTATGGCAATACCAGCTTTTGCTTTTGAAGAGGTAACTATTAAACTTGGTAAATATATTAAAAGAAAACAACCTGTTTTAATTGCGACAAAAGGTATTCAACAAAATACTTGTTTATTTTTAAATGATGTTTTTTCTAAATATTTAAAAAATAGTATTGCTGTTATAAGTGGTCCTACATTCGCAGTTGATATGATTGTGGATGCTCCGATTGGATTTAGTTTAGCAACTAAAAGTTATAAAACTGAAATGGTTATCAGAAAATGTTTTGAAAACTCTACAACTAAATTTAGAAGAACTAAAGATATTGTTGGTATAGAGATATGCGGTAGTATTAAAAATGTTATGGCTATTGCTAGTGGTATGCTTGAGGGAATGGGTGTAACTGACTCTACAAGAGCATTATTTTTAACAGAAAGTATGAATGATATAAAAGAATTAATAAATGCTTTAGGTGGTAAAAAGAAATCTATATTATCTTTTGCTGGATTTGGTGATATTCTTATGACTTGTACTAGTAAAAATTCAAGAAACTTTAGTTTTGGTTATTTAATAGGTAAAGGTGCTAGTAAAGAAGAAATAAATGATTATTTAGAAAATACTACTGTTGAAGGTATGTATACTTTAAAATCTATTCATAAATTAGTTAAAAAGAAAAAGGTTAAAATGCCTATAATTAATTTAATATATGATATTATTGAAGGTAAGAAAGATAAAGAGGAAATGTTAAGCTTTTTGATAAATAAATAAGAATATAAAGGAATTTTATTGACATTTTTTATATAAAAAAGTTAATAGCATTTAATTTAAAATATATTTGTGATATAATCCTATGTGAATATTAATTATGTTAGTAAAAAATGTTTAATAATTTAGAAATTATAAAGGAGTATGATATAAATGTTAAGGAAAATATTAAAAAAAATAAAGAAGAGGATTCGTCCTTTGTTTTATTCATCAAAATCATTATTGGTTAAGCTTGTTACGAGGAAAATAGAAAATAAAGTAATTTTAACTACAACTCAAGGATCTTATACTTGTAATCCAAAAGCAATATGCGAAGAATTATTACATTCTAATGTAGATTGTAAAATTGTTTGGGCTGTGTTTGCTAGAAATATTGAAACAGAGGAGTTAAGAAATCAATATCCAAAAGAAGTTAAGGTTGTTAAAAAAGGTAGTTTTGAATTTTATAAAGAATTTTATTCTTCTAAAATTATCATTGATAATGAGCATAATTTTGGAAGAAGATGGTTTTGTTTTAAAAGAAAAGATCAATTTTTAATTCAAACTTGGCATGGATCATTAGGTTTGAAAAGAATTGCGGTTGATAATTCCAAAACAGCTCATAAAATTATTCAAAAAAATTTGAAATATCAAAAAATGGTTGATGTTTGTATTTCAAATAGTGATTTTGAAACAAATACTGTATATAGAAGTTCATATTGGCCTAACAATAAAATTTTAGAATATGGTCATGCAAGAAACGATATATTCTTTTTGAAGGAAAATGATAAAGCTATAATTAATTTAAACAAAAAAATCAGAAATTTATATAATATAGATAAAGATTCAAAAATATTTTTATATGCTCCAACATTTAGAGAAAGTAATAAATTAAGTATTCAAGAAGAAATTGATTATAAAAAGTTAAAAAAAGTATTAATTGAAAAATTTGGTGGTAAGTGGACTATTGTTGTTAGGTTCCATGAAAGGGAAAGAAGTTCACATATTGGATATTGTGAGGAAAATGGAGTGATTGATGCAACTCGTTATCCAGATATGCAAGAATTACTAGTGGTTAGTGACATAGGTGTAACTGATTATTCTAGTTGGATTTGTGATTTTTCTTTGACAAGAAGACCAGGATTTATTTATGCACCTGATTTAGATGAATATAATACTTTAGAAAGAGGATTTTATTATCCATTAGAGAAGACTCCATTTCCTATTGCAAAAAGTGTAGATGAACTTATTAAAAACATAAAAAATTTTGATTATGATTTATATCAAAAAAATTGTGATAAATATTTTGAGTTTCTAGGTTGTATTGAAAATGGTAAAGCTTCAAAAAGAATAGTTGATTTAATTAAAAAAGAATTAAAAAAATAAAGAAATAATTTTTATTAGAAATTATTCTTTTTTTATTGATATTATGTCTAGAGCATCCGCATAAAAATTAGTATTCAGAAGGAATAACATTGAATATTAATTTTTTATGTTATTCAAATCATAATTATATAAAGTGAGTTTCTTTTTGTAAATGTTAAGAGAATAAGAAAAAAAGGTATCACACAGGAACAACTTGCTGAAAGGATGTCATATTCTATACAATTTATCAAATATTGAAAGTAAAAATCACCAAACATTTTCACTAGGTACATTGTGGAGATTAGCTCTAGTGTTAAATATTGATATTAAAGAATTATTTGAAGAAAATGAAAAAAATGTTAACTGACTATTAGTTAGCATTTTAATTTATTTTTTTTACGAGCCATTTACCTTTTTTGGTAGCTCCTGTTCTTTTTATTAATCCCAAATCAATAAGTACTTTTATATTTCTTTGAATAGTTCTAATACTAACACCTAATAGTTTTGATAGTGTCTCTTGAGTGATAGTTGGTGAATCTAGCATTAAATTAATAATAGATTTTTGAGTTTCAGTTAATTCTTTATTTTCTTCTGTTTTTTCTCTCAATTTGTCTTTATTGAACGGAAATGTAACTCTAATAAAATTAGGGAAAAATTCAAATGACTTTTTATCATAACTTTGTAGTATTCTTATTATACCTGTACCCATTTGTTCTACTAAATCTAAATCGTTAAATACTTTCATTAGTTCTTTGTTTTTAGGTAATGAATAACCTTCTAAAAATTCTTCTTTCGTAGTAGATGGTTGAATACCTCCGTTTGATGATATAACTAATCTATCACTAAACATTTCAAACTTTGGTGCATATTCATTAGACCAATCATTATGTACAATGGCATTAACTACTGCTTCTCTTACTGCTGCAAAATCATACATTCTAATTTCTTTTCTTTCTGGATATTCTATTTTTGTAAAGTTTCTATTTTCAATTTCAATAACTTTAAATTCATTTCTTACATCTTCAATTACATCTACCATAATTTTACCTCCTAATTCTTGTAATCTAATTAGACCGTGTCGTAAGAAATGTCACAAGAAAATGTCGTGAGAAAACTATTAAATTTCCTTGTATTTTCCTAACAAAAATTTTTAGTAATATGATTATTTGTCGTAAGAAATGTCACAAGAAAACAAATTTAATTTTTTCAATAAACTTTCAACAAATTTTGTAGGGCATCCCCATAAAAATTAATATTCAGAAGGAATAACATTGAATATTAATTTTTTTATGTTATTCAAATCATAATTATATAAAGTGAGTTTCTTTTTAAAACTTAATTTGGAATTAAATGGATCTAGTTTAGTTAGATTATAACAAATTTTTTGAATTATGTCTTATGTAGATTGAAGAGATTATTTAAAAATGATAAAATATATGCATGGAGTGTAGGTGAAACAAATGATAAATAAAATAATTATTTCAATAAAAGATGGTACTTTTTTAGGAAAGGTATATAATAAATTTTTCTTAATTATAGCATCATTTTATGGAAAATTTGTTGAGTCAAGAACAAAAATAAATAATAAAAAAATATTATTTTTAACATTTCAAGGTAATTACAATTGTAATCCAAGAGCAATAGCTGATGAGATTATTAAAAGAAATCTTGATTATGAATTGGTGTGGGCTTGTAGAAAAGAAAATTTTAAGGAATTAGATCAATATCCTAAAGAATTAAAACTTGTTAATAGGTCATCATTAAAATTTTATAAAGAAGCAGCAAGTTGTAAATTTATTATTGATAATGCTAATAATTTTGAATATTTAAAATTGAATAAAAAAGAAGGTCAAATTTTATTACAACCATGGCATGGTTCGATGGGTTTTAAGAGAATTGAAACTAATAAGAATGCAAATTGGATGAAAAAGGCTGAGTATTTAGATAAAATAACTGATTATTGTATTGTTAATAGTACTTTTGAAATTGATGTTTTTAAAAATACTTTTTGGAAAACTACTCCTATGCTTAAGTATGGACATCCAAGAAATGATATGTTGTTTAATAAAAATAATGAATATGAAATATATACTAAAAAAGTTAAAGAAATGTATGGAATAGATGATGATACTAAGATATTATTGTATGCTCCAACATTTAGGGATAATTGTAGTTTTGAGTCTTATGGGTTAGATTATAATAGATTATATAAAGCTTTAGGTGATAAATTTGGTGGAAAATGGGTAATATTGGTTAGATTTCATTTTAGATTAAAAAATGCTAAGGTTGATAAAAAGTATTTAAATAAAGTGATTAATGCAACTGATTATCCTGATATGCAGGAGTTAATGTGTGCTTGTGATATAGGAATTACTGATTATTCTAGTTGGATGTGTGATTATGTTTTGACAAGAAGACCAGGGTTCTTATTTGCACTTGATATGAATGATTATATGGATGAAAGAGGATTTTATTATCCACTTGAAAGTACTCCATTTAAACTTGCATGCAACAATGATGAAATGATAAATAATATTCTTAATTATGATGAAGAAAAGTATCAAAAGGATGTTGATAAATTTTTAAAGGATAGGGGTTGCTTTGAAAAGGGAGTTGCTTGTAAGAAGACTGTTGATAAAATTATTGAACTTTCAAATAAATAATTCATTTAGGCTTATTTTGTAAATAATATGTCTATAATTTGATTTTATTATATGTGCTATGTTAAAATATATTTATATTTAATTACATTGAGGAGGGTTATATGAATATAGCTATAATATTTGCCGGTGGTGTTGGGCAAAGAATGGGAAGTGAAGTTCCTAAACAATTTTTAGAAGTATATGGAAAACCAATAATTATACATACTCTAGAAAAATTTCAATATAATGAAAATATAGATTTAATTTATGTTGCTTGTAAAGAAGATTTAATTCCTGTATTTGAAGATATGGTAAAGAAATATCAAATTACTAAAATACCTCAAGGAGGAATTGTTGCTGGTGGAAAAACTGGACAAGATTCTATTTATAATGCATTATGTGCTGCTAAAAAAGATAATAGTGATGATTCTATTGTTTTAATTCATGATGGTGTAAGACCTATAATTAATGATGAAGTTATAGATAGAAATATTGATAGTGTTTATGAGTATGGTTCTGCTATTACATGTACTTCATGTTATGAAACACCTGTTATAAGTTATGATGGAGTGAATGTTGCTGATTTACCAAAGAGAAAATATGTTTATACTGCACAAGCACCTCAAAGTTTTAGACTTGGTGATGTTTTAAAAGTACATGAAAAAGTTAGAAAAGAAAATCCTGATTATACAGATATAGTTGATACTTGTACTTTAATGACTAAAAACGGTTTTAATGTTCATATTGTAGAAGGTAATAGAGGAAACATTAAGGTAACAACTCCAGAAGATTATATTGATTTATTAGCTAGATTATCTTCTGAGGATCAAAAACAAATATTTAATTTGATGGCTGCTAGAGACAATGCAAAATTAACTTTGAAAAATGGTGATAAATAATGAATGATATTTTAAAAGAAGATGCTATTCAAGTTATTAGTGAAAATAATGGTTTAAAAGAATTATATGGTACTAAGTTTTTAATTACTGGTGCTACTGGTATGGTTGGAATGGGATTTGTTAATACTCTTTTAACTTTAAATGAGCTTTATAATGCTAATATTGAATTATATTTAGTTGTTAGAAATAAGAACAAATTACCTGATTATGTGCTTAACAGTGAAAATGTTAATTTAGTTGTTCAAGATATTACTGAACCAATTAAATGTTCTGTTGATGCTGATTATGTAGTGCATGCTGCTAGTCCTGCAAGCCCTTTAATAATGAAAGAACATCCTGTTGAAACAAATTTTGCTAATACAATAGGTACTGCAAATGCACTTAATTATGCAAAAAAATCTAATTCTAAGGGATTTATATTCATCTCTTCAAGAGAAATATATGGACAACCTGCGGAGGGTCAAGAATACTTTTATGAAGATGGTAAATATGGACAAGTTGATCACTTAGTTCCAAGAAATGGGTATGCTGAAGGAAAGAAAGCTGCTGAAAATATGTGTGCTGGATTTAGAAGTCAATATGGTCTAAATACTAAAGTTGTGAGACTTGCTCATACTTATGGTCCTGGTATGTCCATATATGATGGTAGAGTGCAAGCTGATTTTTTAAAGAATGTTGTTAATAATGAGAACATTGTTTTAAAAAGTAAAGGTGAAGCTGTTAGAACATATACATATATTAGTGATGCTATTTCTGCTATGTTTAATGTATTATTAAATTCTAAAGATATGGTTTATAATATTGCTGATGAAAATTCAAAAACATCAATTAAAGAACTAGCGGAAACATTAGCTTCAATATATCCTGAGAGAAATATAGAGCTTATTTTTGATATACCTGAGGAGGATAAAAATAATGGATGTGCATCCTTTACACTCGGAATATTGTCAACAGATAAAATAAGAAATGAACTTGGATGGAAACCAAAATATTCTATACATGATGGTTTTGAAAGAACAATTGAATATATTGAAAGTGAAATGAAAAAAGAATTACCTAAAGAGTTAAAACTCATAAGACAGTAATGCAGCGGTTAAAATGCATTACTTTTTTATTTAAAATTAAAGACATTTTATAGTAAATTTGATACAATATGATTGTGATGAATTATGAAATATTTCTTAATAAGAATTATAATCTTTTTTTTAAACATAATATATTTTTTTCTTAAATTATTACCAGTTCAAAATAAAATTGTTATGATTAGTAGACAATCTAATCAAGAATCAATAGATTTTAAGTTGATAAGAGAAGAAATTGAAAAAAATAAGAAATATAAAGTTGTAACATTATGTAAAAGATTAGAAGGAAAAGAAAATGCAAAATTTAAAAATTTAATATTATATGGTTTTCATATGCTTTTACAAATGTATCATTTAGCTACTTCTAGAGTTGCTATTATAGATTCATATTGTATATCTGTAAGTGTTTTAAAGCATAAAAGTAAATTAAAAGTGATTCAAATTTGGCATTCAATTGGTACAATGAAAAAATTTGGATATGAGATTCTAGATCAAGAAGAGGGTTCATCTTCAAAAATGGCTAGAATTATGAAAATGCATAAGAATTATGATTATATATTATGTGGTGGTCCTGGTTATGTTAATGATTTATGTAGAGGTTTTAACTATGATAAAAGTGTTATTAGGATTATTCCATTACCTAGAGTAGATTTGTTAACAAATAAAGAATATATTAAAAAAATAAAATCTAAAATATATAATAAATATCCTATTTTAACTAAGAAAAAGAATATAGTATATTGTCCTACCTTTAGAAAAAATGAAAAAGAGATGGAAAAATATGTTAAAGAATTAATAAATAAAGTTGATTACAAAAAATATAATTTAATAATTAAACTTCATCCTCTTAGTAAAATAAAAATAAGTGATAAAAAAGTAATTATTGCTAAAGAATTTTCATCTTCTGATATGTTAACTATAAGTGATGCTGTTATTACTGATTATTCATGTATATTATATGAAGCTGGTATTTTAAATAAGCCATTGTATTTTTATGCTTTTGATTATGATGAATATAATAAAAATAGAAGTTTAAATATAGATTATTATAATGAACTTCCTGGTATTATTTCTGAAGATATTAATGTTATATTAAATAATATTGAAAATAGGAAATATGACTATAATAGACTTAATAAGTTCATTAAAAAATATATTAGTGTAAATGGAAATTGTTCAAAAAAAATATATGAATTGATAGAGGAAATATGCAATGAATAATAAGTATAATTTTAAATATTTAATATTTGAAATTGAATGAGATTATGTAAAGTGAGGAATGATATTATGAATAAGAGTATAACAGATTATTTAGAATTAACAAGTAAAAAGTACCCTTTAAAAATTGCTTTTGCTGAAAATGAAAATACATTTATTACATATAAGACTTTTGTGGAAAAATCTAAAGTAATAGGAACTAATATTATAAAAGAATATAATGTATTTAAAAAGCCGATAATGATTTTTATAGATAAAAGTATTAATACTTTAATATCTATGTTTGGTGTTTTGTATAGTGGTAATTTTTATACAGTAGTTGATACTATGTCACCTAAAAATAGAATTGATTCTATTAAAGATACTTTAGATCCTGTATTAGTTATTACAGATAATAAGAATATAGATAAATTTAAGTCACTTGGATATGATATTGATATACTTAATATAGATAGTCTTAAATATGATTTATGTGATGAAGCAATAGCTAATGCTAATAAGAAAATTATTGATACTGATGCTGCTTATGTACTGTTTACTAGTGGTTCTACTGGTGTACCTAAAGGTTCAGTTATAAGTCATAAATCTGTAATTGAATATACAAATTGGTTTAAAAATGCATTTGGTATTAATAGTAAAACTGTATTTGGTAATCAAACTCCTTTTTATTTTAGTATGTCTATATCTGATGTATTTACTAATATAATGGTTGGATCTACTTTATATATTATTCCTAAAGTATGTTTTAGTTTTCCAGTGAAATTAATAGAATATTTAAATAATAATAAAATAAATACTATATATTGGGTACCTAGTGCTTTGTGCATTGTTGCTAATATGAAAACATTTGATTATGTTAAACCGAAATATTTAAAGAAGGTTTTGTTTGCTGGTGAAGTAATGCCTATGCCTCAACTTAATATATGGAGAAATCATTTGCCTAAACTTATGTATGCTAATTTATTTGGGCCTACAGAAACTACTGATATATGCACATATTATATAGTTAATAGAAAATTTAATGATAATGAAACTTTGCCAATAGGTAAACCATGTGAAAATACTGAAATTCTAATAATTAAAGATGATAATACTTTAGCAAAAGATGGTGAAGTTGGTGAACTTTATGTTCGTGGTAGTATAGTTGGAAGTGGTTATTATAATAATAGTGAGAAAACATCTTCTACATTTGTTATAAATCCATTAAATAAATCATATCCAGAAGTGTTATATAAAACAGGCGATTTAGGTAAATATAATAAATATGGTGAAATAGAATATTTAGGTCGTAAAGATTTTCAAATTAAACATATGGGGTATAGAATAGAACTTGGGGAGATTGAAACAAATATTAATTCTTTAGATGGAATTATATCTTCTTGTTGTATATATGATATAAAAAATAGTCTAATTATATTGTTTTATGAATCTTTCAAACTAAATGATGAAAAAGTACTTGAATTTAGTAATAAAAAATTAGTAAAATATATGCGACCAAACAAAATTATTAAATTACCTAAGATGCCGTATAATGCGAATGGTAAAATTGATAGGGTTAAACTTAAAGATATATATGAAGAAATGGGGAAGTAAAATGAAAGAAGAAATTATTGAAGTATTGAATGAAGTTAAAGCTGGAGAAGATTATGAAAATAGTAAATCATTGATAACTGATGGTATACTAACATCTTTTGATATAATTATGTTAGTATCATTACTAAATAGTAAATTTAATATTGAAATAGGTGTTATGGATCTTGTTCCTGAAAATTTTGAATCAATTGATGATATTGAAAAATTAATTAATAAATTAAAATAAATAAAATGTGTGTGTGGTGTTTATAATGAGTTATGCTAGTATAGAGTTTTTATTATTTGTACTTGTATTTGTTTTTATATACTATATATTTCCTAAAAAAAATAGATATATAGTTTTGCTTATTGGAAGTTTGATATTTTATTATCTATATAGTGGTAAATATATTATATTTATAATATTATCTTCAATTATTACTTTTTTAAGTGGTATATTAATTGAAAAATATAATAATAAAAAGAAATTTATATTGATTATTTCTATTCTTTTAAATTTATCTTTTTTAATTGTTCTTAAATATAATAATTTCTTTGGTGATATATTTAGATTAGTTGGTATTAATATGCCTTATAAGAAATTTATATTACCAATTGGAATATCATATTATACATTAGAAACTATTAGTTATATAACTGATGTATATAGAAAGAGGATTAATGCTGAAAGAAATTATTTAAAAATATTGTTATTTTTAGTATATTTTCCTCAAATAGTTGAAGGACCTATAGCTAATTATAGTAGGCTTTCTAAGACACTATTTAATACCGATAATTTTAATTATGATAATTTTGTATCATCTTTTGTACTTATTGGATGGGGATTTGTTAAAAAACTTATTATTGCAGATAGAGCTGGTATATTTGTTAATGAAGTATTTAATAATAATTATGGTGGCTTTATATTAGTAGTAGCTATATTATTATATACACTTCAAATATATGCAGATTTTAGTGGATGTATTGATATAGTAAGTGGTGTTTCTGAGTTATTTGGTGTTAAACTTGATGTTAATTTTAAAAGACCATTTTTTTCGACATCTATACAAGAATTTTGGAGAAGATGGCATATTACTCTTGGAACTTGGTTAAAAGAATATATTTTTTATCCAATTAGTTTATCTAAAATAAATATGAAACTTAATATGAAAGTAAGAAAGATGAAATCTAAATATATATCTAGATTTATTGTAACTGCATTTCCATTATTTTTTGTATGGTTCTTTAATGGTATGTGGCATGGTAGTAGTTTTAAATATATATTATATGGTTTATACTATTATATACTTATGATGTTAGGTTTATTATTGGAACCAGTATTTAAAAAGATAATAAGTGTATTTAAAATTAATACTAATGTATGGAGTTATAAATTTTTTCAAGTAATTAGAACAATATTAATAGTATCTTTTGGTATGTTCTTATTTAGAGTTGATAGTCTTAGTCAAATGAATATTATGATTCATAGTAATCATTCAGTGGCTCTATTTAGTTTAGGTCTTAAGAAAATAGATTTTGTTTTATTAGCTATTGGTGTTCTTGTTATGTTAGTAGTTGGAATATTAGGTGAACTTAATATAAATATTCGTAAGGAACTTGAAAAACAAAATCTATTATTTAAATGGATGATTTATTATTTAATAATATTCTCTGTTATAATATTTGGTATATATGGTAAGGGTTATGATGCATCTAGCTTTATATATGGGGGATTTTAATTATGAAAAAAATACTTATATTTTTTAGATTGATTGTATTTTTAACTATTATGTTTATTGGTATTGTTATTTTAGGAAAAGTATTTACTCCTAAATGGGGAAGTAGAGCAGACTCTAAAATAGATGGTTTAGACTATACGGTAAATGGATATTATAAATTGGATAAAAATTCTATTGATGTATTATTTTTAGGTGATAGTAGTCTTTATAAAAGTATTTCTCCAATGGAGATATATAAAGATACAGGAATAGCTTCATATAATTATAGTGTTAGCTCTGCTAGAATTTATTTATTATATTATATGCTTAAAGATGCTTATCAATATCAAAAACCAAAGGTAATAATGTTGGATCCTTTAACATTATTTTATGAAACAAAAGAAAAGGAACCTGATAGAAGAAAATCATTTGATTATATGAAACTTAGTAAAACTAAATATGAAATGATAAATGATAAGTTTTTTGAATTTGATTTTAATGAAAAGTTATCATATTATTTTCCATTATTTAGATATCATTCTAGATGGAGTGAAATAAATAAAACTAATATTGAAAGAACATTTGGTAACTATAATTCAATTACTAAAGGATATATTATGTCTACATTAGTTTATCCTGGTAATAAGGGTTTTGATTATATGAAACCTAAAAATAATAAAGTTGTTATGACTGATTATACAAGGGAATATTTAGATAAGTTTGTAAGTTTTTGTAAAGAAAATAATATTGAATTAGTAATTTTAGGTGTACCTGATACTAGGGCTTGGGGTTATAATCAAAATGAAAAACTTAAAGAATTAGTTAATGAATATAATATAAAATATTTAGATTTAAATAATGATTCATATGGAATTGATTTTAATACTGATAGTGAAGATGGTGGAAAACATTTTAATTTAAATGGTGCTTTAAAAGTAACTAATGAAGTAACTAAATACTTAAAAGATAATTATAATTTTAAAGATCATAGAAATGAAAAAGAATATGAGTCATGGAATAAAGATTTAATTAAATATGAGGAAGTTAAAGAGCAAAGATTAAATGAATTAAAAGAAAAGATAGATAATAAAAATTATGATGTTAAAAAGAAAACTACAACTAAAAATATTGAAGATAAACATTAATTCTAAGAAGATTAATGTTTCTTTTAATAGTAAAAATAAATACTATGATGCTGAATATTATTTAATTAAAAAAGGTTTACATAGTTATTTTAATATTGATGAATTTAATATATTATATACTGATAATGGTAAACCTTATTTAGATAATGATGTATATTTAAGTATATCTCATGATAAAGATTTAGTGGTAGTAGTATTATCTAATGTTGAAGTTGGTATTGATATACAGTATTACAAAAATATAGATGAGGATGTTCTTAAAAGAATAGGTAAATTAATAAATACAAATAATAATATAATTAGAACTTTTTCTATAAAGGAAGCTATACTTAAATTAAATGGAGATGTATTTAAAAATATAAATAGATATAATATTTATGATTATAATATTATTACTTATAGTACTAAAAAGTATATATTAGTTTGTGTTTATTCTAAATATATGATAAAATAAGTTAGTATTTGAGGAGAGATAATGAAAAGATTTATAAAAGATTTAAAAAGATATAAAAACTATATTTTATATGCTACTTGGGCTGAACTTAAAACTGAAGTTATTAATTCACATTTAGGTTTTTTATGGATGATATTAGAACCTCTTGCATTTATGCTTATATATAGTTTTATTTCAATTATAGTATTTAAATCTAAAATTGACTATTTTCCTGTTTTTGTTTTTATAGGACTTTCTATATGGAATTTCTTTAATAAGATGGTTACAACTTCTGTTAAACTTGTTACTGCTAATAGGGATACTGTTACTAAAGTTTATTTGCCAAAGTTTGTTCTTCTTTTAATTAAAATGGGAGTTAATGGGTTTAAGATGGGAGTATCTTTTATATTAGTATTTATATTTATGCTTATATATAGAGTACCAATTTCTTGGAATGTTCTTTGGTTTATTCCTATTGTTATAACTGTATTAACTTTTACATTTGGTGTATGTACTTTAATAATGCATGCTGGTGTGTTTGCTGAGGATTTAACTAATTTAGTTAATATTGGATTAAAGATGTTATTTTATTTAACTGGTGTATTTTATGATTTAAGTACTAAAATACATAATGTACTTTATAGGACAATATTGCTTGATTTAAATCCTATTGCTAATTTTATATATAATATGAGAAATGTACTTATGTATAAGAGTAGTCCTATTGGTATGTGGACATTTTTATGGTTTCTTGTTGGTATTCTATTATGCATTTTAGGAATTAATACAAGAGATAAATATGAAAATACATATGTAAAGGTGATGAAATAATGAAAAAGAATGAGATGGCAATTACTGTTAAAGATTTACATGTGTACTATAGAGATATGAATAGATTTTCTTTGAAAAAAGGAGGTCTTAAATCTCGAGGTTCTGGTAAAATATTTAAAGCTGTTAAGGGAGTATCTTTTGAGGTGCCAAAGGGTCAAATACTTGGTATCTGTGGAAAGAATGGTAGTGGTAAAAGTACACTTTTAAGAGCTATATCTGGTATATTTAGTGCAGATAAGGGAAGTATAAATTTACATGGAAATAGTATTTCATTGTTATCTATTGGTGTAGGATTTCAAAAACAATTAACAGGTTATGAAAATATTTTCTTATCAGGTATGCTTCTTGGGTATTCTAAAGAACAAATAGAAGAGAAAATTAATGATATTATAGAATTTAGTGAACTTGGAGATTTTATATATAAACCAGTTAGAAGTTATTCTAGTGGTATGCATTCTAAGTTAGCATTTAGTATTACAGCAATTCTTGAAACTGATATTATGCTTATAGATGAAGTTCTTAGTGTTGGTGATATTCATTTTAAAGAAAAAAGTTATAATAAAATGAAAGAACTTATAAGTAATGATGATAGAACTGTTGTTATAGTTTCACATAATAGTAATACTATAAAAGAATTATGTAATAAAGTTATATGGCTTCATGATGGTCTTATTAAGGATGAAGGTGATCCTAAGGAGATAATGGATAAATATGAAGCATTTATGAGAAATGAAGGATAATCTACTTTATGTAGATTTTTTCTTTTTATGTAAACCTTTAGTATAAATAATTGTTAATAAATAGTAGATTTACTATAATATTTGATAAGTGGTGATGTATATGTATGATATAGTTATTATTGGAGCTGGGCCTGCTGG
Source organism: uncultured Clostridium sp. (assembly GCA_964649575.1). Taxonomy (GTDB): domain Bacteria; phylum Bacillota_I; class Bacilli_A; order RF39; family UBA660; genus CAG-1000. The sequence continues at coordinate 2,695 of CAZYRI010000012.1, read as the reverse complement.
TAGTAATCTGGCTAGATTAATATCAAAAAATAATAAAAAGATTTTGATAATTGATGGTGAAAGTGAAAAAAATAAAAAACCTTGTGGTGGGTTACTGGCACCAGATGCTCAAAAAGAATTTGCTCACTATAATTTAGTTTTACCAAAAGATATACTTGTTAGTCCACAAATATTTTCAGTTAAGACAATTGATTTAATGAGTAAACAAATTAAATATTATCAAAGATATTATTTAAATATGGATAGATATAAGTTTGATAAATATTTAGTTTCTTTAATACCTAAAAATATAGAAAAAATAAGTGGTAGAGTATTGGAAATTAAAAAAGAAAATAAATATATTCTTAAAGTAAATAGTAATGGTATGAGTAGAGTTATTAAATCTAAAATAATTATTGGTGCGGATGGATGTAATTCTATTGTAAGAAGAACCTTTTATAAAAATGATATTATGAAATATGTTGCTATTCAAGAATGGTATAAATGTAAGGATGCTAGTAATTCATTTTATTCATGTATATTTGATAAGGAAACAAGTAGTAGTTGTTCTTGGTTAATACATAAAGATGAATATTTAATATATGGTGGTGCTTTTGATATTGATAATTCTAAAGAAAGATTTTTAAAACAGAAAGATAAATTATCAAAGTTTCTTAATATAAATTTTAAAAATCCTGTAAAAAAAGAAGCTTGTTTAGTATATAGACCAAAGAAATTTAGTGATTTTGTAACTGGGAAAGATGGTGCTTATTTAATAGGAGAAGCTGCTGGATTTATAAGTGCAAGTTCTTTTGAGGGAATAAGTAGTGCTATTATAAGTTCTAATATACTTTCAAAAATATTGAATGAATATGATGATATAAAAGTAATAACAAGATTATATAAATTTAGAACTATTAAATTAAAAATTAAACTTAGAATAAAAGTTATTAAAAGATGGTTTATGTATACAAGTTTTATAAGAAATATTATTATGAAATTAGGATTTTGTTCAATTCATTCAAGGAGATAGAGATGAAGTTCTATATTTCTTAAAGAATTTTAATGTTCCATCGACAAACAATAATGCAGAATCATCACAAAGAGGAGTAAAAATTAAACAAAAAATAGGAAAATTTAGAAGTGTTGAAGGTTCTGAGAACTATTTAAGAATAAAAAGATGCATACTAATATATAAGAAACAGAATAAAGATATTCTCAATGCTTTAATCAATGCATTTGAAGGTAAAAGTATTATAACATTATAAAAGCGAGCAAAAATTCACTTATTTTCTAGTTTTTTGATTGAACTGTAACATCTTTTTTATAATCTTTTTCACTTTCATTGAATTTTTCTTTATAATATGGTATATTTTTATTGAAGATAGGAATAGTATATTAATGATGAATAACACTTGACAAATATATTTTCATAGTGTATGATATTCATCATTATTAGTCCTTTACTTATAGTCTGGGACTTATAGAGGCTTTAACCGTTGCGCCAGTAAGCAATGGTTTTTTTATACAAAAAATTAGAAATCAACTCCATAGTGGCATATTTCTAATTTCATTAGCTGAATTATCGGCATAATATGCTGTTATAAACTTTGCTGTATTATTACTGTTAATTCTAATTATTACAACATAGTCTTCTGGACTTATTATTGCAACTCTTCTATCTTTATTATATCTTTTTTTATCTCTATCCCATCCTAAATGCAATTCAGCTTTAGGATTTTTTAATACATATTCTATCCAATCTATTCTCAAGGCTCTATCAATTGAAAATATATCTTTATTTCTTTTCATTTTATTTGATGATTCATAAAATGCATGTTCAAATTGATCTTCATAGAACTTAACTTTAATTCCATCAAATGTTTGTAATCCTTTTTTGCAATATTTTTTTACATAATATTTTTTATAATCTTCTGGTGTCGGTAATGTTACGAAATTGGGTACACTATTCATATCATAATCTAATTTCAAATAAATTGAATTTTGTTGCACTTTTATTAGTTGGTGCTAATTCATGACCTAACTTTGTTTCAATATAGTCAATTAATTCTAATTTTATTTTTGAATTTCCATCTTTGCCAAAATTCATTTTATATGAAGTTGCCCCCATTAATATATCTTCTAATTGTAGAAAAACTGATTCATGTGATTCTATTGCATATATTTTTTCTATACTATTAGGATGATTTTTATTATTTAAACATCTTTTTAAATCATTTAATACATTTGGATCACTATAAGTCTTTATATCAGTATATATAGTATATCTCATATTTTTTGAAATCCAATTATTTAATAATTGATAATAAAACTTATAAAATCCCAACTCTGCATTATCGTTATGATATTTTAAATCTATTTTATTTGAATCAATACATATTGTTCTAAAATTTATATCATAGTTTACATATATATCTATCATTTCTTTGTATAAACTTAAATATCTTTTTGTGACTCTATTCCATTTTAATTCTGTTTTGATATTCAAACCATATTTTTGCTTTAATTCATTTATTTTGTTTTTAATTTCTATTCTATTTTTTCTATTAATCATAACTCCACCAATAAAAATATATTTATTAGTATCTGAAATAACATTTCTATTATAGAATAGATCTTGTCTACTTTCATCACAATATAGTTCTATCATTTTCATCACCTCGGATTACAAATAACATTATACTATATTTCTACT
>CAZYRI010000011.1:0-25309 GCA_964649575.1 uncultured Clostridium sp. | reverse complement strand
CTACTGTTGTATCTATTATTCCATTCTTTAATTCTGTTGGTAGTGCATTATATATTTCATTATTTACAAATGTTCTCATTGTTGTATTTGGCCAGCCACCTACATTGGTACTGGATGAATTCATTTGATGTGTTGTTATTATATCTGCAAACTCAAGTACAAATCCACATGCTGTTTGTGAGAAACCATCTGTATTACATTCATCTGGTGTTGATGTGTTTGCTATTCTTAAGGTATGTGTTCCATACTCTCCCATGTCTACTTCTTTTGTATCTCCTACATTATATTTACTTATATTATCTTCTTTAACTGCTTTAACTATAGTTTTCCATGAATCTGTACTAAAAGAATTAGGATTCATTACAACATATAACATAAGATCATTATCAATAATAGAATCAGATGTATATAAGTTTCCTTCACCATTCTTTTTAGTATAATATCTACCATCAACAGATATATTTCCAAGTGTTGTACCAGATTCTACTTTTCTACTTTCTAATACTGTTTTATCATCTTCACTCATTAATGTAACAACATAACTTATCTTATTTGTATCATCAAATATACAACTAGAAGATTCTTCTGTATCACTTCCATTAACTGATACATAAGCATTCATACTAGTACCAAGTAAATCCTTTAAATTAATACTTGGATCTTCAACATATCTTAACCAAATATATAAGTTATATGTTATATCTTTCCCAGATTCTATAAAATCACTATCAAATATTAATAACTTATCATTTGATATTTTATCAAATGAACCTTCACTTACATTACCTGTACTAGATTCTAATTTATATACTAAATATTCACTCTTTAATTCATCAGATATATTTGTAAAATTCAAATATAATTTCACACATCCATTTAATGTACTTTCACTATTACTAATAGTAAACTCTTTTTTATATGCTTCTGTCTTATAAACATCACTTCTAATAGGAGCCATATTATCTATAGTAACACTTGTATCTGTTACTTTTAAACTTAAATTACCTGTTACTACATTATTAGGATTTATATTTCCATTTGTTATAATTTCTGGACCTATAAAAGCTAGAGCAGCTGTTAAGATTCCACCTATTAAAATACAAACACCAATTATAATATATTTCTTATCTATCTTCATATAATATTCTCCTATTGTCTAAATAAATTATATTACAAAAAAAAATAAAAAGCAATTACTTGCTTATTTACTTTCTACTAATAATTTAATTGCTGTTTTCTCTTTACCATCTATTATTACATCATAGAATGCCGGAGTACAAATCAAATTAAGCCCAAGTGGTGCTACAAAACCTCTAGCTATTGAAATAGCTTTAATAGCTTGATTAACAGCACCTGCACCTACAGTTTGTATTTCTACTTCTTTAGCACCCTCTCTAAAAGAATTAGCAATACTACCAGCAACCTTTTGAGAAATACTTTTACTTGATACTTTAATTATATCCATGTTTTTCACCTCAATAATTTATATGAAATACAAAATAAAAAAAGACTAAAAATGTCTTTAATTATTCTTCCTTCTTAGTAGTTTTTGTACTACTTTTTTTAACAGGTTTTTTCTTTTTAATTTCTTTAATAGCTGTTTTCTTTATAGTTTTCTTCTCTTTTACTTTATCTTTTCCATTTTCATTTAAAGAAACTAAATATGTTTCAACTTGTGGATTCTTAGTAATTATCATTAATAATGGTTCAAATAAACTAATTAATCCAAATCCCATAAAATAATATCCAAGAACCATACCACCAACAGCTTCAGAATCAAATAAATCAGATAAAACTAATAAACTTAATAATGTTAATAATACAGTAATTGATAACTTAACATAAAAATTAACATCGCATTGTTCCATTAATCTCTTAGTATTATAACCCTTATTTAACACATTAGCTATTGCATAAAGTAAAACAGAATTTCCAATAATAAAACAACTATCAATAAAGTACTCATTAACAAGTATATAGGTTCCTACTACTACATTAATAAGTCCAAAGAATAAGAATTCATAATCATCACTTCTTCTATTAACAAAATATGCTACTAAAGACATAAATGCAAACATATAGAAAAGTGGTGCTGCATATTCAATTGGTCTTAATACAGTTATTTCAGGTATTTGTAGCATTATATAACCAACTACTACAAAAAAACAATAAAGCATAAGATCAATACCTAATAATGTTCTATCAAATTCTTTAATTACAACCCTTTTCATAACTCCTCCTACTATGATTTAATTTTATATCATAAAGATATTAAAGTCAATGAAAAAATAGCTCCATAAGAACTATTTAATCTTCTTTATCACTTCTTTCTCTATAACCAAAGAAATCATATTTTTCATCAAAGAATACATAAATAATTTTAAGTAAAGCTACTACTGGTGTAGCTATAACCATACCAATTATTCCAAATAAATATTCAAATATTAATAATGATATAATAATTGTTATAGGACTTAAATTCATCTTTTTACTCATAACTAGTGGTTGAAGTACATTACCTTCAAGAGTTTGAGTAATTAATATAAATATAAGAGTTAAAACACCAATTAAACCACTTTGAGAAAAACCAATTGCTCCCGCTATTGCAGCACCAATATATGGACCAATATATGGTATTAAATTAGTAACAACACATATAAATGCAACTAATACTGGAGCATTTAATCCTATTATTGAAAAACCTATAACAGATACAACAAACAATAATAATGATAACCATAATGTACCACTTACAAATGAATATAGAGAATCATCTAATTTTTCAAGCAAATATTTAACTTCTTTTCTACTACCTTTTGGAAATAATTTAATAAAACTATTAGTAAATTTATCAAAATCAAATAATATATAAAATCCTAATATTAAACTAAGAGCAATTTTACCTACACCACTTGCAAAAGCACTAACAACATTAACAGCCATTTCTGGTAAATTAGTTTGTATATCTGCCGCAAAATTTTCTATTTTTAAGAAGAAAGATTTCTTAATAGTATCTAAATTTTCTAAACTTAAATTAGATAATTTAATAAATATATTATTAATCCATTCCTTCGCATCACTTGCAATCTTAGGTATAGATGATACAAGTTCAGTAATTTGTTCACCAAGTGATGGTAATGTAAGAGCAAATATTAAATATATTATTATAAGTAATATTGCATAAGTAATAATAACACTAAGAACCTTATTTATACCCTTATCTCTTAATTTTTTAACAATAGGATGTAAAAGCCAAGCAATAATCCAACCAATAAATAATGGTGATATTATTGAAAGTATTTTACCAATAAATCTTAAAATATTCCATTCTTTTAAAATTAAACCAAGAACATAAATAAGTAAACTTATAAAAAGAATATATAAAATATTTAAAACTCTATTCCCTGTTTTAACAAGTTCATTTACTTTTTCAGTATTAACTTTTTTATTATCATCTTTTTTAAATCTATCTAACATAACTCCTCCTTATATATTACAATTATAACACAGGAAATATGAAAAAAAATAGTCCAAAAGAACTATTTCAAATCTTTTATTTTTTTAGATACTGTCTTAGTAAATCTATTTATATCTTTTTCATATGTTTTATATAAATACATCATACCCATACCACCAGCCATATACACCATTTTCTCAATAGTTTTAATAATATCACTCTCCTTGATATTATTATTAACAATATTATTTATTATTATACATTTTTAAATATGTATTTCTATTAGTTGAATATGTTGTCTGAACTGACTCATTAAATGAATTTATACTACCAAGAATTACCAATGATTTTTTAGCTCTTGTAACAGCCGTATAAATAAGTTTATTATAAAACATTCTATTAAAACTTTTAGCTAATATTATAACAACATTATCATATTCACTACCTTGTGATTTATGAATACTTATTGCATAAGCTAAATTAAATTTATCATAGTCTCCACTTTTATATGTAACAATATTACCCATATAATTAATTTCAACTACCATTTTTCCTTCTTCAGTATATATATTATCAATATATCCAATATCACCATTAAATACATTATTATCAACATCATTAACAAGCTGTATAACTTTATCATTTATTCTATAATATTTATCACCAATCTTATATTTTCTATTTTTTCCATTAAATATATTAGCCATAAGTTCATTTAAAGCATCAATACCATTAATACCTTTATACATAGGAGCAAGTACTTGAAAGTTTTCAATACTAATTCCTCTTTCAATAGTTTTTTCACACATAGTAGTTAAATATAATTTAATATTAGAATCACTACTCTCTATAAATTTAAAATCACTATATTCCTTACTAAATGAATCAAATTTTTTATAATTTTTTATATCATTAGCAAGATCTATAATATAACTACCATCTCTTACTCTATATATAGTTTCTAATTTACTTTTACAAATGTTATTAAAAGAAAGTAAATCATTTAATAAATCTCCAGGACCAATTGAAGGTAATTGATTTTTATCACCAACTAATATTAATTTAACATCACTTCTAAGTCCATGAAGAAGATTTAAAAATAAAAATATATCAATCATACTAGCTTCATCAACAATAACAATTTTTTCATTGCTTTTATTATGTTCATCTACTGTAAATGTACCAGTTTCTTTATTCCACTTTAAATATTTATGAATAGTTGAAGCACTAGCACCCACACTCTCAGCAATTCTTTTACTAGCCCTACCAGTCGGAGCAAGTAATGCTATATCATTAAATCCAACTTTAGTTAAATCCTTAAGTATCTCAACAATAGCCTTAATAATAGTAGTTTTACCAGTACCAGGACCTCCAGTTATAATATAAAAATTATTTTTTATTGAACCTCTTATCGCACTTTTTTGTTCTTCATTAAAAATAATATTATTTCTCTTTTCATAAGAATTAATCAATTTATTAATCTTTTCATTCTTATAAGTTTCTTTAATTTTATTAATTTTAAATATAGTATTAATAATCTCATTTTCAGTATCATAAAAATTTCTTAAACCAACAAAATTATCTAAAATAACAATTTTCTTTAAATTTAATAATTTATGTAAATAACTCAAAAAAGAAGAACTAGTAAAATCACCTTTAAAACATCTTTTAAGCTTAATAAACAATTCTTCACTTTTAACAATAGTATCACCACTTTCATAACACATAAGTTCAATATTATGAAGTATTAATGCCATAATTCTATTTTCATTCATCTCACTATGATTCAATAAAAATATTGTATCAAGCTTATCAAAAGATATTTCACTTGATAATATATATATATTGTTTTCTATAATATCAACAAGTGATTTACCATAAGTAGTAGTTAAATCAATAGCTTCTCTCATAGTAAAACCATATCCATTAAGTTTAATTATTAATTCTTGATTAAATTCATTTTCAACAATCTTATCATGCATTCTTCTTGCTTTAGTTATAGTCATACCACTAACAGTTGCAACTTTTTGATAATCATTTTTAATAACTTCAATAGTATTAAGACCAAATTTATTAACAATTCTTTTAGCTGTTTTTTCACCTATTCCATAAAACATACCACTACTTAAATATAATACTAAACTATCAATATCACTAGGTTGTTTTACTTCATAAGCATCTACTCGATATTGAATTCCATATTTAGGATGATTAACAAGTGAACCATAGAACACATAATCAACATCAGTATTTATTTCATTAAACAATCCATTAAAACTAATAAATTTATTAACAAAACTATTAACATCTTTATCATTAGTTTCTCTCACTCTAAAAACTCCAGCTTTATATGGACCACTATTACTTTGATATATAATTCTACTAATACTTCCAGATATATACTTCTTCATACAGATATAATAACACAAACTATGAAAAAGTTACACAAAAAAATGTTAACTATTTTTTAGTTAACACTTATTTACTAGTAAAATACCCTGGTTTTTTAGTTCCTTTATCTATTCTAGCATAAGTTGCATCTACTTTAGTTGAATCATAGGTTGTACCTGCACTTCCTACTAAAGATGTACATCCAGTAAACATACTATAACTGCTGTTACCACTACTACTACTAAAACTATCACTTGCATAAATAGTTTTTAAATTTTTACTATTTTTAAACATGTTCATCATATTTGTAACATTGCGAGTATTAAAACTACTTAAGTCTAATGTTACTGTTTTACTATTATAAAACATACCACCCATATTTGTTACTTTACTAGTATCAAACTTACTTACATCTATCGTTGTGACTGCACTATCATAAAACATACCACCCATATCTGTTACATTATGTGTATCAAAATTGCTTACATTTAGTTTTGTTGCTTGACTATTAGAAAACATACCATACATATTTGTAACATTGCTAGTATCAAACTTACTTACATCAATAGAAGTTGCATTACTATAAGAAAACATTTGGCTCATAGACACAACAGGTTTATCATTTATATATGTACATAACTCACTTGTTACAGGATCTGTACTTTCTTTATCAGCTAGTTGTACACCCCAACCATCAACATAAATATTACTCCAAGAAATACTTGTTGAATATTCTTCAGCACCCTCTTTTCTATACTTATATATATATTGTCCATTTTTATATGAAACACCATCTACCATATTACCATCAAAAGTACAATAAACAGTTTCTGGAGTATTATCATTATACTCTTCACATTCTCCTTCAGTTACCTTATCAGTTGTTAATTCACTTAAATTATTAAAACTACCACTTATACAATATGTTCCATCACTTACTTGAAAATGTTTTATATTACCTTTATCATCAAGACTAATATTATATGTAAGATTATTTGATTCCATATCTAATTTATTTTTATTATTAGATACTTTAGTAATCTTATTACCTCTCATATTTTCAGTAATATATTTTTTACTAACTTCTTTATAAACATTCTTAGCTTCTGTTAAAAATATATCCTTTTTAGCTTTATTAAACATACTTAAAACATTTGGTAAAGCTACAATAACTAATAATGCAAGTATTGCTATTACAGCTAGTAACTCTACTAATGTAAAACCTTTTTTATTCATATATTCGCCTCTATTCTTCAAAAATTATACAATATAAGAGATACTATTTCAAGTACCTTATTTATTAAATTTCTTTATCTTATAATTATTAAATATAAATAATATTATTCCAAATATAGATAATATTATACCAACATTTTTATATGGACTCTTATATGAAATAACTATATTATGATTACCACTTTCTAATTTAAAACCTAATGCAAATTTATTAACAATCTCAGTCTCTACCTTCTTACCATCTACTAAAACTGTGTAACCTTTATCATAAGGTAAAGTAGTTACAAAATAACCATCTTCACTATTATTAACAGAAGCATATATATAATCTCCCTTTACCTTATCAATATTAACTTTTGTAATAGATTTATTAACATCCTTAATATCATCATAAGACATATAATATAATTTTAAATCTTCTATATGATATTCTCCTTTTAAAAATTCAACAGTTACAGAGTCAATATCTTTATCAGATATAACATAAGTAAAACTATCATTTCCATTATAATATTTCCATTCACTACATGTTTTTTTATTAATATCACCATTAATAGAAATTGCTAAGTCACCTACACTACAAGATTGTTCATTAGTAACATTAAAGCTAACAAACAATACCTTACCCTTAGCATCATCTGGAACATTAATTACAAGTTTACTATTTCTTTTCATAGAATAAATTATATTATTTTCTACTTTAATATTGGTATCAACAAATTTAATATCACTACTTCTTAAAAATACTTCTTTAATTTTACTATTATAATCCTTATTTTCCCCTTCATTTACTACAACATTTTTAAGCATAACTTCATTATTATATGGAAAACTAAGTTTATTATAATTACTTAAATTATATGTATTAGAAGACACATACATAAATGGAAGTACATCATTATTTTCATATAAACCTAAATTATTATAACTATCTATTTTATTATAACCATATATGTTAACATTCTCACCAATAATATATCTATTATTCATAAACATTAAAAACATTAAATTTTTATTAGCACTTAATATTAATCTATTTCTATGTTGCATTTCTCTATCAAAAACATCAAATACAAACTTATTATATAAAAAACTATTAGTACTACTATAAGAATAATTTTGATACATACTTAAATTACCAAATATATTATTAGTATTATCACTATAATTTTTAATAATAGCAGTTCTATCAACTGTATTTAGTTTGCTTGTTAATTCTTTTATTTCTAAATTATCATTATAATCAGAAATTTTAATAAATTTATCACTTTTATTAGTTGAAATACTATAAATAGTTAATGTACAAGTCATCAATATTATAAATACTTTTTTAAAATCGAATTTAAATAATAGTAAATATATAAATAATAAAGAAAGAATATAATCTAAATAGAAATAATTACTATATTCACTATTTCCAATAAACACCATTAAAATCAATATAACACTATATCTAAATAATTTTATAATATCTACTTTTTTCTTAAATATCATTTCAAACATATAAGCAATACTATAAGAATATAGTGGCAACATTGGTATTAATGCTTTAGCATCTATATACATAGTTCCATTAAGTAAATATACTACTATTGGAAAAACTATTAAACAAGATAAAACATAGAATAAAAATTTATTCTCTCTCTTTTTATCCATAAATAATACTAATAAAGATATTAATGAAAAAGCCGTTAAACCTATACCATATTCATTATATAACAAAAACTTAACATTAACTTTAGGAATTAAAATATCACTTAATGTTACTAAATCAATATTAGTCATTCTACCTGTTAATAATACATAAATAGTTGGAATTAAAAGTATTGATGCCATTAATATACCAATAATAATTGGATATAAAAACCTAAAACCATCTTTAAAAAATCCTTTTATTGTTATCTTTTTATTTAAAGAAATATATTTATAAATACCATAAATAACAATAGTAATAATAGCTCCAACACTATAATAATAACTACATAATATTATTAATAATACACTTATACTTAATAGTTTTTTATTATCATTCTTAAAATATTTATCTACACCAATCAATGAAAGAATCAAAAAAGGCATATAATTCATAAACATTAAATGTCTATGTGAATGAAATAAAAGTGGACTAGCAGTAGCAAAAGCAATAGTACCTATTAATGATACTTCTTCTTTAAATTTATTCCTTAAAAAATAGTAAAATAATATTACACTTATATAAACAACTAAAATCATTGCTATTTGAATATAAGTTGTCATACTTATAAATGGTAATAAATAACTAAATAATATAATTGGATTTAAAAAACCATAATATCCATAATTATATATATTTACACCACCACCAAGATTTAATGCAAAATCCGGTAATAAATCAAAATTATTATAAAATAGACTTCTAAAATAATCTGGTATAACTGAATGCTGATTAACCCAATCCAGTTCAGAACCATATAAATAATTATTATGAATGCAAAATATAATTACAATAGTTATTATGGAAATAAGAACTATTATATTTATCCAATCTTTTTTACTTACCTTTTTCAATTTTTTCATATTTTTCCCTCTTCAAAACATTATAACAGCAATTCCATTAAAACCATAGTATATTTTATAAAAAATGAAATATACTACTAAAGAAAAGTATAAAAGCTTTTCAAATTACTTATTTAAATTTTTCTATTTCTTATTTGTCTAAGTCCAACACTTAGACATTTTTATTATAATTTCTTCTACTGATAATCAAATTAAATATTATTTGTCTTTTTAAGTATACTTGTTGTTAATAACTTTAACTTATCAAATATATACATACTACATATAAATAACACAACAAATACTAAAATAGTATCTTTCCTTACAAGTCCTATATTGAAGAAACCATTTTGGAATATTGCACAATATGAAAATGCAAGAGTTAAAAATATCATTAAGGCACCTCTTAAATAATTATAAGGTTTACATATGTTATTTAAGAATATAAACCCAGTTGTTGCAGTTAAGAATACTGTTAAAGTATTACAAAGTTCTGGCGATAAATTAAAGTTAATTTCAAATAAATTAATAATTATTACATTAAATACAACAGTTATAGCACTAGGAATACTTTTTAAAAATACTTTAAGTAAGAAATTACCTTTTACAAGTTCAGTATTAGGTTCAAGAGCAAGTATAAATGATGGAATACCAATTGTAAACATAGTAATTAATGTTAAATGTATTGGTATAAAGAAATATTCTGTACTCATGAATATACATACTAAGATTAACAAAATAGTAAATATAGTTTTACTAAGAAGTAAAGATGAACTTCTTTCAATATTATTTATACTTCTTCTACCTTCTTTTAAAATAAGAGGTAAATTATCTATTTTAGAATCTAATAATACAAATTGACTAACATTTTTTGCTGCTTCACTACCATTAGCCATAGCAATACTACAATCAGCTTCTTTTAAAGCTAAGCAATCATTAACTCCATCTCCTGTCATAGCAACAAAATGTTTATCATTTTTAAGAGCAATAATAATTTTTTTCTTTTGATCTGGTTTAACTCTACCAAGAACATTATGAGTTCTTATTATTTCAGGTATTTCCTCATCACTTACTTTTGACATATCAATACTTTTAATATCCGTAATACCAGCTCTCTCAGCAATTTTAGAAACAGTTATAGGATTATCTCCACTTATTATCTTAATATCAACTCCTTGACTCTTAAAATAATCAAGAGTAACATTAGCATTTTCTTTTATCTTATCTTGAATCAAAACAAACCCTAATGGAATAACATCACTAATATCATTCAAATTACTTCCTTTTGCTAAAAGAAGAACTCTATAATCATTTTGATATTTATCTATATCAAAATTCTCTTTTGATAAATTTTCAGGACTTCCTAAAAAATAAACACCCTCATTAAATTTAACACCACTATACTTTCTAATACTTGAAAATGGTAAAGTATCACAAACAGTATAATTATTCATCTTTTCTAAATAACTTTCAATTGATTTAAATGTTGGAGACGGATCATCAAGAGCACTAACATAATTACTTAAAATAGTTTTAATATTATCTATACTATTATTTTTATAAGGAATAATATCTTTTACTTCCATTGTTCCCTCAGTAATAGTACCTGTTTTATCTAAACATATAACATCTACTCTAGCCAAATTTTCTATTGAATATAAATCTTGAACTAAAACATTATACTTTCTAAGTCTAAGAACACTAACAGCCATCGCAGAACTTGTTAAAAGCACAAGACCTTCTGGTATCATACCAATTAATGCACTAACAGTACTCATTATAGAATTTGGAATATTATGATTAGTAATACCAAGTTGATTTATAAAAAATACTATACCAACTGGTATTAATAAAAAACTCAATATTTTTAACATTTTTTCAAAAGAATTATATATAACAGAATTAGTCTTTTTAATATATTTTGTTTCACTACTTATTTTAGAAATATAATTATCTTTACCAATATGCTTAACTTTTACAGTTGCATTACCACTAACAATAAATGAACCACTTATTAACTCATCACCAGTTTTCTTAGTAAGAACCTTTGCTTCACCTGTCATAAATGATTCATTTACTTCAACAGTACCATCTACTATTACAGAGTCAGTTACTACTTGATTCCCAATTCCATAAACACATATATCATCAAGAACTAACTCTTCTCTAGATAATTCAATTACATTACCATTTCTTATAGTTTTAATCTTAGTATCAGCAATAACATTTAATTTATCAATAGTCTTTTTAGCAAGTATTTCCTCTGCAATACTAATAATTGTATTACTAAAAATCACTCCGACAAATAAACAATTCTTAAGAGCATACAATATTCTTCCAGAAACAATACCACTTATAATAACTAATATACCTAAAAATATATTTAAAAAATTGAAATATGTAAATACATTAGATTTAACTATCTCTTTAATAGTTTTAGTTTTAGGTTCATCAACATAATTAACTAAATTTTTATTAATTCTTTCATTAACCTCACTAGTAGTTAATCCCTTAATATTTCCTTTATTCATATCACACCTACTTAAATAAAATTATACTCGCTTAACAATAATTTGTCTATGAACAATATATTTACATGTAAATAAAAATAGTATTTTATAATACTATTCAAAATAATCAAGCATCATTGCTTTTTTAACCTCTTTAACAGTTTCACTAGCTTTCTTTCTTGCTTTTAAAGTTCCTTCTTTTAATATATTAAACACATATTCAGGATTCTTAGCAAGTTCTTCTCTTCTTTCTCTAATAGGCTTTAACTCTTCTTGCAAAACATCATTTAAAAATCTTTTGATTTTCATATCACCTAAACCACCTCTTCTATAATGTTCTTTAAGTTCATCAAGATTTTTATATTCAGGTAAATATTTTAAAAATGAATCTTCCTTACAAAATACATCTAAATATGTAAATACTATATTTCCTTCTACTTGTCCTGGATCTTCAACTTTTATATGATTAGGATCAGTATACATACTAAATACTTTTCTCTTTATTTCTTCTTCACTATCTTTTAAATAAATACAATTATCTAAACTCTTACTCATTTTAGCATTACCATCAGTACCTACTAATCTTCTTTCATTTAAAGTTTCAGGCAGTAATACATTTGGTTCAACAAGTACATCAGTATTATATATAGTATTAAATCTTCTAACAATTTCTCTTGCTTGTTCTATCATTGGAAGTTGATCATCTCCAACAGGCACAATATTAGCTTTAAAAGCAGTTATATCAGCTGATTGACTTACTGGATATGCAAAGAATCCAGCAGGAATACTTTCCTCAAAACCTCTTAACTTTATTTCTTCTTTAACAGTTGGATTTCTATGAAGTCTAGATACAGTAACTAAATTCATATAATAAAATGTAAGTTCTGTAAGTTCAGATACTTCAGATTGAATAAAATAAATGGTCTTTGAAGGATCAAGTCCACAAGCTAAATTATCAAGAGCCACTTCAAGAACATTATCCCTTACTTTTTTAGGGTTATTAAAGTTATCTGTTAAAGCTTGACTATCAGCAATAAACACATACATTTCATCATAATCCCCTTTATTTTGAATTGAAACTCTGTTTTTAAGAGAACCAACATAATGTCCAATATGAAGTGGCCCAGTTGGTCTATCTCCAGTTAAAATAATATTTTTCATAATTTTTCCCTCTTTCTCAAAATAAAAAGCCCTATCCAACTATTGGATAAGACTAGTAATCTTATTTATGCCACCATTATAGTGAAATACTTATACTATCATATAAGGTCTTTTATTAACGAAGAGACACCTTCGTGCTAGCCTACTATAACTTTGGTAGCCACTCATCAGTCCATTCAGTAACCATCAATTACAATTTTTCACCAACCAATTGCTCTCTGCAAATATCATAATTACTTACTTCTCTGATTCACCGTTTTTACAACAACATTATAAGATAATTTTATTAATATGTCAAATCAACTTTAAAAAAGTGTTAAAACAATATATGGCGTCCCCGAGCAGAATCGAACTGCTGACCTATCGCTTAGGAGGCGATTGCTCTATCCTACTGAGCTACGAGGACACAATACAATTATAACACAAAAATAAAAGATTATTACACTAATTAGGTAATAATCTAATAAAAATAACAAAAGCTGTATATCTAACACCATATCTAAAAAATTCATAAAAACTAACAAGTTTATCACATACACTAACAATCTTAGACTCTTTAAACTTAGGTTTCTTTCTAGTTACAGGATACATATGAGATAATATAATATCTTCTTCCATAGCATTAACATCAAAATATTTAAGTGAATTATTAAGTGCTTCAACTGGATGTTTATTAAGAAATTGTTTATATCTATAATCATTTTTACTAACATCATCAGTAGTAAAAAAATCATGCATTAAAGCACCTCTTGTACAAGAAATATAATCAAGTCCTAATCTTTTAGAAATAAAGAAACTCATTTTAGCAACTCTATTAATATGATTAAGTCTATTATCTCCATGATGTACAATAGTCTTCAATTCTCTAAACTTATTTACACCATAAAATTCACTATATATATCATAATATATTCTTTTATTCTCTTTCATAATATCACTACCTTATATCCACTTAGGAATATAAAAATTTCTTGTAAATCCCTCCATATATTTATTATATTGCTTAATAATTTCATCAACAATAGTCCCTAAAACATTCTTAGTACTTCGAGGTATCTTAAATGTTGAAAGTGATGAAACAAGCATTTTTTTAAATTCCCTATCATCAAAATATCTACATACTGCCTTATTTAATAAAGAAATAAGTTTCAATTGTTCTTTTTCATTTATATCAACTGTGAAAATAAAAGATTGATAAATTTCAATCACTTTATCACTCATATAATCAAGTTCACTAAACTCTTCATTAATAATTCTATAATAATCTGGGCAATATTTTAAAATAACTTTATTGTTAAGATAATTATTTTCCATATTATTTCACCACAAGTCTAACTATATCATTAAATGTAACATAAATCATTAATAATATCATAATACCAAATCCAACTAGATTTAAAATATATTCCAATTTTTCATTTGTTTTCTTTCTACTTATTTTTTCTATTAATAATAGTAATACTCTACCACCATCAAAAACAGGGATAGGTATTAAATTAATTATAGCAACATTAATACTTAAATATGCTGTTAAGTATAATATAGTTTCAAATCCTTGTGATTTTACTTGGTCAATAACAGTATATATACCAACAGGTCCACTTAAACTTTTTAATTTAACATCTCCAGTAAATAATGAACCTACAATTTTAATAATAGTAATTGAATTTGAATAAAAACCTTCAACCGCATAACTTACTGCACTCTTAAATCCTTTTTCATGTGTAGTACCACCAAATCCAATACCATATTTCCTTACTTCCTCACCATCTACTTTACTAACAGTAGGACTAATTATAATATCTTTAATAGTTCCATCTTGCTTTTTAACAGTAAATGTATAACTATCTTTTAACTTTTTAGCAGAAGCCTCTAATAAAAAGTCATCTAATGAATCAATAGTGCTACCATTTACTTTAACAATTGTATCTCCAACTTCAAGACCTGAAATATATGCAGGACTACCCTCTTCAATTCTAGCAATAACAGTATTATTAACAGGCTTTCCATACAATAAACCACTTATAAAAAATAAAAATATTGCCAAAAAACAGTTAAAAATAATACCATTTAATAAAACTAATAATCTTCTTAAAAAACTTTTGTTTTCAAGAACTCTATTTTTCTTAATTTTTTTACTATCTGGATCTTCTTTTTCAGCCATAGAAACATATCCACCAATTGGAAGTACTCTTAATGAATATGTTGTTTCACTATTCTTAGGTTTAAATTTAAAAATTAAAGGACCCATACCTAGTGAAAATTCATCAACATAAACTCCACCTCTTTTAGCCGCAATAAAATGTCCAAACTCATGAATAACAATTATTAAACTTAAAATAATTATTAATATAAGCAATGTTAATATAAAATTCATATAACCTCCTCAAAGATATGAAACAACTATTGAAAATATCAAAATAGAAAATAATAAACTATCAAATCTATCTAATACTCCACCATGACCTGGCATAATCTTTCCAAAATCTTTAACATCATATTCTCTTTTGATTGCAGAAAAAACTAAATCACCACATTGTGCTACAATAGATAACATTAAACTAATTAATACTACTATTAAAGTTTTTCCACCAAATATAGTTAAATAAAATACTGATGAGATAAAAGTACCCATTATCGCACCACCTACTGCCCCTTCAATTGTCTTATTAGGAGACACACTTGGACATAATTTATATCTTCCAACTTTAGTACCAAAAAAGTGAGCAAATGTATCAGTCATTATAGTAATTAACAATATATAAATTAAATAATTAATATCAATATTTCTAAATATCATTAAGAAATTAAAAGTAATACCTAAAAATATAGAAGATCCAATTAAATACAAAGCATCATTAACATTATATTTCCTTTTATTATAAAAAATGATTGGTAACATTAAAGCAAATACATCTATTGCTAATACCTTATAATCAATTAAAAACATATTAGAATTAACAACATTATCAAGCACAATCATTAAATAAGTAACTAAACCTAATAATTTAATAAATAAAGGTATTTTCCTTTCCCTTTCTTTTAAATTAATAATCTCATAATATCCAATAACACTTAAAATAGAAACACCAATATAAAAAGGATAACCACCTATTATAAGTAATGGAATACAAATAATTAATGCAACTACTGCACTTATAACTCTTTTTTTCATATCATTTCACCATATCAATTATAGCACACCTAATATTTCAGTACAAGACAATTTAAACTTCTTAATTCTGAAAATAAATAACATTTTTATACTATTTATCTTTATTACCCAAATATAAAAAAGAAAGCATTAAACTTCCTTTTCACATAATTTTTCTATATCTTCTTTATATATTAAAGTAGAATTTTTATATAATGAACACCATTTATCATCAAATTGTAATTTTTGATAATCATCACTACATTCACCATTTTCAAATTTTGAAAATACTTTTGTTTTATTTTTATCAGTTTTCATACAATTATAATTTTCTTCATTATAATCATAAACCCAACTATATTCTTCACCATTACTTTCGAATGTTGGAAATACAACAAGTTCCACACCAGTTTCAAGAGTAATTCCTTCTTTCTTATCTTTATCTACTTTTTTATATTTAGTTTGCCCATAAGTAGTAGCTACATATACTTTATCTTTTAAATCATTTTCACTATTAATATCTTCTATCATTTCATTTGTATAAACACCATCAGATATTAACAATTCAAGATCTCTTTTAGATATACTAATACCCATATTATTCTTATAATATCCATTATCATAAATATACTTTTTAGGACATATAGCATCTCTATCACTATAACTACCAATAGATATTGCTTTATTATTTTTACAATACCAAACTTTATATAAAACAGCCTTATAAACAGTTGTTTCATCATCAAGTTCTTCTTTTATTGATATTTTAGGAAATGTATTCTTAGTCTTTACAAGAAAATAATCTATATAAACCACACCACTAAAAACCACTAATAAAACAATAATTATTATAAATATTTTCTTTAACGACTTCACACCTATACCCCTATTCTTTTAAAGTAGCATACATAACAGCTTTAATAGTGTGCATTCTATTTTCAGCTTCATCAAATACTTTTGATTGCTCTGATAAGAATACATCATCAGTAACTTCCATAGCTGTTAAACCAAATTTTTCATTAATATCTTTTCCTATTGTTGTATTTAAATCATGGAACGATGGTAAACAATGTAGGAATATAGCATTTGGACTTGCAATACACATAACATCTTTATTAACTTGATATTTTTGTAATAAATCAATTCTTGATTTCCATATTTCATCTGGTTCACCCATAGACACCCATACATCTGTATATAATACATCAGCATCCTTGACTCCTTCTTCTACTGAATCAGTAAGTGTAATTGTGCATTCATTCTTATTAGCTATTTCTTTACAAGTATTAACAAGTTCCTCATCTGGCCATAAATCTTTTGGACCACAAGCAACAAAATTAACACCCATCTTAGCACTCATAACCATTAAACTTCTAGCACAATTGTTTCTAGTATCACCCATAAATACAAACTTTAATCCTTTTAAATGACCAAAATGTTCTTCCATAGTCATAAAATCAGCTAATGCTTGTGTAGGATGAAATAAATCAGTCAAACCATTCCATACTGGTACCCCTGAATATTTAGCTAAATCATCAACAGATTCTTGTTTAAAACCTCTAAACTCAATTCCATCATAAATTCTACCTAATACTTTAGCAGTATCAGCAACACTCTCTTTTTTACCAAGTTGACTTCCAGTTGGATCTAGATAAGTTGTATGCATACCTAAATCATAAGCAGCAACTTCAAAAGAACATCTTGTTCTAGTAGAAGTCTTCTCAAATATTAAAGCAACATTCTTACCTTTTAAATATTCATGAGCTTCATGATTATGTTTCTTAGTCTTAAGATTTTTAGCTAAATCAAGTAAATAACGAATCTCCTCCTCTGTAAAATCTAATAATTTTAAAAAACTTTTTCCTCTTAAATCTACCATATATATTTATATTTCTCCTTTCAATCATATATACTTTCTACATCAATTATAACTTTAACAAATAAAAAAGTAAACATTTTTAAAATATTTACTCTATTTTCCTAAAAAATTTCTAACTTCTTTATTCTTACTGTTAAGTATTTCTTCAGCAGTACCATATTCAAGAATACTACCATTTTTTAAAAATAATACTTTATCAGCAAAAGATTTAATTAAATCCATCTCATGTGACACTATAACAATAGTAGTTGTTCTTGAAAGCTCATCTAATAATAATATAAAATCATTAATAGTCGCTGGATCTAATGCAGAAGTCGGTTCATCAAATAATATTACTTCTGGTTTAGTTGCAAGAGTTCTAGCAATAGCAACTCTTTGTTTTTCACCACCACTTAACTTAGAAGGATAAGAATCTATTTTATTAATGATATTAACTTTACTAAGTAATTTCTTAACTAAATCATCTATCTCTTCCTCACTACCCATCTTAAGTAATTTTGGAGCAAGAGCTACATTCTCTCTTACTGTTAAATGTGGAAATAAATTATAATTTTGAAATACCATACCAACTTTACTCTTTAAAGTAACATCATCTATTTGATTAATCTTAACACCATTTAAAAATATATTACCAGAATTAACTTTATTAAGTCCATTTAAACATCTAATAAGAGTTGTTTTACCACAACCAGATGGACCAATTATAAGTAACTTTTCTCTATCTTTTATATCAAAACTAATATTTTTAAATACATATCTATTACCATATTTTTTACTAATTCTATTAACACTAATCATTTACATCTAACTTCCTTTCAATTCTTTTAAGAAGCTTACTAACAGTAGTTGTAAGAAGTAAATATATTAAAGCAACAAGTATAAGTGGAAAAAAATATTCATATGTTCTTGAAGCAATTATATCAGAAGCTTTTGTTAAATCAGTAATACCAATATATCCAGCAATTGCTGTTTCTTTAATTAAAGTAACAAACTCATTTCCCATAGACGGCAAACTTATTTTAATAGCTTGTGGAATTATAATATGTCTAAGAGTTTGTCTAAAACTAAGTCCAAGAGATAAACCCGCTTCAACTTGACCATCATCAATACTATCAAAACCACTTCTAAGTATTTCAGCAACATAAGCAGAAGAATTAATTCCAAATGCTATCATACCTACTATAACTGAATCTATAGTTGAAGTTTTAAATATAATATAATACATAATCATAAGTTGTAAAACACTTGGAGTACCTCTAATAATATTTACATATATATCAAATATTTTATTAAGTAATCTAAATTTACCTCTTTGTTTATTAGTATATTTAACTATAGAAATAATTGTACCTAATAATATACCAATAATTACTGCTCCTATAGCAATAATAATAGTATTACTAAGTCCTTCTAATATTAACTTATATCTTTCATCATATATAACACTTCTATAAAAATCATTATATATTCCATTTAACCATTCACTCATAACTTCTAATTAGAAGAATGTTTAATTATATATTCTTCTATTTTACCCTCTTTCATTAATCTTTCTAAAACACTATTAATTTTATTTAATAATTCTGTATTACCCTTTTTAACAGCAATAGCATATTTATCAGTAAATAATGGTACTGATAATACTTCAAGTTCTTCATTTGATTTAACAAGTTCAAGAGCTGGTAATTTATCCATAACAATACAATCAGCTTTATTAGCTTTAACATCTTCTGCTGCAGCTAAGAATTTCTTCTGTCTAAATAATTTAACATTTTTAAAATTATCCGTTAAATATGTATCAGCAACAGTACCTAATTGTACAGAAATAGTTTTTCCCTCTAAATCATCTTTACTTTTTATTTTATCATAACCCTTTCTAACAACAATTACTTGTTCACTAGTAGCATACTCAATTGAAAAATCAACACTCTTCTTTCTTTCTTCATCAATGCTCATTCCAGCTGCTGCAAAATCTGCTTTACCAGAATTAAGTTCATTAATAATTGATCCAAAATCAACATCCTTAATTACTAATTCTTTTCCTAATTCTTTTGCTATTTCACTCGCAATATCAACATCCACCCCAATTATCTCTTCTCCACTACGATATTCATATGGAGCAAAACCTGATTCTGTAACCATAACAAGTTTATTATCATTTTTGTCACATCCACAAAGAATTAATATGACAGTTAAACAAACAAAAAATTTAATAAATTTCTTCATACATACTCTCCTAATATAAATTATAACAATATAATATTTCATTTACAAGAAAAATAGTTTATAATATTTATTAGGTGAACATATGAAAAAGATATTTACAATACTATTATTATTTATTGGAATGATAAATATTACCGCATTAGAAAATGAATACTTCAAAATAGAAATACCAAACGAATATAAAGAAGAAATAAATGAAGAAAACCTGTATAAGTGGACAAAAGAAGATAACTATATAACCATAACAATATCAAATAACACCAAAAGATATGATATTTTAAGATATACTGATAATGATATGAAAAAATATAAAGAATATATTGAAACATCAATAAATAAACAACTTGAAGAATATAATATTAAAGTGACTGTAAATAATGTAAAAAAAGAAAAAATAAATAATAGGAACTGTATAGTATATGACACTATATGGCCAACAAAAGAATCAACTGGATATGATACTTACCAAAGAGGATATACTTACACAACAAATAAATATATTATAATGTTAACTTATAGTTCTAATAAAGAACTCACTAATAATGAAGAATTAACAAACATAATTAATAGTTTTAATGTTCTTGATGATGAAATAGTATATAATTCAAATACTAAAATAATTATGACAATAATATTTGCTGTTATAATTGGTCTATTTGGATTTATCTTATCAGTAATATTCAAAAAGCATAAATAATATGCTTTTTTTATGCAATATTTTTCTTTATTTTAGAAAGTATTAACTTTTCATTTCTAGATACTTTTGCTTGACTAATTCCCATTAATGTTGCTGTTTCACTTTGACTATAACCCTGATAATATCTATAATCTATAAGCATTCTATCTTCATCATTCATTGTAGATAATTCATTATCAATCAATATTTTATTTACTACTTCTTCCCTAGTATCAACTACACCTTCATAAACAAAATCATCATTTATTTCTGTACTCTTAGTAAACATAACAGTCTCAATAACTGTAACTAAATTACTCTCACTCATTTCCATAAAAGAAGCAATTTCACTAAAATTAGGTTCTCTTTCATATTTAATCAATAATAATTCCTTAATCTTAATATATTTCTTATATATAGACATATATTCTTCACTAATAACTATATTTCTATCTTTTCTAATAAAATCAATTATCTCACCTAAAACATATTTATAAGCATAAGTACTAAACTTAGCATTAGATTCACTTTTATATTTTTTATATGCTTTAATAATACCAATAGATCCAACTTGATATAAATCTTCAATACTATAATATCTTGTATATCTAGAAGCAATTTTATATATAAGACCTTCATTAGCTTCTATAAGTTCATATATAATATCTCTCATATACTAAAAACCTCACTTACAAACTTCTCACTCTTACTTCTAAAACAATAATCAAATAAATCACTATTTTTAATATAATCATTTATATTATTATTAATATCACATATAACAACCTTACCATTAAATCTATTTACTATATTAGATATTTTAATAAAAGAATTAATAAAAGAGTTATCAATTAAATTAACATTAGACAAATTAATAGAAACATTTCTAGCAGTAAGTTCAAGTATTATTGGTATAACCTCTTCTTCAAACTTAAAAATATTATTTAAAGTTAAATTACCAAGTAATCTAATAAAAAGTATTCCCTTTTTATAATCAATATCTATACCCATTTTCATCTCCTGAAAAAATAATATAATAATATTAATTATTATTAAAGTGATTCGACAAAACTAGATTTATTATTCACAATATTCTTATAAAAAATATACAATAATAACGAAATAATAATAATTGTTATTAACAAAACCATAAAACTATAATGAACAAAATCACCTGTCTTAGGATTCTCTTCTACATGCTCACTAAGTATTTTAATAGTACACTTATTCTTTAAACAATAATTCTCATCATCAACTTTTCTACCATAATAATCAATAGCAATATATTTATTTTTAATATATCTATAAAATGTTTTCTTAGTACTTTCATCCTTAATATAACCATCCAATTTATTATAATAATCCGTAGTATATTCCTTAACAATTTTATATGTTTTATATAATTTATCAGTATACATATACACTGGTATTAATTGAGTTAATTCTTCATTCATATCACTTACATTAAAACTCAATATTTCATTCTCACTATTAAAAATATTAAAATCATTGTAATAAATATCATAAATATAAGACATAAAACTAATATAAATAGTATTATCAATATCAGATTCATAATATATCTTAACATTAATTTCATTAGCATCTACCTTATCATTAAATTTAATATTCAAAGTGTCACTTATATTAAAATAACTATCATAATCACCATCATTAAGAAAATTATAATCATTAATTAAGTAATTATATTTAACATCATCAATATATATTTCTAATTCATAAACATTAAGATTATTAAAAACTATTTTTATAGAATCAATATCATTACTTTTAAATACATAATTTTTATTTTCAATATGTAATTCCCTACTAGGATAAGATTCAGGTTTAACAATAGTACTTTCACTCTCTTTTAGAATCATATCTTTATAATCAATAATTCTATCTGTCGCCTCTTCTTCTCTTAAATATTGGGTATCACTTATTTCCTCTTTATACCATAAATATCTATTCTCCTTTCTTATTATAAATTCACTCACATTAGTCGGATATTCACTACTCCATTCACTATATATTATGTCTTCTGCATATACTTTTCCTAATAAAAAAAGCATTATTATAAATACAAGATACTTCTTCATACTTCTAACCCTCCTAATATTATTATTCGAAATAAAATTGCAAAACACTTCTTTTTTTTGAAATTTTTTTAATTTTTTTATAATAATTAAAAATCAACAGGATTGGTAAAGAACAAATATCATTATAAATATCAAAAAAAGAGAACCAATTTTTAGTTCCCTATAAAATTTAATTAATTATAAATTATTTTTCTAAATAATATACACAAGCATTATCTTTATATAAACATAAGTCATTTTTAGAAGCTCTATATCTAAATACATATAAACTATCTTTAACCTTAATTAATATAAAATCTTTTCTATTCTCAACTTCATATTTATAAGCAGTAAATGACTTCCCAGTTTCTTTAATCTTAATCTGTTCTGAATCTATTATTACTTCCATTTCTTTACTTTTATAATTTCCAAAATAATCTGGAACATTTATCATAACTAATATAAATCCTATAACATATAAAATAATCTTAACAGCAAGACTCATTTTAGTTGGTTTTTTCCATATTTTTCTAGAAACAGGTGTCATTGTAAGTATACCAGCAATAGCTATCAATAAAGAGCCAAATGCACTATATTCAACATAAGTTAAAGCTCCAATAATAGCCCATATTCCCAAACAAGTATATGCTTTTCCTTTACTTTCAGGATGCCTTTTAACTTCAACAATTGAATCATAAATCCAACCGACAAAAAATAAACCAGCTGTAAATAAATATAATAAACCTTTACCATATTCTCTTTTTGCAAACTTATGAATACCAAATATACCACCAAGAATAGTTAAAACAACATAATCTTTTTCATTAGTATTTCCTTTAACAGAATCCTGTTTATCATACTCATTAAAACCAGAAATAAATTTCTCATATTCCGTTTTATATTTATCAACATCATTTTTATTTGCTAAACTAACATAATTACTCCAATAACTTTCATATAGAGAATTATATTTTTTAGTAGTAAAATCCTCACTTAAACTTCTAAGAAGCCCAATCCATATAATAGGATTATCAACAAATCTTTTAGATAAACTTAAATAACAATTATAAGCATTATCATAATCTTTAAAACTTAAATAAGTACTAGCATTCTTATACTCTTGTTCTTCATCTATTTCTCCAACTTTAATATGCTTAACTTTCTTAACCTCATCATCAATTAATATTTTATTCTTACAGTACTCACATACCATTTCTTTTTTAACTTTATCTATTTTCATAACAGCATTACACTTAGGACAAGTAACTTCTATTAATTTCATATTCCCTCCATCTATTAATAATATTATACATAATAAAAATAAATAAGTACATAAAAACTGCATCATATTATGCAGTTAAAATATAATCTATTTTTTTAATAATTTGGTTATTTCTTTAATATTTTTAATAAATATAATACTATCTATAACATTAGAAACAGCATATATAGATAAAATCAAACCTAAATAAGTAGTAATAGCCACAGTTCCTATAGTAGTTGGTTTTACTATAATTATTAAACCACATATAATAGAAATAACTGAAAAAACAAATATAGATAACCAATTCTTATAGCCATATTTTTTTAATGATAATGATATTCTAAAATCCAAAGCAGACTTAGTTACCATAACTATTCCAACAAATATTGGAAATAAAGTTTTCATTAAAATTGGATTTAATATTAATACTAAACCTATTAATACTTGAATAATACCAAGAGTTAAAAAACTAGAAAAGAAAAAACTATCCTCTTTTTCTACTATAAAATAAATACCATTAATTATTAAAACTACTGATAAAATATATGTAATAGTTTCAAAAGACATTTGTGGAAATATAATAAACATCATACCAAGTACAAACATCATTATTGATATTATAATAGAAGAATATAAAAATTTATTTAATTTTTCAACCATAACTTATACTCCTTTCTATGTTAATTATATCACAAATATAAAATCATTAAGTATTTTTATAGTAATAATATTAATTTTC
>CAZYRI010000010.1:0-27336 GCA_964649575.1 uncultured Clostridium sp. | reverse complement strand
AAAACCATTGATGATAATTATAAGTGAATATCAATAGATGAAGTAAGAAATAGTACAAGATAACAATACTAAAAAACAATAAATATATTCATTCAGTATTAAAAATATGATATTATTGTTTTATGAATAAAGAATATATGTTAAAAGTATCAAGAAAATTAATAGAAGCATTTACTGAAAAAAAAGAAATAGAATTTGGAATGGAACATTATTTTATGTTTGCTATTACTAGGTTTTTGCTTGCTAAAGAAAAAATTATTAAAAAGGATTGCAATAGTAAAAAAATAGAGTTTGACATCTTAAATGAAAATCTTCCAAATATTCTAACACAATATCATTATATATCTTCTAACATGACATATGAAGTTGATGGAAAAAGAACATTAGATGAAGTAGAAAATACAGTTGTTTTAAAAAATATAAAACAAATTGATGATAAGTTCAAGAAAAAGATAAAAGAATCTGTATGGTGTATAGATAAAATAAGAGATTCACTAGCACATGGTAAGTATGAATTTGATATTAGAAATCACTTAATAGTTATTAATAATGAATATGATACATTTGATGAAACTGGTAAAGTATCACATCATATTTTTAGATGTAGTATTCCACCAGAACTACTATCCATAATTGGAAGTAATATAAAATATATTAAAAATGAAAGCATATTAGCACTAAAAAAATATGAAAATAAAGAACTATCTACCAAATTTAAAAAAGACTTTTATAATCAAAATAAAATAATAAAAACAAAGTATAAACCTGCATTAAGTAAAATAGAATATAAAAACGAACTTGATGAAGTAATTAAATTAGATGAATATAATAGAAAAAATAACATGGCTAAAGCTGCCGAAAGAAAAGCTGTTCATAATTATGTAATAGGAGTTATGGCAGAAACAATGCATGCTTTAAAACTAAATAGCAATACAGATAGCATTTTAACAGCTATACTTTATAATCATTTATTATTATTACTTTCAGACGAACAAAGAGATTACGAATATGATAAATTGTTATTATTAGGAGTTGATTATTCATTTGCATCTAAAAAAGACGATATTAACAAAATGGATGATATCACTAATACAGTTGGACCTATTAAAAGAATACTTAAAACACTAAATAAACAGTATAGTAAATTAAATGAATATGATAAAGTTAATAGATGCAAGAATATATTTAAAAATACATATAATTCATTATTGGAACAATTCAGTATAAGAAATAAATCTGTAATAAAAAGAATAAGAAATTCAATAATGCACGGTAATATTGAAGTAAATAATGGCAAAATTAAATTATTTGATAGAAGTGACAATACAAGTGAAGAATCATTAAATCAATTTGAATGCATAACTAATAATAATGGTTTATTAGAATTAATAGATGAACTTGAAGAAAAAAGAGAATATAATTTAACATCATTTTTTTGTCAAATATATAAATTATTATTATCTTTTAATGTAGGAAAAGATTTTATAAATAAAACACTGGAAAATATATATAAATGTTTAAAAGTTATAGATAAAAACATAAACTTAAATACTGAAATGGAAAGTATATTTAATAAAATGGAATTAGAAGACTTAAAACAAAAAAGAGAGTTGTTAGTAAATGTATTAAGAAATATAAAGGAAATGAAAGAAGAATCTCAAAAGTTATAACACCTATTAGTCACTTTATTTTATACGAAATTTTACTTTATAATTTTAAAAAAATATGATACAATATGTGAGATTTGTGTGGTGAACTATGAACGATTTAAGTATTATAAAAGGACTAGGTCCAAAAACAATTGAAACATTAAAAAATATAAATATAAATAATATAGAAGATTTAGTATATTATTATCCTTATAGACATGAAATAGTAAAACTAAATGATATAAAAGAGGCAGTAGATAAACAACAAGTAGTGATAGAATGTATAGTTGATTCAGTACCACTTACAAGAAGATTTAGAGCAAATATGACTTCTCTTACTTTTAGAGCAATGTCTAGTAAAAAAATGATAGCCGTTATGATATTTAATAGAGCATTTTTAAAAAGTCAAATAAGACCAGGACTTACTG
This sequence comes from uncultured Clostridium sp., assembly GCA_964649575.1. GTDB lineage: Bacteria > Bacillota_I > Bacilli_A > RF39 > UBA660 > CAG-1000. The sequence continues at coordinate 25,259 of CAZYRI010000010.1, read as the reverse complement.
TAACAGTAATAGGTAAATATGATGCTCTTAAAAACACAGTAATCGCATCAGACATAAAATTTGAAAAATTACAAACTGGTTCAATAATACCTGTATATCATTTAACAACTGGACTTACAAGTAAAACATTAAAAAAATATATAGATGAAGCACTTACTAAATTTGATAATTATATAGATTATGTACCAGATTATTTAAATGAAAAATATAATTTAATATCAAAAAAATCAGCTGTTAATTTGATACATAATCCAAAAAATGAAGAAGAAGTCAAAAAAGCATTAATAAAATTAAAATATGAAGAATTATTTGAATTTATGTTTAAAATTAATTATTTAAAGGAAGTTAATAAAGAAAGTAAGATGGGTTATTTAAGAAATATAGATCCAGAAGATGTAAATGAGTTTATAAGAAGTCTTCCATTTGAATTAACAGCAGATCAAGATACAGCAATAGAAGAAATATATAAAGATATGACATCTAGTAAAAGGATGAATAGAATGCTTCAAGGAGATGTTGGTTCGGGAAAAACAATAGTATCAGTGATAGCTGCTTATATCAATCATTTAGCAAAATATCAAACAGCATTAATGGCACCAACAGAAGTATTAGCATATCAACACTTTGAATCAATAAAAAATTTATTAGCAAGTACTAATATAAGAGTAGATATTCTTTCTGGAAGTATGAAAAAGAAAGAAAAAGAAGAAGTTGTAGAAAAATTAAAAGAAGGAAAGATAGATTTTATAATAGGGACACATGCTCTTTTAAGTGAAAATGTTATATTTAAAAACTTAGGATTAGTAATAACAGATGAACAACATAGATTTGGTGTTAATCAAAGAGCTAGTTTAAAAAATAAAGGACTATTACCAGATGTACTTTATATGTCAGCAACACCAATACCAAGAACTTTTGCATTAACTGTATATGGAGATATGGATATATCTAATATAAAAACAAAACCAAAAGGTAGAAAAGAAATTAAGACAATAATTAAATCAGAAAAAGAATTAGTTAGTGTATATGATATGATGAAAAATGAAATTGATAATCAACATCAAGTATATATAGTTTCTCCATTAATAGAGGATTCAGAAGTAATTGATTTAACAACGGTAAATGAAATAAAAAGAAATATAGAATTGTATTTTAATAAAACAGTTAAGTCTGCAATATTACATGGAAAGTTATCAAAACAAGATAAAGATAAAATAATGGAAGAATTCAAAAGTGGTAAGATTGATGTATTAATATCAACAACTGTTATTGAAGTAGGAATTGATGTTAAAAATGCTACAATGATGATAATATATGATGCTGAAAGATTTGGACTTGCAACACTTCATCAACTTAGAGGTAGAGTTGGAAGAAACGAATATGATTGTACTTGTATATTAATTGGAGATGAATCTTGTGAAAGATTAAAAGTGTTATGTGAAAGTAATGATGGATTTTATATAACAGAAAAAGATTATGAAATGAGAGGCGAAGGTGACTTATTTGGAGTAAAACAGAGTGGAGATATGTCATTTAAAATAGCTAATCTACATGAAGATATGAAAATACTTTTACAAGCAAGAGATGATTCAAAAGAATTTTTTAATCAAAATAAAGAGAATAATTTTGAAAATTATAAAGAATATGCTAAAATTATAAATGAGCTTACGAAGTTAGATTAAATAAAGGAGTGATAAGAAATGGGAAGAGCACATGAAGTAAGAGCAAAAGCAATGGCAGCAACAGCAGCTAAAAAATCTAAATTATATTCAATTTATGCTAAGGAAATTTATCAAGCAGCAAAAGGAAATCCAGACCCATCAAGTAATGATGTTTTAAGAAGAGTAATAGAAAAAGCTAAAAAAGAACAAGTACCAGCAGATGTTATTAATAGAAATATAGATAAAGTTAAAAAAGGAGTAGCAGAAGATTATCAAACAGTTGAATATGAAGCATTCGCACAAGGTGGAAGTTCATTAATTATCAAATGCTTAACAGATAATTCAAATAGAACAATTAGTTTTGTTAAAACAGTATTTAACAAATGTGGAGCTAAAATGGCAGGACAAGGAGCAGTAAGCTTTATGTATGACCATCTAGGAGTAGTTGGAATTAAAGGACATTCAGAAGAAGAGGTTATGGATGCACTTATAAATGCAGATGTAGATGCAAATGACATTGTAGTAGAAGAAGACGGAACAGTTATTGTTTATACAGAAGTATCAGATTTAAATAATGCTAAAAAAGCATTAGAAACAGCTTTCCCTGGTATAACATTTGAAGTAGATGAAATATCATACTTCTCAAAAGATTCAGTTACACTTGAAGGAGAAGACAGAGAAAAATTTGAAAGATTACTTTCAATGTTAGATGAACTTGATGATGTAAGTAATATATATCATAATGTAGAATTATAATTATGAAATATCAAATAAAACACTTTTATTTGATATTTTTTTATGTTATAATTTTGATAGAATTTTATACTATATAAAATTATAGTAATTGGATGGGAAGTGGACACATGTCACTATATAATATTGGAATGTTTATTTTAGCAAAAGCATCATGGATTATGAAACCATTATATACAATATCACTATTCTTAGATGGTGTTATATATTCTGTTGTTTCTTATGTATATAAAATATTTATGCTAATGTCACAAATCAAATTCAGCAGACTCTTTGATATGATGGAGCCACTAATAGATAGAGTTAAAGCAGTAATTATAGTATTAGTTTTATATAAACTTGGAAGATCTTTAATAGAATATATGATTGATCCAGGTAAAGCTACATCTGATAAAACTGGTGGTGCTGCACTTGTAAAAAATCTATTTGTAACAGCAGCATTATTAATTTTATATCCATTCTTATTTGGAGTTATGAATGATATAAGTTTATTAATTATTGGTTCAAATGATGGCGAATATGAATATTTAGGTCAAATAATAGACACAGTAGGTGGAAGTGATGAAGGTTTACTTGCTAGGTTTGTATGGGGATCATCAGGAGCCGCGGATGACATTGATATGGGAGAATGGTTAGCACATGAAACATTAACACTTTTCTTACATGATCAAGATTCAACAGGAAGTGGAATTACAACAGAATATGTTGATCAACATGCTTTAAAAATTAATGTAAAAGATGGTGCAACATACAACTTTACTGAAGCACACAATATAGTAGATGAAATAGGTGTAAATGTAGAATACACTTTACCATTTGTAAGTTCAATCATGGGATTCTACTTAATATATAGTATTGCTAAAGTTGCAATAGAAATTGGCGTCAGAATGTTTAAATTGATTATTCTACAAGTATTAGCACCACTGGCTATTGTAACAATAATTGATAAAGGAACTAGTTCAAAAACATTACAAACATTTTTACAAACATACTTCTCAGTATTTTTAGAAGCAATAACAAGAATAGCTATTGTATATATAATAACGACATTTGTAGCCGCATTTATTGGAGATATAACTTCATACTTTGGTGATATTGCAACAATCCAAGAAAGTGTTATTACAAGAGGTCTTATATGTATAATTGTATTAGTCGCTGGATATAAAATTATAGGAATCTTACCTAAATTTATAGATGAAGCTTTAGGAACAAAAATGGCAAGTTCAGCTGGTGGTGGCGGATTTGGTAAATTCGCAGCAGGACTTATAGGCGGAGCAGTTGGATTTGGAAGTGGAATTGCAACAGGTATTGCTGGTGGAGCAGGACTAGCTGGAACAATTGCTAATGCTGCTGGAGGAGCTTTCAATGGAGCAAGATCAGGAGCAAAAGGTAAAAGTGTTGCTGACTTCTTTAAAAATCAAAGTGCAAATAGTCAAGCAAATAGAAATAGAGCTCAAGACATTGCTAGACGAGGCGGAGTTGGTAATATTGTAAGAGGCGGAGCAGAAAATTTAATAGGAGTAGGTCTTAGACAAGATAGTCAAATTGCTAAACTGGATGAACAAAGTGCTCTATTAGATGCATATAACGAAGCTGCTATCGCTGCTACGAAAGGTAATGATATAACTGATTTTATCAAGAATCATGGAATGAGCAATAATGATGTAGCAAATGCAAATTCGCAATATAATCAAGGATGGACTGGAGTAAAATTTGGTGATAGTAAGGATGATTTTGTAGCAAATATGTTAAAGTATGATAGAAAATATATTCAGAAGCAATCTGATTTAGAAGTTGCACAGCGAGGAGGAAATGCAAAAGCTATTGCTGAAGCAAGAAAAGCACTTCAAAAACAAAGAGATGATTCAGAGAAATTTGCTAAAGAATTATATGATAAAGGTGTTAACCACTATGCTGGAAATGATGATGTTGCCAAACAAGCAAGAGGAAGATATAACAAATCAATTGGAGCTAAAGAAGATGCAGAAATTAAATATAAAGAGCAAAAAAATACTATTGCTAATAATAAACGTCAAATTACAAGTAAAGATAGCTATTCGAGAACACATAGCGGTAATAATAAAAAATAGAAATTGCATTATAAGTTAGAAAGGAAAAAGGAATATGAATAATTATTTGATACCTGCAAATAGTAAAAAAAGTCAATTAATATTTAATGTTTTTAGAATTATTGATTTGATTATATTACTTACAGGTGCTGTAATTACAACAATACTTATGTTTGTATTTAAGGGTGATACTATAAAAGAATTAATGGTAAAACTAGCCCCAGTTGGCATATGCTTATTCTTAGTTATGCCACTCCCTTTTTATCATAATGTTCTTGTATATATACAGGAATTAATAATATTCTTTATGAACCCTAGAAGATATTATTGGAGAGGATGGTGTGCTAGGTATGTTGGACAAGACGACGAACAAAAAAAAGGTTGATACAAAAGCTCAAAAGTATGCTGAAAATTGGTTACCAATTAGAGGTATTCAAAATGGAGAAATTATACTTGATAATGGTTATAGAGTAACAGGAGTGAAAATTAGACCAAGAAATATATTCATTCTTGATTATGATTCTCAAAATAATGCAATATTTAATTTAAGAAGTTTTTATAACACATTAGATTATCAATTCTGGTTAATTATATCAGATAGACCAGTTGACATTAATAATTATCTTGCTCAATTGAAATTGTTATATAATTCAGTACAAGTTCAAGCAATTAGAAAACTTATAAGAGAAGATATTGATAAAGCTAACTTATTTATGAGTAAGGAAGTTAATGTTACTGATACAGAATATTTTATATTATTTAAGGATAAGAGACCAGAAGTAATACAAAAGAGAATTCAAAATCTTGTTTCAGGTCTTGCTAATGTTGGACTTCAATCAGCCCAAACAAGCAATGATGACTTGAGAATATTATTAGATGGATTCTTAAATGGTGGTGACTCATATAATTTTGGGACGGTGATTAGTCAATGAGTGTAAGTTTTAAAAGTCAATTAGCTCCAAAGAGCTTAGAATTTAAATCATCAGAAATGATAATAAGTGATAAGTATTGTGCAATACTTACTATAATTAGTTATCCTAAATCTATTTCTGAAGGATATTTAGCTAACTTAACTCAAATGGGTGGAGTTAAAGTATGTATTAAACATATTCCAATTGCTTTCTCAGTATTATCAAAAATGTTAAATAAAGAGATTGCTGATATGAAAGCAAGATATCAAAATGAACATGATCATACTATTCAAGAACAAATTAGACAAGATTATGAAAGTATTGATAATTTTATTCAAATGTTAACTGCTACTCAAGCAAGAATATTTGATTTTCAAATGCACTTATTTATTTCAGCTGATTCTCATGAAGAACTTGAAAATAAAAAAGTACAAGTTAAAAATTACTTAGATGCTATGGGAATGAAAGGACTTGTTCTTAGATTTGAGCAAGAAAAAATACTTCAAAGTATGCTTCCAATATTCCCAGAAAATGATATAGAAGAAAGAGTTGGAACACCAATACCATCAGTTACAATCGCAGCAATGTATCCATTTGTATTTGATAGTATTAAGGACCCAGGACTTTCATGTCTACTTGGAGTAGATTATTCTGGTGGTGTAATCTTATTTAATCAATTCTTATATCAAACTAAGAAAGAATTTAATAGAAATAATGCCAATATGATTATACTTGGTACATCTGGTTCAGGTAAATCAACAGCTGCTAAGGTATTACTTAGAAGCAATATCAGAAATGGTCATAAGATTATCGCAATTGACCCTGAAGGTGAACTTGAAGAAATGACTAGACTATATGGCGGAGACTTCATTGATTTAGGTCGTGGTGGAGATTTTGGTATGATAAATCCACTTGAAGTAGTATTAGATGCTGATGAAGAAGAAATGGCTGAGGGAACTGGTTATGCTGTTTTAACTAGAACACTTCAAACATTAAAAGCATTCATGAAATATTATAGTCCAGACATTGAAGAAGATGTATTAACACTGTTTAGTGAAGTTGTACAAGATACATATAGAAGATATAAAATAGATTATAATACTGATTTTGGAAAAATTACTTCTCATGAGTATCCAACATTTGATGATGTATATGCGACTATAAAAGGTAGACTTTTATCAATGACTGAGCATACTCATGAAAGAGATATAATGGAAAGACTTGAGTTAAAGATTAGACCTTTAACAAAAGAATTAAGATATTATTTCACAGGTAAGACAACAATAGATACAGATGCTGATTTTATCGTATTCAACATAAGAGAACTTATGAATGCTGATAGTAATATCAGAAATGCATTGTTCTTCAACATTTTAAAATATGCATGGGGATTAACTCTTGATAGAGAAATAAATACAATACTAATGGTTGATGAAGCTCACATGCTTCTTGCAGATCAAAATACATTAGGTGCTGAATTCTTAGCAAGAATTCAAAGAAGAAGTCGTAAATATAACACAGGAACAATTATAATAACACAACAACCAACTGACTTTGCTGCTCCAAATGTTGTTGTACATGGCAAAGCTATTTTTGATAATGCTTCTTACTATTTAGTAATGGGACTTAGAAAACAAGCTGTTGATGATCTTGCAAAATTAGTTGATTTAAATGATCAAGAAAAAGATTCCATAAAGAGATATAGTCAAGGACAAGCATTATTTGTTTGTGGAAGCAGAAGAATGAGAATTAATGTAATTGCAACACAACAAGAATTAGAATCATTTGGCTCAGGTGGTGGACTATAGTTCTCTCACCTAAAGGATGTGAAGTATGGACAATAATAGTGATCAAAATTTAGAACAAAATAATCAAAATATAAATCAGAAAAGAAATACTGGGGTAGTCGATAGATTAAACCAGTTTTCGTCTGGTTTTAAATCTGGTTTAGGACTTGATGGTGAAAAAGGAACAAAAGATAGATTAAAAAATAGAGGTCAAAATGAACCAAGAGGTGTTAATAAAGAAAGCGGAAAATTAGATCAAGAAGAAGGTTCAGGCAAAAAAGGTGGACTTGAAAAAAAAGATGATTTAGGGAAAAAAGGTGGCCTAGAGAAAAAAGATGAAAAGTCACAAGAGAAAAATTCTGGTGATTTAAAATCAAAACTTTCATCTAAATTAGGTGGAGGAGAAGGTTCTGCTAGTGCTGCATTAAAAGCAAAAAAACTAAAATTATTAAAATTAAAAATAATAGGTATATCATTGGGAATATTCTTGGGAATATTTATGATTGCATACCTTGCATTAGTAATTGATAACTTCTTTTCATCAATTGTTTTAAACTTTGGAGTGCCAGAGCAAGGAACAGATGAAGATGATTATGTGGGTCTTTATACTGACAGTAAATACATAAGAAATCCAGAAACTGGAGAATTGTATACTTGGCCAGAATTGATACAAGTACTTAATAATGATGAAAGCTGTAAGGCTGGTTTTCTGCAAGGTCTTCTTGAAAAAATTTTTCCAGAGTCAGGCAATGAATTTAAAGATGTATGTCAATTAATGAGATATATTAAGAAGAAAACAAATGATTATGAAACTAAATACATGGGTAAAGAAGAAAATGGCCCAAATAAATTAGATAGAGGTCTTATAATTGGTACATTGTTTTTTGGATATGATTCACAAGCAACATATGATAATTATGAAACACCACCAGAAAAAGAAGACGAAAAAGGAGATACATTTATCTCAGCTGCTGACCATTTCGAATCATTAAAAAATATTATTGAAGATGGAAAATTAACTAAAACTGATGTTAATAGAATAATTCAAAGTACAATATTTGAAGATGTTTATCCATCATTTACTTGGGAAATAAGAGAAGTATGGTCTTTTACAGAAAAAAAATATATTAAAGTTGGATATTGTAATACAACGGTTGTACAAAATTATGAATATAGTAGAGACAAGTGGGAAATGTTCATAAGATGGAATGATGAAAAAGATTTACAAGATGGTGATGACAATATTCCAACAATTAGAAACAGTGAATTTAGTGTTCCAGGATATTTAAAAATCAATAATGAAAAACTATTAGATAGATTTAATAAAGATGTAAGTAAAAGGGAAATTTTAACATTAGTTGGAACAGGATATACATATGACACTAGTATGAATAATGCATGGAAATCTACATCTCAAGAATGTAACGGCACAATAGATGAAGAAACATTATTATCATTAGTGGATAAATTAGATAGTTCAGTAGGAAAAGCACAACATTATTTCATTGATAGAGAATATGATCAGATAGTAGATACAACAATTTATTTTCAAAAAGTAGAAGATATTTATTCAACTTCAAAGGATAGTTTTACTAGTAGAAATATAAAATTTACAACAAATGGTCCAGTTGTTCATAATGAATATGTTGAGTTTGAATATAAGCATGGATTTGGATATATTAATTTTCCATCATTCAAACAATCTGATGAAGATTCAAATTTACCAGGTATAGAGTATAATGATGCGACTACACCAAAGAAAATAGAAGAAATAATAGAGGAAACAAAAGATAGAAAATATGAAATAAATAATGTTCTTCTTTTAAAAGATTTAGATTCTTCTCAATACGGAGAAAATGGTTATTGGGATGAAAATGGAAACTATATTGAAGGAACAATTCCAGATTTTAGCAATCCAGAGGTTGTGACAAATGCATATTGTAAGAAGTTCTTATCATCTGATTTAGATAATATTACTGTTAAATTAACAGATTGCGATGGAAATCAGCAAGACTCAGTTTCGTTTAAAGATTATATAATTGGTGTAACTGTTGGGGAAATAGGGCAAAGTTCCTATAATAATAAGAATTATGCTTTAACACAAATGATTGCTAGTATAAGTTACACAATGGCAAGAAGAGGAAACTACAATAAAGGTTCTACAATAACTATGAGGAATGGTGATTGTGATCAAGTATTTAGTTCACCAAGTAAAGGCTCATATAGAAAAGTAGCAAACTTGATGTGTGGTAGTAGTAAACATTGTACGAGTTATTATCAAGGAAGTGCTCCAAGCGAAGAATATACGAATTATAAGTCATCAATATCTGATGAAGCATATCAAAAATTTAGTGAGTTATATGATATAGCCAAAGAATATTTAATAATATCAAATAATAGCATTAAAGAAGCAGGTTATGTTAGTAGCACACAAAATAGTTGGGAAGCAGCAGCAAATAGTGGTGAAAATTTTGCTGAAATTATTAAAAAAACATATGGAGACTCTGATTTAATAGAATGTTCAACATATGAAGATAATTTCGATCAAAATATATATGATGAAGAATATGCTGGACAAGGTTGCTTAGGTATTGTAAATGCAGCGACAGCAGAAATAGGAACTAAAGAGGAGCCAAAAAATAGTGATTATACTATATATAATGATTGGTTTTATGGCACCCATCAAAAAGCACAATGGTGTGCAATATTTGTATCATATATAGCTAGTAAAACAGGATATCTTGGTACAGAAATTCCTAAAACAGCTGGAGTTACAAACATGCGAGAATATTTTGTACAAAAAGGATCATGGAGAGAAGCAAGAAAAGGATATGATCCAAAACCTGGGGATATTGTCATTTTCCAATACGAAACCCCTGGAGTATATGGTCATGTTGCGATAGTAGTAGATTATAATAAAAATACAGGACAAGTAACAACAATAGGTGGCAATGAAGGACACGGAGATACTGAAGGCGGAAGAGTAAAGAAAGCAACTTATGCAAGTAAAGACTCAGCATCAATTGCTGGATACGGAAAGATTAATTGTAAAGAAGATGCTGATACAAGCAGTGTCTTAAAGAGGAATAATAACAATGAACAAGTCAAGTAAAAAATCATTTTATATAGTATTAGGATCAGCTTTAGTAATAATGTTAATAATTATTATTCCTCTCATTCTTACAGGGGAAAAAGTTGAAAGCAATAAAGTTAAATATTTTCCTACATACACAGATATAAAAGTTAATTCAAAAACATTTACAGATGAAGAAAAATATGAAGATTTAAGAAAAAAATTATCAGAAGATTTTCTATTTGAAAGAGCCATAACAGTTGGAGATTATGACTCTTCAAATATGACAAAGAAGGATCTTGATAATCTAATAGAAAATTATATGATAAATTTTGAATTATCGAACACAAGATATTTAACAAAAATTAGTAAAGAAAAACAATATATTTGTATGACAGAAAGTAATTTAAAAGAAAGCTATGTTGAATTATATAATACGGATATATCTAAATATTTAGATGATATGATGTATAGATTTAAATATATGTTTAGAAAACAAAATTATTGTATGTATTATACTATGGCATTAGATTTTACAACTTATGGAAGAATGTATTATATAAATAAAATGGATTATGATAAAGATAATGAAATAATAACTGCTGATATTTATTTATATACATATCCAATAACAACTGAAACAGAAACTTCTGCTCAAGTAAATGCAAGGACTGCTATGAATAACAAAGAATTTGATAGAGCAAAAAAATTGATTGTTGAAGATTCAGATGGTAAATACGAAAGAAAAACAATAAGTTTTAAAATAAATAATAATGGTAAGTTTTTTAAATATCAAATAATTAGTATTAAAACAACAGATAAATAATGAAAAAAAATAATTTATATAGTATAATATAAGCATATTGGGGTGAAAATTATGAAGTTAAAATTTAGAGCTGACATGAAAGATATAGTAATATTCTTAATATTTTTAGCAGTATTACTATATTTAATAGCAATAGCAGTAGTAAATATACACTCAGTAGCAACTGAATCTGTATTTGCTGGATTAAATCCATTACCAGCATTTGCTCCAGATTTATTACTTACGACATTAATGTTCTTTATACTAGCTGTTGTTGCAATACTAACTGCATGTTCATCATATTTCTTTGATAGAGAAGAAGGTTTTGGAATAACAACTCAAAAAAAATCTAAGAATGATGGATATTCAAAACTAATGTCAGAAAGTGACATGAAAAAAGATTATGGAATTAAAAAAGTACATTTAATTGATGATACTTATGATGCTGGTGGTTTTCCAGTAATAAACAATGGTAAAGATGCTTGGGTAGATGATAGTGGTCAACCACACTCATTGATTATGGGTGCTTCTGGTTCAGGTAAAACTCAAGCATTCATGTTTCCATTAATAAAAATATTAGGTAGACATGGTGAAAGTATGATAGTAACCGATCCAAAAGGTGAGTTATACGAAAACTGTGGTGCTTTACTAAAAGAAAAAGGATATAAAATAATATTATTAAACTTCCGTGATCCAAAAGAAGGAGCTGCATGGAATCCATTTAGTTACCCATATAGAATTTATAAAGAAGGTAATTCAGATAAAGCTAATGAACTTTTGCAGGATTTAGCAAGTAACATCTTAATAGACCCAAATAACAAGGCAGAACCATTCTGGGAACAAACAGCATCAAACTTCTTTACAGGTTTATCACTTGGTTTATTTGATGATGCTAAAGAAGAAGAAATAAATATCAATAGTATAAATATGATGGCAGAGGTTGGAGATGATAGAATAGGAGCCTCTACATATATAAAAGAATACTTTAAAAGTAAAGGGGAATTAAGTCCAGCATACATAGCTGCTGCCTCTTGTATCAATGCACCAAATGAAACTCGTGGTGGAATTATGTCTACATTTAGAACGAAGACTAGGATATTCTCATCACAAGAAGCATTATCAGAAATGCTTTCATATAGTGATTTCGATATAAGAGATATAGGTAAAGAAAAAACTGCTGTATTCCTAAAAGTGCATGATGAAAAGACTACATACCATGCTTTGGCAACAATATTTGTTAAACAAGCATATGAAGCTTTAATTGCAACTGCTCAAACTTTCCCAAGTTTAAAATTACCATACAGAACAAATTTTATTCTTGATGAGTTTGCAAACATGCCAGCTTTAAAAGATGTAGAAACAATGATTACAGCATCTCGTTCAAGAAATATTAGATTTAGTTTTGTTATTCAAAACTTTTCACAATTAAATAAAGTTTATGGAAAAGATGTAGCTGAAACTATTAAAGGTAACTGTGGTAACTTTGTATACTTAATGAGTACTGAACTTGCAGCACTTGAAGAAATTAGTAAATTATTAGGAGATCAAAAGCCACCAAAAGCTGAAAAAGATAAACCAGCTCCTCCAATTAGACCATTATTCACAGTAAGTGATTTACAAGCTCTAAAAGAGGGAGAAGTAATTATTAATAGATTCAGAAGTATGCCATTTAAAACAAAATTAACATATGACTGGAAAATCGACTGGGGTAAAAAGTATCCTAAAATGGATTATACAGTTAGACAACATCATGATGTAAAAGTATTTGATGTTAAAGAATATGTAAATAAATTAAAAGAAAGTCAAGGTACACCAACTCCAATGGGTAATCCTGCTGGAGGCATGGTAAGTGGAATGCCAATGTCAGGACAATTTATGCCAGGCATGGGAGGTATGATGCCAGGCAGTATTAAAATGCCAATGGGTGGTGGTATGGTTGATAGCTATGAGGATTATGTTAAAAGATTAGATGCTAAAATAGCTGAACTAGAAAGAAATGAAATGCTAGAAAGAGAAAAAAATAAACAGACATCAAATACACTACCTCAAAATAATGAGACTACTAACAAACCTGTACCTCTAACCGAAAAAAGTGAAGAAGATATTGAAAAAGAAATAAATAATATATTTGACCATAAATTACCAGAAAGTACAAATACTACAACAAATATAAATAAGTTTATTGATAATTTTGAAGAGTTTACTCCTAAGAAAGAGGAAACAATAGTGGAACCTATCAGTCAAGATGTGATTAAACCAAGATTTATTGAACCAGAGATAACACAAAATGATAGGTCAGCTCAAATAGAATCAGAATTAGGAACTAAATCTGTTGAACCAAAAATTATTGAAAAACCTGAAGAACCAATGTTTAATGAACTTGGGCTAGAAAAACCAAAAGTAAATATTGATGTTGATAGTGTAGTAGTAAATGATAAAAATAATGATGAGGATTTCTTTGATGATTTCTTTGGAAGTGAAGATGAATAACAATTCATCTTTTTTTTCATAAAATATCTTAGGTGAGATTATGAAAATAATAGATGTGAGTGATAAATATACATATAGTGAACATCATCTAAATGGAAGTATAAATATTCCTTATGATGATTTAATAAATAACTATAGAAGGTACTTAAATAAAACAGAAAATTATTATTTGTATTGTAAAAGTGGGAAATTAAGTAAAAGAGCTGCAATGATATTATCTTCCCTTGGTTACAATGTTTATTATCTAGAAAATTGAATGAAAAAGTATTATAATTATTTAGGGAAGAAATATGATAGATATATTAAAAGAAATAGTAAGTTTTATAGAAACATCAGGAGCCGCAGGTGCATTAATCGGTTGCTTATTTATATTTATTGAATCAATAATTCCAATATTACCTTTAATGATATTTATAACTATTAACTTTTTAGTATTTGGTAATTTACTTGGATTCATTTTATCTTGGATATTTACCATTCTTGGATGTATAATGTCATATTTCATATTTAAAAAAGGATTTGGAAATAAATTTGAAAATCTTACAGAAAATAAAGAATTATTAAAGAAATATAAGAAAGTATTTAAAAATATAACAGTTTCACAACTCACAATATTAATAGCTATACCGTTTACTCCAGCATTTATGGTTAACATAGCCTCTGGACTAGTTAAAATGGATTTTAAAAAGTATTTTATAGCACTATTAATAGGAAAGATATCACTTGTATACTTCCTGGGATTTGTTGGAACTTCATTTATTAAAAGTATTTCCAATCCAATTATATTAATAAAGATATTTACACTATTAATAATAACATATATAATAAGTGTAATAGTAAATAAAATATTAAAGATAAAGTAGGTGTTAAAATGGAATATGTAATTGTAGGACTTTTATTAGTAGTAATAATACTATTAATAATATTGTTAACAAAAAAAAATAATAATGAATTAAATGAAAAATTAAGCAGAACAGAAATAAATGTTATAAAAGAAATAAGTGATTTTAAACATAATTTTGCCAATGATTTAAATAAGGATTTTAATAGTTTGAATGATAGAATAGAATTAAAATTAAATTTAATAAATCAAAAAGTAAATGAAAAATTAGAAGATGGTTTTGATAAAACTAATAAGACATTTACGGAAGTTATGAATAGATTAACAAGAATAGATGAAGCACAAAAGAAAATAGATGGGCTTGGTAATGAAATAGTATCTCTTGAAAGCATATTAACAGATAAAAAGAGTAGAGGTATTTTTGGAGAAGTAAATTTATATCATATCCTTTCATCTATATTTGGTGAAAAGAATGATAAAATATATAAAACACAATACACTCTTTCAAATTCTTATATAGCAGATGCAATAGTATTTGGACCAGAACCACTAGGTACAATTTGTATAGATTCAAAATTTCCACTTGAGAATTATAGAAGATTAGTTGAAAAAGGACTTAGTGAGACAGAAAGAAATGAAAGAAGCAAAGCATTTGATAATGATGTTAAAAAACATATTGATGCAATTGCTAATAAATATATAATAAATGGAGAAACAACGAATCAAGCAATAATGTTCTTGCCAGCAGAAGCAATATTTGCAGAAATAAATGCATATCATCCTAATGTAATTAAATATGCAGCTAGTAAAAAAGTATGGATAACTTCTCCAACAACACTAATGAGTTTACTAACTATTATTCAGTCAGTATTAATGGGATTAGAAAGAGATAAATATACAACAGTTATACATGAAGAATTAAATAAATTAGGAGTTGAATTTGGAAGATATAGAGAAAGATGGGATAAATTATCAAGAACAATACAAACGGTTAATAATGATGTTGAAAATATTCATAAAACAACTGAAAAAATAACTAAAAGATTTGATTCAATTAATAATGTAAAATTAGATGAAAACAGCATAAAAGAATTAGAAGATTAAATCATAATAAAACTACAATACCAAGATTATATTGTAGTTTTTAAATACATAATTATAAAAATAATATCACAATTAAACCAACTATCAAACAATAAATACTAAAATAAATAAGTTTTCCATTGTTAACAATTTTTCTAAACCATTTAGTTACAAGTAATGTAACAATAGTAGACACAAAAATAGCAACAGCATAATATATAACTAAATCACTATGTAAATTTATACTAGTAAGTTCAAGTCCAGTAGCAGCTATACTCATAGGTATATACAACATAAATGAATATTTAAATGCAGTATCTCTTTTAAGCCCACTACTCATTCCTCCAACTATAGTTGATCCACTTCTACTTATTCCAGGAAATAATCCCATAATTTGAAAAATACCGACTGTTAAAGCTTCACGAGTTCCTATTTCAGAATCACCTTTTTTACCTTTAAAATTTCTAACAATAAATAATAAAATAGATGTGATAATTAATGATAAACCAACTATTTTAATGTTATTTTCGATCTTAGCAAATAACTCTAACTTACTAACAACAAGTCCCATAAGCCCAGCAGGAATACAACCAAGAACTATCATCCAACAATACTTATAATCACTTTTAGCTGATTTGTCTTTCTTAAATAAATATATAAAAAAGTTTTTAATAAGTTTTATTAAATCATTCCAAAAAAGAATAACAATAGCAATTAAAGAGCCAAAATTAGTTAGAATAGCAATAGTATCAAAATCAACATTAACTTCCATAATTTTTTTAAGAATCATTAAATGTCCACTAGAAGAAACTGGGATAGTCTCCGTAAGACCTTGTATTAAACCTAATATAATATATTTTAATATTTCCATTATAATCACCCTAATTATTATATAATATTTTTACATTAAAATAAATATACTTTAATATGTTAAAAAGAATATTTTGTTTTATATTAGGCATAATAATAACAGCATCCTCCTTAATGTATATAGTAATTTACTTAAATCTTCTTAGAATGGATTATTCATTCATAGATTATGTAAAGTATGTGGTGTCAAGTTTTGAGTGTACTAAAGTATTTATAGGAATATTATTAATATATTTATCAGTAAAGAAAGGGACAAAAAATGAATTATGAATATAACATTAAAGTGAATTTAAAAAAAGAATTAATAAACTTTTATGAATGGAATAAAAACGATAAAATAACAATCTTAAAAAAAGTACCTGTTTTTAAAGTTAATGATGACACTTACTTTGAATTATTAAATTTTAATATAAAAGTTAACAAAAACTTTATAGAAAAAATAGAACTATCTAACAAAATATGTATCTTTTGTACAGACATTGATTCAATCTGTATCAAATTTAACACAGATGGAAAGATTGATAAAATAAGTAAACTGGATTTATTAGAAGAAAAAGACATTTTAGATAGTATGATAGAAAAATCAAAATACAAATTAAATTATAAAAAACTTTCAAGTAAAAAAACATATTCATATAACACAAGAGAAGAAAATAAAATAATAAATACATTAGTAGAGTATTTAGAATTAAAAAAAGATAATAAAGAAATAATAGATTACTTATATTATGAATGGTTTAATAAAAATAGCAATGAGAAAAATAAGTATGAGAGGTTAGTAGAATCAATCAAAAATGAATATAGTTTTAAACATCAAAAACTATATGAAATAATAGAATTAATAAATTTATAATGAATAAATAAATAGAAAATGTTAAAAATAATAGTAGGAGGCAAGTATGAAAAAGATAATAGTACTTTTAGTGTCATTAGTAGTTTTATCAGCATGTAGTTTATCAAATACACCATCTGGTAAAGTAGAAGCATATTTAAATCAATACAATTCATTAAGTGAAAATGTTAAAACAGATATGGAGTCAAAAATAACTGGGGAAAATTTATCTAGCGATAATCAAACCATATATAGATCAGTTCTTACAAAGCAATATCAAGATTTGAAGTATGAAATGAAAGATGAAAAAATAGATGGAGATAAAGCAACAGTAACAGTCAAAATAACAGTATATGATTTATATAAATCAGATAAAGATTCTTATAATTATTTAAATGAACATCAAGACGAATTCACGATAAATGGCATGTATGATGAAGATACTTATAGTAAATATAAATTAAATAATATGCTAAATACAAACGAAAAGATAAACTATGAAGTAACATTCAATCTAAATAAAAAAGATGGAGAATGGGTTCTTGAAAATCCAGATAGAATGACATTAGAAAAAATACACGGACTTTATAATTACGAAAGCGAATAAAAAGGTAACACTTTTTATTTTTTTTATGAATATGTTAGAAAAACCGTAAAGTTATTAGCTGTTGTAAGAACTTATTAGGGAAAAACCATTTATAAAGATATAAATAATATAACATCAAGAATTAATAAATTGATAGAAAATTATCTAAATAAAGAAGAAATTTAAAAATGTGATGTTAGACAACTTAAACTATCTTCTGTAACAAACAATTTTTTACTAAGTGTATTAGTGAGTATAAAACAATTATAAAAAAAACAAAAAAAATATAATTCTTTATTTTTTTAAAATTAAGAATGAAAATATACAATTTTATAAATATAGTTAAAAAAATCCTAAAAAGATTAATTATTTTATAGTAAAAATCATAAAATTAAATATGAAAAAAATATTAGTTGCATTAATCTTTTTAATATGCATAAATATAAAAGCTTCAATAGTAGTAATGGATGCAGATTCTGGAAGAATATTATACTCGAAAGCCGCATCAGAAAAAAAGTTAATAGCATCAACAACAAAAATTATGACATCAATAATAGCATTAGAAAATGCACCCTTAGATAAGAAAATAACAATAGGTAAAGAAATTCGGGATGTAAATGGTTCGATGATATATGCAAAGGAAGGGGAAACATTTACATTAAATGACCTTTTGCACGGATTGATGTTACAAAGTGGAAACGATGCAGCAATGACAATAGCAACCAATGTACTAGGATATGAAAATTTTATAAGAGAAATGAACTTAAAAGCGATAAAACTTGGAATGACAAACACATTTTTTGAAAATCCTCATGGCCTTAACGATAACACAAAAAATATATCTACCGCGGAAGATATGTCAAAATTAATGAGATATGCGATAAAAAACCAAGATTTTTTAAATATAACTTCAGCAAAGACATATAAAGTTGATAAGTATATATGGCCTAATAAAAATAAATTATTAAAACAATACGAATATTTAATAAGCGGAAAAATAGGATATACAAAAGCAAGTGGTCAGGTATTCGTTTCAGCAGCTAAAAAAAATGGGAAAACACTGATAATAGCCTCAATTAATGAAAGCGATAAGTTTAATTTACATAAAAAACTATATAAAAAATATTTTGAAGAATACGAAAAATATAAAATATTAGATATGAACACATTTTCATTTAAAGTAAAAAATAAAGACAAATATCACTACTTTATTGATTGTGACTATTATATGCTTTTGAAAAAAGATGAAATAGATAAATTAAAAATAAAAATAGATTTAAGTAAAAATGAAGAAAAAGTAATAATAATACTAAATAATAAAATAATAGACAAAATTAAGTTAAAAAAATTAAAATATGAAGTAAAAGTAAATAAAATAAAACAAATATTGTCATTTTGGAAATAATAGAGTATAATGACCTTGGTGTTTTTTATGGAAAGATTACAAAAATTTTTAAGTTCTTGTGGTGTTGACTCAAGACGAAAATGTGAAGAACTAATATTAAAAGGTAAAGTAAAGGTAAATGGAAACAAAATAACCGAGCTTGGTTATAAAGTAAATGATAAAGATGTAGTTACAGTTGATAACATAGAAGTTATAAGAAAAGGAAAATTATACTTCCTTCTATATAAGCCAGAAAAAACCATTTGCTCAGTAAAAGACGAAAAAGGAAGAACAACAGTAATAGACTTAATTGATACAGATGAAAAGATTTTTCCAGTAGGTCGTTTAGATTATGACACAACAGGCTTATTATTAATAACAAATGATGGCGAATTAACCAATAAGTTAACACACCCTAAAGGATATATTGAAAAAACATACTCAGCAAAAATAGATGGAATAATTACACCAAAAGATATAAAAAAATTAGAAAACGGAATAATACTTGATGGTGTAAAAACAAAAAAAGCCATCGCAAAAATTAAAAAAATAGACAAAATAAACAAAAAATCATATGTTGAATTAACAATTACCGAAGGAAGAAATCATCAAGTTAAAAATATGTTTTCTAGTTTAGGCTACAAAGTTTTAAAATTAAAAAGAACTAATTATGCTTTTTTGGATTTAAAAGGACTTAGTATAGGCGAATACAGAACTTTATCAATTAAAGAAGTGAAAAAATTATATAGCATTTCAAATATAAAAAATAAAACATGTTAATTAAATATCTAACATGTTTTAAAATACAAAATTAATTTTATTCAGCTGTAATTTCTTCTTCAACAACAATAGCACCAACAGGACAACTTTCAATAATATTTAGAACTTCCTTCTTATCATTTTCATCAAGTTCAACATCTTTTGCTTTACTCATACCTTCATCATTAAATTCAAAATATTTCTCGCATTGACTAACACATAATCCACACCCAATGCATGTGTCATTAACTTTTACTTTTTCCATTTTTCCATTTCCTCCAAAACAATTATATATGAAAATTATAAAAAAATCTAGATGTCATACAATATTTATTATTGCATTGTCATAAAGCATATTTATTGAATTTAGAAATCAAATGTGTTATCATTAAAATGGTGAAAAATATGAGTT
Organism: uncultured Clostridium sp.; assembly: GCA_964649575.1. Lineage (GTDB taxonomy): Bacteria > Bacillota_I > Bacilli_A > RF39 > UBA660 > CAG-1000. The sequence goes on along the minus strand of CAZYRI010000010.1, from coordinate 4,943 downwards.
CAAGAATGGAAAAATATGAAAATAGTTCACTTAATAATATGAGTCGTACTAAGCGAAATCAAGATATCTACAATGTAACGGACATGAATGAATTATCTCGAATTAAAACTAATACTAATGTGAGCATTATTTCTGATGCCTCAAAAGAAATTGATATTGAAAAAATAAAAAAATATATTGAAAACATGAATGCAAGCGAAGAAGAACACAAAAAAAGAATATCAATAGAATTACCAGAAGAGACAGAAGAGATTAAACAAGAAAAAGTAGAAAAAGATTATGACATTAATTCAGTTCTTGAAAGAGCAAGGGGCAATAGAGAAACAGATTATGAACTCGAAAGACATAGAAAACTAAACTCAAATGGATATGAAATTCTAAAAAGCATAAAAATTAAGAATGAAGAAGAAGACAAAACAGAACCAATAGACGAATTAAATACACAAGAAAAAACAATAGTAGAACTAATTCAAAATATACAAAATAAAAGCGAACCTAAATCAAAATCAATAAAAGAAGACACAGAAGATCTATTTGGAGAACTAATGGGAAAAAACGAAAATACCATCGTAATGGCTCCAATCAAAGAAGACAAAATAAATGAAGAAAATATAAAAGAAGTGCTATTGGATATTACAAAAGAACTAGATAAAATAGAAATTCCAGTTAGCCAAAGTGATAATTTAAATACACAAGTTGATGAAAATGAAAAACAAGACTCTGATGAAAATATAAGCATGACAGAAAATCAAGATAAGACAGATTCTATTGTTGCTGATAAATCATTTTATACAAATTCATTATCATTTAACAAAACTGATTTTGAAGGATTCGAAGATCTTGAAAAAAAGCAAAAAAAAGGAACTTTAATTGCAAAAATCGCAATAGCCCTAATAATATTAATGCTTTTGGCCACAATATTTCTTATATTAAATTTCTTACTAGAGTGGAACATTTTCTAATTTAAAAGGGTGTGATGTAATAATTAAACATCTTTTTTTGTATAATTTAATAATGAAAATCAATCATAAAATGAAATTGAAAAATTCGAAGATAAATATAAGCACAAGTGATAAAATATTAATAATTATTATAATTATATTCATTGTTTCATATGTAATGTTAAAAGTTTTTACAATAAAAAGCGAGGATATATTGTTGAATTATGCAGAAAACAAATCTAAAGAACTAGCATTATTATTAACTACAAATATGTTGGAAGAAATAATAGAGAAGGATAAAATTGATATTGATACAATTATAGACATAGAAAAAAATAATAATGGGGAAATAATTGGATTGGATTTTAATAACAAAAGCATTAACACATTATTGATAAAAATAAACGAAAAGTTTCATAATAATTTGCAGTCTTTAGAAAACGAAAAGAATAATATCATAGAGAAAAAATATTATAAAAAAACAAGTTCTAAAAACTATATGATATATGAAGTTCCAATGTCGATAGTATATGATGTTCCGGTGTTAGTCGGAATAGGTCCTAAAATACCATTTAAGTTGGATGTATTGGGAAATGCTGCGACTACCATTACAACAAATATAAAAGAATATGGAATAAATAATTCACTAGTTGAGGTGATGTTGGAAGTGAAAATTAATATACAAATAATATTACCATTCTCTTCAAAAAAAATATTAACCAGCAACCAAATACCGCTAAAATCAAAAATAATACAGGGAAAAATTCCAGAGTACTATGGCGGAATAATAAATGAAAAAATTTATCAAGAAAGTTCAGAATAATTTAGCAATAACAAAAATGATTTTAAAAAAATATTTAAAAAACTTTAATAAATGTTATAATATATTACAGAAAAAAGGTGAGAAATATGATAATTGAAATAGAGAATAATAAATATAAACTTATCAAAAATTATCGAGATGGATTTGATAAAGAAATGTTTAAAAATAGATTCACGACATTCTATAGTGATTATGATTATATAGTTGGAGATATAGCATATTCAAAATTAAGATTAAAGGGATTTAATAAAAAAAGTAATAAAAATTATAATAAAATAAATAATTATGACAATTTAGAAAAATATTTACGAGAAAATTGTGCCTATGATTGTAGATATTTTGTTTTGGAAAAAATAAAAGAATAAAGTTGTAAAGTTTATACAAAATATAAAAAAACATATCTAATATTAATTGATATTGCTATTTTTATGTGGTAAAATAAAAAAAGATAGAAAGGATAGAAAAATGAGTAGAATTTCAATTAAAAATATGGATGGAACGATGGAAGAGGTTGACTTAGTTAATGCATTTAAAATAAGTGAACTTAATAAAAGATTTGTAATTCTTTCAAAGGGTGAAAGTGCTGGAGAAGGAATGAGCAAAATATACATATCAGAATTTATAGAAAATGAACCAGGTGTTTATAGTCTGATTGGCATAGAGGACGATACAACATGGCAAAAAGTAAAAGAAGCTATGAAACAAATTGTGGAAAGTTAGGTGAAGAAAGTGACATTAACAAATGAAATAGAAAATTTAACAAAAGGCAGTGTGGTGATGACACCTGGATATGCTTCAGAAGTAAGAATCATAGGTGTGTCCACAAGTACAGTATTGCAAAAGCCAAACCAAGAAGCACCATTATCAAAAACAAGTGCATTCATAAAGCCTGAGACAATAGCCCAAAGTGCCGAAAAAGTTTTGAACAGTGAGGCAATAGTTGGACCACAACAACAGGATATTATTCCAGCCACAAATGTAGAACAAAATACAGTTATGCCAAATATATTTCCACAAGTTGCTGCAACAGTTCCAACCACACAACAAAATTATGTGCCAGTAATGGAAAGTCAACAACCACTTGAAGCAGCTCCTGTACAAGTAAATAGTCCAGAAACATTAAATGCTTTAGTTGCTCCACAATTTGGTAGTACAATGGAGACATATCAAACAGCACCACAAAGTGTTGGATCAGAAACAATTATGCCAGCAGAAATGAATTTGTCACCACAAGAATTATCGTCTTCAAATAATTATGGCATGCAACAAGTTGGAGAGCAATATGCACCATCACAAGAAATAATAACACCAGCTTCAATGCCAGTTGATAACAATTTTACTCAAATAAGTCAATATCCAGAACAACCACCAGTATTGCCGACGGAAATAGTGAAAACAGATGAAGCATTAGATAGCAAAAAAATAGAATCTGAGACATTTAGTAAAATTATTTCATTATTAAAAGAAGCATTCATGGAAAACATTGAAACAAATAAAAAAATATTAGAAAAAATAGAAGAAATAGAAAACGAATTTAAAAACACAAAGAACGAAAGTAATATTGAAGAACTGACAACTGCCCATGTTGCTGAACCAGTATTTGGTCAAACGGCTGAACAAATACAGCAGACACAATATGCTATGCCAAATTTGACAATGCCACCAAATGAAGAAGTGGGTATTTCTCCAATGCATATGTAAAAAGAAGAAACAATAAAAACCAATAAAATTAAAACATTATTGGTTTTCTTTTGCATAAAATTAATTGTGAATAAATATGAAAGAAATAATATCTGAGTATTATAATTTAAAAATTGAAAAAATATATAGCAAAGATGATGAAATGTATTTTTTTATTAATGATTACAAAATAAATATAAAAAAAGTTTTAATAAGTGAATCTGAAATAGCTAATATAGTAGAAATATCAAATAAATTATACAAGAATAAATATAAAATAAATACAATAATTGTTAATAAAAAAGGTGAGTACATAACAAAAATAAAAAATGAAAAAATAGCATTGATGAGAGAAAATACAATAGTGGAAAAAGTGAGCCTTGCAACAATACTAAATATATATAAAATAGAAACAAACGGTACTTTGACACAACAAAAAAGTGATACAAGAAATTACTCAAAAATCGTGGATGATATAGAACAAAAAATAATTACATATAATAAAGAGCATCAAAACATACAAAATAGTATGGATTATTTTATAGGATTAGCAGAAAATAGTATACAATTACTTAATTTTTATAATAAAAATAAAGAAACTAAAAAAAATGTTGGTATTATAATAAATAATGATAATATAAGAACAGCTTTTGAAAAAGAATTTTATAATCCATTAAATATTCAGATAGGTGAAAAAGAACTTGCAATTGCAAACTATTTAAAATGGAAAATATATACAAGCTATGTTGATTTTGATGAATTAGAAGAATTATCAAAAGAAAATATAAATTATACATTATTATTGATACATTTATTATTCCCAAACTTCTACTTTAATGATGTGAAAATGATTATGAGTAACAAAATAGATGAAAAAAGTATAAATATTTATATCAGTAAAAATAATAATTATATAAGTTTTATAAAATATTATATAAAGAAATATATTGATAGAATTGATGGATTTAATAAAAAGAATTGGATTAATTTACAATGATACAAGAGATGTGTTATAATGTAATAGGGATTTAGATGAGCAAAATAGATGTAAATAATATTGTTGAAGGACAAATTACTGGCATAACAAAATATGGAGTATTTGTAAGTTTAGAGGATAATTATACAGGCATGGTACACATTTCGGAGGTCTCAAATAAATATGTAAATGATTTACAATCAAAATATAAAATTGGAGATGTAATTAAAGTAAAAGTAATTTCAATAGATGAAAATAAATTACAAGTAAAACTATCAATTAAAAAAATGTCTGTAAACAGAAAAAATAGAACTGGTATAACTGAAAAAGGTGGTGGATTTGGACCTTTAAAAGAAAAATTACCATTATGGACAGAAAAAAAAATAAAAGAATTGGAAAAAAATGATATTTTATCTTGACATCAAATTGAATAAATGATATATTTATATGCGTCAGCAGGAAATATTATGGGCGATTAGCTCAGTTGGTTAGAGCATCTGCCTTACAAGCAGGGGGTCGGGAG
>CAZYRI010000009.1:0-27952 GCA_964649575.1 uncultured Clostridium sp. | reverse complement strand
TAAATGAACTTATTTTTTAATTAGATGGTGCAGAACCCGTTTAGCAAATGCACCAACAAAATCAATAAGAGCCCTTATTTAAAGGGTTTTTTAATTACAATTTTAACTTTAATTAATACTGATTTTATGTTATTCTTATTTTATAAGGAGTCTAACTATGAAAATTATTTATTTAATAAGACATTCTGGTCCTTTTGTTAATATTGATAATTATAATGATTATTTTAATATTTCTTGGAATATCTATAACAAAAATATGATACTAAATACTGAGGGCGAAAATAAGGCAAAAGAATTATCAAATAATAATGAATTTGTAAACACAGATGAAATTTATTCTGCTGATTCTGCTAGAGCTATTGCTACTGCTAAATACATTGCCGAAAAAAATAATTTAAGCATTAAACTAGATGAAAGAATTAATGAAAGAAATTTAGGTATTAAAACTATATCACAATTGCCAAATGATTTTAATAAAAAATCATTTGATAAAAAAGATTATAAAATATTTGGTGGTGAATCTTTAAATGAAGTTGATGAAAGAATGAATAGCTTTATTAATGATATTATTCATAACAATTGTAATAAAACAATAATAGTTACTCATGGAATCATTCTTCTATCTTTTTTATCAAGCTTATGTAATTTTTCTTATGATGGCAAAACATTCTTTATAAAATATAATAATAATGTTTTAGTTAATGGTAATCCAAGAAATCCAGATGTTTTTAAACTCACTATTGATCATGATAAAATTATTAATATAGAAAATATAAAAATTTAAAAAGCCAATTACGGCTTTTTATTTTGTAACTAAGTTTTTAGATTGCTTTAAAAAATATATTCCATTTTCTTCTAATTCTTTTATCGTGGTTATCTTATTGTTTAAAGCTGTTTTTAACAGATATTCTTTACCATTTATAAGTAAGTACATACTTCCACTTTTCATACAAGTAAAGTAATATTTATATGCTTCATCTTCATAAAAATAATCTATTGCTGAGGCACATACATTTCCTTGTGATTTATCTATTAATTTGATATTTTTACTACTTGTATCTTTTTCATCATTAATTATATTATCAACTTTTGTTATTTTTTTCTTATAATAGTCTAGTCCTAAGCCTTGCAAACTTGATAATGTAATTATATTTTTATTTAAAGCTGTCTTTATTGTGTAATATTTATCATTATATTTAATACTATAATCTCCATTATTAGGTGTGTAATAGTAGTATTCATAATTATTATCTTGATATATTGTTACCATTTTCTGAGAATCATTATTATTTTTTATGAAAACTAATTCTGGTGAATTTGGTATTGTTTCATTATTATCAGTTGGTAATTCTATTTTTGACTCGTCATCTTGTTCTATTTTTATATTTTCTTCTGATGTTACTTCTGTTACTTCGTTTTTTAGCTCATTTGTAGTTATATTTAACCCAAGTTCTTTTAATTTATCAATGGTTACTACTCCACTTTGTAATGCTTTACTAATGGAAATTGTTTCATTACCTATGTCTAATACATAACTATTATTACTACAATCATAATAATATTCTATCTTATTATATGTATATATTTTTTCAGTTTTAGTAGTACATTTACTATTTTTTGATACTAATTTAATTGTATTATTAGTTTTATCTTCTTTTTTACTTTCTTTATAAAATTGAAGCTTACCTTCTAAATCATTAATGGTAATAAGTTTACTATTGAGTGCTGATTTTAGCGGATATTCTTTATCATCAATGGTTATAATTATATAATTGCTTTTAAAGCAGCTAAAGTAATATCTATTGTTTTCATCTTCATAAAAATAATCTATTCCATCAACACACACATCTTTATTATTTTGAGTTATTGATATTGTTTTTTCACTTGAAGGACATGCAAACTTACTTGTTAATGATTCTATATATATTTTGCCATTACAATTATATGTTTTATAAAGAATACTGTTACTTACCTTAACATTATTAGCATTTTTAGTACTTATAACTATTAGTGGCTCAGTTTTGAATATTACTGTTCTTGCAAGGTCAATAAATAATGTACCAATTACTATGCCTATTGTTATTAACAAATATTTTATAATTTTATTTCTTTTCATTTTCTTCACCTTTATTTTATTTTATCAAAATAAGTGTTATTTTTCTAGTATAATTATGTGTAAAGTAAGTATGATTTATTATATATTTATTGTATAATTATATTGGTGATTAAATTGATATATTTTTTTATAGGAATTAAAGGAAGCGGAATGAGCGCACTTGCTCAAATAATGTATGATTTAGGATATAATGTTACAGGTAGCGATAAGCCTGATCATTTCTTTACTGAAGTTGGTCTTATTGAAAAAGGTATTCCTTTTCATGAATTTGATCCTAATATGATTGATAAAAATATGATAATTGTTCAGGGAAATGCTTTTAATGATGAACATCCTGAGGTTAAGAAAGCACGAGAACTAGGCCTTAAGATATTTACATATCAAGAGATGATTGCAGAAATTACTAATAATACTAAATTAGTCGCGGTATGTGGTTGTCATGGTAAGACTACAACAACTACCATGTTGAAAACAGTTTTAGAACCATTTGGAGTTAATTATCTTATTGGAGATGGGACTGGGTATGCTAAAAAAGATAATGAATATTTTGCTCTTGAAGCTTGCGAATATAAAAGACATTTTTTAGCATATAATCCTTACTATACTATTGTAACCAATATTGAACTTGATCATACAGATTATTATAGAGATTTAAATGATGTAATGGATGCATTTAATGAATTTGTTGGTAAAACACGAAAGGCTGTTATAATGTGTGGTGATGATGAAAATAACAGAAAAATTAAAACAGATAAGAAAGTATTATATTATGGATTTAATGAAGATAATGATGTTGTAGTAAAAAATATTACTCATGATGAAGAAACTACTAAAGCAGATGTTTATATTAATGGTGAGTTATATGATACATATATTTTTCCTTTTGTTGGGGACCATCTATTATTAAATGTTCTTGGTGTTATTACTGTTTGTTATCTTGAAAATTTACCAAAAGAAGTAGTTAGAAAACAAGTTGGTATAATTGAACATGCTAAGAGAAGATTTATTGAAGAAAAGTTTAGAAACAATATAATTATAGATGATTATGCTCATCATCCAACTGAAGTTAAAGTTACGATAGAAGCGGCTAGAAAGAAATATCCTGATAGAGAGATAGTTGCACTATTTAAAGCTCATACTAGGTCAAGAGTTCAATATTTTCATAAAGAGTTTGCTGATGCTTTAAATCTTGCTGATAAAGCATTTGTTCTTGATATCGGGGAAGATAGAAAAGAACTTGGATATGAAGGTGTATCGTGTATTGATATAATAAAAGATCTTAAGAACGGTGAATATATATCATTTGATGAAGTAGAAAAATTACTTCCATATAAAGATACAAATGCAGTACTTTTATTTATGAGTAGTAAAGATATATATGTACTTGAAAATAAATATAAGGAAATAGCTAGTAAATAGTTTTTTCCTTTTTTAAATGGTTTTAATATTAAGACTAATTGATACAGTAAAAAAGAAGGACTACTCTCTTCCTTCTAATCTACATAATAAGTCAATTTTAAACATTTCTTTTTGTGCATTTGCTTTTGAAATCATAATTCCTTTATAAGCAGTTAATTCTGATTTATGTCCATCCAATAATATATCTTTTGGTTCTAAATTATTTAACATAACAATGTTATTTTGTTTATATACCGTATAATTTAATTTAACTTCGCCATATACTTTTACAAATAATGAATCTGTTGGTAATTTTAAATCATATGTTTCAGTTTGCTCATGTTTATTAATTGAAACTAATTCTCCTACAAATTCACCACTTCTTAATTTTGGATAAAAATCAAACATTAATTTCTTATAAGCAACCATGTTATATTTTTTTAAACTTCTTTCTAATTTTTTAAAATTATTTTCATCTAAATAATCTAATATATATCTACCCTTCATAACCATTACCCCCTTAATGATTTAGTAAGTAGATTATACCATAAAAGTGTCAAATTGTCAAATTAAACTTGCTTTTTTTATACTTTTTTGATATGTAAGTTGTTTTATTATATTATTTTCTTAATTTATACATTAATATTTCGCCATTTAAGGGGTTTAAACCGATAAATTCAAAATTTCGATTATAAATACATAATCTTCTTAATAATTCAAATAGTTTATCTGTTTTTAGTCTTTTTATGATATCTTCTTTACCAACTATGTGTTTAAACCATTCTTTATCTAGTTCGTATTCTCTTCTTAACTTTAAATTTTCTTCTGTATCACTACTGTATATTTTTCTTATTTTTTCAATTGGCCATTTTGAAGTAAATGTTATTTTCTCAGTTTCACTTAGTATTTTATGATAACCATAATTTAATGATTGATTCATTGGAACTTTTATATATGTTATACCCTCTTTTTTTAATATTTCTATAAATAATATTAATGAATATAATTGATTTGGATGTACTGTTGGGTTTTCTATTCCTTTATTTAATTTATATAGTTTTCTTTCAATTTTTTTATTTGTTACATTAAATAGATTGTTTTGCACTCCGTATATATAACATATCTTTTCATTATTTTCTTCTTTAATATCATAAAGTACTCTTGAAATTGTATGTGTTTTATCATCATCTTCTAATCTGAAGTTCATGCTTCTTGTAGTTTCATCCCATGATTCATTTACAGATGTTTCTGCAAAAGATTTTATACCTTCAAATGTTGTTATGTATGTTTCCACTGCATATCTATCTAGTGTTCTATCTTTATAAAATGATAACTCTTTTTCAAGAAATGGTATTACATCTATAAAGTCTTTTTCATCCATTCTAAGCCATATTCTAACTAATAGTGATGTTGTTATACTTATTTCGTTACAATGACGACTATACTCTTTAAATAATTTTATTTGTTCATTTGCTATATCGACTAATAATTCAAAAAATAATATTGGATCTTTTATAATTATTGTTTTTGAGTTAGGATTTCTATTATTTTTTAGTTTTAGTAATTCTATGTCTTCATCTGTTATTTTTAATGAATGATTTTCTTTTTTATATGGATTATTTTTTATGTAATTAAATAGTCTCATACCATTTTCATCAAATATGAAATTAATATTTGGTATTTCATTTTCACCTTTTATACTTGGAATACAATATATAATAAATAGTTCAATAAGTTCTTTAAAATCAATCATAATATCACAAGTCAATATACTAACATATTAAAAGAAGTATTTCTACTTCTTATTAATAATTTCTTCATGAATTTTATTTATAAATTCTTCTATACTTAATGTACTTGTTTCTTTTTCACCACGAAGACGATAACTTATAGTTTCATTATCTCTTTCCTTATCTCCTAGTATCAAAGTATAAGGTACTTTTGAAATAACACTTTCTCTCATTTTATAGTTTAGTTTTTCATCTCTATCATCTAAGTCTACTCTTATGTTTTCTTTATTAAGTAAATCTTTTATTTTTTTAGAATATTCAAGATGATATTCCATATTTACTGGTATAATATTTATTTGTTTTGGAGCAAGCCATAGTGGTAAAGCACCTTTTGTTTCCTCTAAAATATATGCCATGAATCTATCTAATGAACCTAAAATTGCTCTATGAAGAACTACTGGTGTTTTCTTTTCTCCATCTTTATCAATATATTTTAAATTAAATTTTTCTGGTAAGCAGAAATCTAATTGGCAAGTTGAAATTGTATATTCATTTCCAACTGCTGGTTTAACATTAACATCTAATTTAGGTCCGTAGAACGCTGCTTCGCCAATTTCTTCTGTATATTCAATTCCTAAATCATTTAATACTTCACGAAGTTCATTTTCTGCTTTATCCCACATTTCATCATCTGGATGATATTTTTCTTTATCTTCCTTATCTCTTAGTGATAAAACACATCTATAATCAGTTATATTGAAATCTTTGTATGTATCAAAAATTAGATCTACTACTGCTTTAAATTCTGATTTTATTTGATCTTTTGTTACAAATAAATGAGCATCGTTTTGACAGAAATGTCTTCCTCTTTCTATTCCTTTTACTGCTCCACTTGCTTCATATCTAAAATCATGGGCTATTTCGCCTATTCTAATTGGTAAATCTTTATATGAATGCAATTTATTAGCATAAATCATCATATGATGTGGACAGTTCATAGGTCTTAATACAAAACTTTCTCCATCAACTTCCATAGCTGGGAACATGTTTTCTTTATAATGATCCCAATGCCCTGATGTTTTATATAGTTCAACATTACCAACACAAGGTGTTAAAACATGAAGATAACCTAATTTTCTTTCTTTATCTTTTATATAATTTTCTAATTCTTGCCAAATAATATAACCATTTGGTAAAAACATTGGAAGCCCACGACCTACTAAGTCATCAGACATAAATAATTCCATTTCTTTACCTATTTTTCTATGGTCTCTATTTTTGCAATCTTCTAAGTATGCTAAATGATTATTTAACTCTTCTTCATTATTGAAACAAATTCCATATACTCTTTGAAGCATTTTATTTTTTGAATCTGCTTTCCAATAAGCACCACTTACTTTTAATAGTTTAAAGTGTTTAATAAGTTTAGTACTTTCAACATGTGGGCCTCTACATAAATCAATAAAATCTCCTTGCTCATAGCAAGATATAACTGTATCATTTTCATCCATTCTGCTTATTAAGTCTATTTTATATGGATCATCTTTGAACATATCTAAAGCTGTTTCTTTACTTATCTCTTTTCTTTTAATAAGTTTGTTATCTTTAGATATCTTTTTCATTTCTTTTTCAATTTTTGCTAAATCTTCTTCTGTTAATGATATATCTCCAAGGTCTATATCATAATAAAATCCATCTTCAATTACTGGTCCTACCCAAAATTTTGCATCAGGATATAAATGTTTTACTGCATGTGCTAAAAGATGAGCACAGCTATGATTTAATTTGTTTAATTCATTATTGTCTTTAATATTTATCATTTTATTCCTCCATATTTACTGTTTTTATTCTCTTATATTTTTTCTTTTTAACTAGCACTCCTCTACTTTCTAGTTCTTGTCTTGCACTTCTGCTTACTTTATATGTGTTAAATCTTGCATTCAATAGTTGCTTTAACTCATATACTCTCATTCTACTATAATCATAGTTGAGTGTTTTTTCTTTTTCTCTTTCTTTTTCTGGCATAATAGTTTTACTACTAATTATTTCTTCTGGTACTATGTATGGTATAGTTGTCTTTCCATCAAAGACCATTAATATTCTACCCATCATTATATCTTCTGGATGTTTTTCTGCATATTCAAATGAGGTTCTTTGGATACCTGGAAATAATGTTTTGACATCTGCATGGCTCACCTTAGTCAGGGCTCTACCATCCACTGCCATATATCTTGATAAAAATTTTGATAATGTTATACTTTTATATTCTTTCATAAAACCTCCCAAAAGTACAAAAAAAGGAATAGCCAAAGGAGTCAAAAATGACGGTGCCATCCCTAATTTATCTTAATTTGTTATAACGGAACATCCGTTGGCTATTAACCACATAAAACTGGTAGTAATAAATAACAAATTATATTAGTTTTCACCAAACACTAACTCTCTACAATAATTATATTATTTATGTTGTCCAATTATTTCTTTACAAATATATAATACCATATCAAAATTTCTTATGCAATATTTTTTTCTAATGATAATGCTCTATTTCTACTTTTTATATTTTCAAGTTCACTTATTTTTCCTTTTAATGCTTCTAGTTCAGCAATGCTAAGTTCACTTATTGCTCTTGCTATATCTTGATTAGTAACCTCACCAGGCACTACAACTCTTTGAATATTTCCTTCTGATTTGAATGGTGTGATATCTAATTTTTCTGTTTCAGTATCTAGTTTGGTAACATATTCAATAGGGGTTTCATAAGTATCATATAAGTTTTCTATATTATTTCTAGTAGCTTTATATTTTTCAGGTTTTTCAAACATTATTTTTGGTTCATGAGCAATTGTTGGATCTTTTTGTTTTCTTGCTTCCTCTTCACGGAACAAATCTAATTGTTCATCCTTAGTAATATAATTTCCACTTATTATTTCCTCTTCAGCTGCTCTATTAATTGGATTTTTTCCTTGAATTAATGATACAGCTTTAATAGCATAATAAAATGGAATAAAACCTTTTAAAACATTACCCAATTTCTCATTAAATTTATATAGACTGTTTCTATTTTTTAGTACATATCCTCTATCTTGTAATTTTTCTTCAATTAAGGATTTAACAATACCAATAACTGTTAAACCAAATGCAGTAGACATTAATTGCATTACAGCATATATTAATAAAATATCACTCATTATACATTCCCCCTTAATGATGAACATATTATACCAAAAAAGCACCAAAATGTCAAACAACATTTTGTTTTTGATAGTGTTTTAATTTTGTTTTTACTTTATCTTTTATTTTTACTAATTAATTTTTCTTCTATTGTTAAATATTTTATTCTTTCAATTATTCTTCTAGCTTTGATTTGATCAGTACCTTTATTTGTTTCAGATAGTTCGTTTTCTAGTTGTTCAATAGTGAAATTTGATGTAAAAAATGTTGTAAGATCACAATCCATTCTATATTGAAGTATTGTTCCAAGTACTTCATCTCTAGCCCAAACACTATTATTTTCTGCACCTATATCATCAATTAAAAGAATATCACTTGTCATAATTTCTTCTAATACTTCATTATAATTATAATCATTAAAGGCTGCTTTTAATTTATTTAAAAGTAATGGATAATTAATATTAACACATTTAAATCCTTTATTAGATAATTCATTTAATAATGCACTTAATATATATGATTTGCCACTTCCAAAAGATCCGCTTAAATATAATCCTTTTACTGGTTCATTATTGACTTTTTTAGTTAAAAAATCTTTTATATATTTTATAATAATTGTTCTTTCTTTTTCATTGATTAAATCACTTAAAGAAGCTGACATTAACATTTTTGGTGTTTCAAAAAATGTTGTGTTATTCTTTTTAATATTTTCTTTATAGTATTTACATGATTTGTATGAAAATTCTATAAAATCTTTTGTAACAGTTGGAAAATAAACATGACCTTTAACGACATTTTTGCAATAACCTAATCCTTTACATTTAGAACAATTTTTAAGTTCACATGAAGAATCTATTAATTTACTAGTATATTTCATTAGTATTTCTTCATCAAGTTTAAGTCTATTACATAGTTTTTTAAATGTCTCATCACTACTAGCTAAAACAAAATCTCTTCTTAATTCATCATTTATAGCTTTTTTACTTTTTTTAACAAAATTACTACTATTGATCATTTTCTAAACTCCTCTATAAATTTTTTAAGTTCTTCATTGCTTTCTTCATCAGCCATACTAGTTTCTATTTTTTCATTAAACCAACTTGGCATAACTTTATTAACCTTACTTTTCTCTTTTTTAACTATCTTTTTATGTTCTTTTTCAGCTAAATCCATTGCTTCGCTTGCCGTTTCTACTCCACATCTTTTCCATTGACCTGCGATTGTTTCTATATATGCTTTTACCAATTTATTATTATTTGTTTTTAATGTGTAATCTATTAGTACATTTACAACAGCGGGATTAAGTTTTAAATCCATAAGTAAATTTTCTAGTATTTTCATATCTCTTTCAGTTGGCTTAGCACCTTTGTATTTTGCTTTTAAAAACTCATATGGTGAGTGACTTTCAAATACTGCGATTATTTTTCCTCTTTTGCTATTGTCACCGCTAGCGGATTTTAGATATTCTGGTTGACTCTTAAATAATAAACTTGGTAGCCTATTATCATTATTAAATTGATATAGCTTTCTTGCATTTTTTCTTAGATCATCTTTATCAATATTACCTTTTTCATTTAATGAAGCTCTTATAATGTCTGCCATGGTCACTGGGTCTATCTCATATAAAAATGCTAAATTAATTATCAATTCTTTCATGCTTCTATTTAAACATTTTTGATTAAACATTTCTTTTGGAAGAGATGAAACCATTAAGTCAAAATCAAAATCTAATTCATATTTTAATAATAATTTATTTTTTGATATTACTTCTCCGCTGCTTATTTCAAGTGGACTATAATTCCTACTTTTGAAAACTGTATCAAATGGAGCAGTTATATCTTCATAATCTCTTAATGATAGATGTGGTACCTTAAAATATTCAAATAATCTATTATATTCAGTTTTTCCTACATTATTATATAAAACAATATTAAATATTGGATGAGAAAAAAATTCTGTTGCTGATACTGGACTATATAATTCGTAAACATATGAATTAACTTCTCCTTCATGATAATATGTTTTTAATAAACCAATGCCCTCTAGTTTCAATCTTGCTTCTTTTAAATTATCTAAAGTAACTCCCATACTTGTCATTAAATGTTTATGAGTAAGTTCACATGAAATAAAAGTGTTTTTAGTTTCTGTTTGTAAAAAAAAGTATAACATTACTGCAATATTACCTATTATTGGCATATAAAGCATGTTTAAAACAAGTTTATCACTACTTGATAATAAACTTTTATCTATAACTTGATATAAATCAGCTGGATATAACGATACTTTTTTCATAACACATCACATTAATTATTATACAAAAAATTAATATTAAATAAAAGAAAAAGATGAACTTTTTATTCATCTAACTTCTTTTTTTAGATTGTAAAGCAATTAACTCTTTCATAAAATCTATTGTATCTTGATATATTGCCCTTGTTGCTTTATATTTTTCCTTCATAACATCAACAGCATAAGGATTACCTACTTTTGAAATTCTCATATATTCTTCTGATAACTCTCTTAAGTATTCTGATAGTTCTTTTTCTCTTATACATAAGTATCTAAATGTATCAGAATATTCACCCATATCCATATTATTATACATTTTTATTTCCCCTTGATAATCTAACTGCTGATTTTTCACTTCTTTCAACTTCAAGTATTTCTTCACATAATAAATTATATTTAGCATCAATTGTTTTAATTTTTCTAACTATATCACTTAATGTTTCAGCTGATGCATTTAACTCTTTTAGTTTTTTATATTTTGCTCTTAATTCTTGATCTTTTCTATAATATTCTCTTTTTTCTTGTTTTAATTCTTCTAGTGTACTATTCCCAGTTACAGGCTTTATTACTGGTTTTTTTGTTTCTTCCCTCTTAACTTCTACCGTTTTCTTTTTTTCTGTTACTAGTGAATCTTTCTTTACAACATCATTTTCACCAACACTTCTAATAACTTTTCTCTTATATAAAGATGATAACTTATTAGTATAATATGTATCTTCATTACCAAATAATTCTTTTGAAGATTTATAGATATTATATCCTGGTACTAAAAGATATGCATAATCCTTTATAAATGATATTGTTGTTTCTGGTACACTCCTGTTATCGCTTATTTCTAGACCTTCTCTTTCAAGTCTTTTTCTAAATGTATATTGTTTTACTCCTTCTTCTAGAGCTGATACTAAAAATAGTCCTGCACAAATATCCCAAATCATTTTTTATTCCCCCCTTTAAAAAAGTGCCTATATTGTATCAAAAAAGTTACAAGGTGTCAATACATTCATGTTTTCAATTACTATAATTGATTATATATCATAAAGTAAAAATAACTTATTTTTTGCTATTTTTCTATATTTTTTAAATATTTTACTAAGTTTTCAGCTACTTTAAGTGGTATTATTTCACTTAATTCATAGGTAGTGGCTTCTTTCATTTTTGCTACACTACCATATTTTTTTATAAGTGCTTTTTTTCTTTTTTCTCCAAGACCATTTATGTTATCTAGTACACTTGATATACTTCCTTTACTTCTAATTTCTTTATGATAATTAATTGTAAATCTATGTACTTCTTCATCTATTCTACTTAATAATCTAAATACTGTTGAACTCTTATCAATTTTTATTATTTCATAAGTGTCTCCATCAACAATTGAGTCTGGGCTATGATGATTATCTTTTTTAACACCTATTACTTTAATATTAAGGCATAAACTTTCTAATACTTCTTTACAAGCAGTTATTTGATTATTTCCGCCGTCAACTATTATTAAATCAGGTGCTGGTAAATTATCTTTTAAAACTCTAAAATATCTTCTATATATTACTTCTTTCATTGAAGCTATATCATCATTTTTATCAAATGTAAGTTTAAATTTTCTATAATTTTTCTTTGAAGGTACTCCATCTATAAAAGATACCATTCCAGATACACTAAATGTACCAAAAAGATTTGAATTATCAAATGCTTCAATTATATGCAATTTATCTAAATGAAGTAGTTTTTTTAATTCTTCATTAGCATCACTAGTTAGTCTTTCATTATTATAAATTAATCTTATTTCTTTTTCATATTGTTCTTTTGCATTATTATATGCCATATCAAATAGTTTCTTTTTTGAACCTCTTTTTACTGTAATTACTTTTGTATTTAATATATTTTCCATAAGAGATAAATCTATTATCTCTGGCATTATTATTTCTTTTGGAGCGATATTATTTTTAGAATAAAATGTACTTATATAATATTCTAATGTATCTTTTATATCATTTATAATTGGTATTATTTTATTATTAGCACCAACTAATTTACCATTTCTTATAAAAAATATAACTATACTTATATATGAATTTTCATAATAATAATTTATTATATCTCTGTTTATATTGTCATCAAGTTCTACAATACTTTGATTTTTAAATACTTCTTTAATATATCCAAGTTCTTCTACTAATTCTTTACACACTTCATAATTTAAATTGTCTGAATTTATTTGTATTTTTTCATTTATTTTATTTATTAAAAGTGCATCATTGCCATTAAGTATTGATAATATTTCATTTTTCATAGGTGTTATATCTATATCTTTATGTTCACAATAACCAAGGCATTCACCAATATGATAATATAAGCATACTTTTTTAGGTAGTGTATCACACTTTTTTAAGGGATATAATCTATTTAATAAATTTACTATTCTTCTAGCAGCATACTGATTAGGATAAGGTCCAAATAAATGACTTGATTTTTTATTAATATTTATTTCTCTTTTTACTATAAGTCTAGGGTATTTATCATTTGTAAGTTCTATATATGGATAACTTTTATCATCTCTTAGTAATATGTTGTATTTAGGATCATATTTTTTAATTAAATTAATTTCTAATATAAATGCTTCTGTTTCACTATTGGTAACTATATATTCAAAATGATCTATTTCACTTACTAACTTTTTAGTTTTTCCTACTACTTTTCCAGTAAAATAACTTTTTAACCTATTAAACAATATTTTAGCCTTACCTACATATATAACAACATTATCACTATTATACATAAGGTAACATCCACTTTTTTTAGGTACTTCTTTTAATTCTTTAGTAAATTTTATTGCCATATTCCCTCCACATTTATTATTATATCATTAAATACTTTTAAATAATTAAAAAATAATATATAATTTATGTATGAAAAAGTTAAATGAGAAATTTTTAGAAGAAAAAAAGTCTAAATTTATAAGTATATTATATGAGATAGATAATATTGATGAAGTTGATAATATTATTGAAGAGCTTAAAAAAGAACATAAAAAATGTAGGCATATTGTTTATGCTTATAAATTTGATAATGTTGAAAAGAGTCATGCTGATAAAGAACCAAATGGTACGACAAGAGGGTTAATTGATATTATTCATAGAAAGAATCTTAATAAAAGTTTAATTGTTGTTATTAGATATTTTGGAGGTACATTACTTGGTAGTGGGCTTTTAACAAGGACTTATACAAAGGTGACATCAATGTTATTCATAGAATAAAGCACTTATTACCTTAAGTGTTTTTTTTATACCATCATTCATAAACTTTTCTACTGTATTACCAATATTGTATCCAATATTACTTACTTTATTTGAGTAATCTATTTGTTCATCTACAATATAATCTTTAAGTGACACATCTTTACCTTCATTAATATCATTTTCAAATTTTTTTAATGCTTCATTTGTTAAATTTGCTTTATTGTGTGCTTTGTATTCATAAAAACCAGTTTCTTTACAAATATATAATATTAAGAATATTACAAAAAGAAATAAAGTTATTTTAAGTAATATGTTTTTTTCTTTTGATTTTATTTCATCCATTTGATTCACCTATATATTCTTTTATTATTTTTGATAACACTTCTAATGTATTATTAAGTTCATCTATTTGATTATCAACTCCACCTAATTCTATAAGTATTGCATTTGGATTTAAATCTTGATTAAAAATAACATCATTTCTTTTATATATTCCTCTACTTATGCCCTTATAATCTTTTTCTAAATTATTATTTAAATATTCAGCGAATTTTAGATTTTTTTTATAATTTTTATGTTTTGTTGTTACCACTAGCATAACTTTTGCATATTTCTTATTATCTTTTTGATATAAAGTTTGCTTATACTTAGCTGAATCTCTATGCAAATCTATCAATATTTTGAAATCATTATTTTTAGATGCAGACTTTATGTAACTTCTACTTGCTTCATAGCAACCATAATAATTTAAATTATGTTTTGTTAAATAATCTTTTATTTTTTTATTTTCAACTATTACTCCTACTCCATTATTATTTAAATGTTCTTTAAATATATATGAAGCTATTTTTACTGTTGGTGTTATTGAATAATCACTTATATATGGAACTGCATATTTTTCAGTGTCATGTGTATTATAAATATATACTTGTGGTTCTAATTTTTCATTATTAATATTTTCATTCTTATTTATAAATATTATTTCTTCTGTGTCTTCTTTATAATTATTTATATCATTTAAAGATACCATTTTATTAAGAGACTCATATAATAATTTTGATTTAATATTATAGTCTTTTTCTATTTTAAAATAATTATTAAAGTACTTATTTAATATATTTGTATTATTAAATAAGTAATAATATATTAGTATAAAAGTAATTATAAATAAAATTAATATTTCTTTTTTTGGATTTGTTTTTTTACTTTTAAATTTTTTCATATATAGAATATATAATATTTATTATTAAAAAAATGTCGAAATAATTGATTTTTTAATTTATTTTTGCTATCATTAAATAAGTTTTAAGGGAGGTGGAATCATGCCTAATATTAAAAGTGCTAAAAAAAGAGTTCTAGTTACTAAAAAATCAACTATTCTTAATAATGATGTTAAAGCTAGTATGAAGACTGCTATAAAGAAAGTTGAAAAAGCAGCTAATAAGGAAGAAGCTATGGCTAAATTACCAGAAGCTATTAAAAAAATAGATATCGCAGCTTCTAAAGGTGTTATTAAAGCTAATACTAGAGATAGATATAAGACAAGATTAAATAAATTAGTAAATGAAGAATAGTAGATTATATCTACTTTTTTTGTTATACTGAATATGGTGAATGATATGACAAGAACTGAAAAGTTATTATATACATTAGTTGTACTAGTTGTTAGTTTTATAATATTTTTATTTTATCAAAACTTTGAAAAAATAAATGATGATATTAATAAATTTATAACAAATGTTAAAGAGCAAAAAATAAATATACCTAATGATAAAACTATTTACAATAGAAAATATTCATATAAAACTGTTCATGAAACTGATAATTTTAAACCTAAAGATATTGATGATTTAAAAAATATATATTATACAGTCTTAAATAAGGGTTGGGATGAATTTACATTTTATTGTGATAAGGAATATAAAAGTTGTGCTGATGATGTTAAAACTATCGCAGATGATAGTGTGTATATAAATTTAATAAATAATTATGTAAGTCCATATAATTCATATAAAAAATATAATACTGTGATTACTAATGATAATACTATTACTTTGTCTATTGAAAAACTATATTCTACTGATGAGATTAGTAAAATTAATACTAAGTTAGATGAAATATTTAATGAATTAGAAATTAATAATACCATAAGTAATACTAATATTAAAAAGTTGCATGATTATTTAATTAATAATATTAAATATGATGAAGATTATAAAGAAAATAATAGAGAATCTATTTCAAATAAAGCTTCTGGTGCTCTTTTTAATGGTATTGCTTTATGTAGTGGCTATACTGATACTTTAGCTTTAATGTTAGATAGATTAAATGTTCCTAATTTTAAAGTTACAAGTAAAGAACATGTATGGAATGTAGTTTATTACGATGGAAAATGGACTCATGTTGATACTACTTGGGATGATGATGAAATTAATAAATACAATCAACATAACTTCTATATGATAACTACTGATGAATTATTTAAGAAAGATAAAGAAGAACATAATTTTAATATAAGTGATTATTTAGAACTAAACTAAAGGTAGAATTCATTATTTGAGATAATAAAACAGATTTTAAACTGTTAATGATAATTTATCTCTTTTTTTATTGTTTTAATTTTTTAGTGTAATATCCAGATATATCATAACTTTGAGCTATTTTTCTCATAGTATTTATTTTTCTTTCTATTTCACTTTGAGATTGTTTAAAATAATTTTCTAGTGTTTCAAATGGTAAATAATCTCTGGCATCTACAACTGTTATAACATCCCAAATTAATTCGCCTATATTTGTCATAACTTTATCTTGCTCTTTTCTATTTTGAATACTAATGTCTTCATTTTTTAGTAATAATATTCCTTTGTTATTATGATAAGTTAATCTTCTGATTGCTATTTCATTTGTAATTACTTCTCTATAACCAAATATTTCATCTTCTAAACTGTCTTTATTATATATTGGTGTTACTAATATTAATCCAAGAGAATCAGATTTTTCTACAAAACCATTATCTAATATTCTTGTTACTGCACTACCTTGAGCAATAAATAATGGTTCTTTTTCTTTTTCTCTGTATGTTATATTTTGTAACTTCATAATTAGACTCCTTTTTGTGTATGAATTATTATATTTGTTATAAAAAAAATAGTCAATATTTTTGTTGACTATTTTAATTCATCTAAATATTTATTTACTTCATTTATAGTATTATTAAAATTACTATAATCTGTATTAAACCATTTTATATCTTTCATTTGATTATTAAACCAAGTATATTGTCTTTTAGCATATCTTCTTGTATTTCTTTTTATTAATTCTTTTGCGGCTTCTAAGGTTATATTTCCATTAAAGTATTCATTTAGTTCTCTATATCCAATAATATTTGTATAGTTTTTGAGTTTCATATCATATAGTTTTTTTGCTTCTTCAAGTATACCTTCATTAAACATATTATCTACTCTATTATCTAACATTTTATAAAGTGTTTCTCTATCAGAGGTTAATCCTATTGAAATAAAATTATACATTTTTTTATTTATTTCATCAGTTTTTTTAATTATTTCACCTGTTTCACAGTATGTTTTTAAGAAACCTTCTAATCTTTGTCTATTATTTTCATGTATATCACTTTCAGAATCTATTTCTAATATTTTTTCTTTTAATTCTTTATTACTATATTTACTTAAATCTATATTAATATTTTTCTTCTCTTTCAAGATATAGTTATATAAAAGTGCTTTAACATATAATCCACTTCCACCTACTATTATAATATTTTTATTTTTCTTAATAAATTCATTTAATAATTTTCTTCCTTGTTTTTGATAATCATATAATGTGTAATCATCATTTAATGAAACTATATCAAATAAATAATGTTTTATATTTTCTTTTTCTTCTTCTTTTATTTTAGCTGTTGCGATTAGTGGTTCAATGTAAACTTGTGTTGAATCTGCATTTATAATTACTGCATTATATTTTTTAGCTAATGATATAGATAATGCTGTTTTACCTGTACCAGTTGGTCCTACTAATAATATTATTTTACTCATAATTCACCTATTCTGTACTTACTCTTTTAAATAGTTTTTCTAATTCATATATTGGATATTTTATAATAGTTGGTCTTCCATGAGGACAAGTATATGGAAATTTACATCTAAATAAGCTATTTACTAGTTCTTCTTGTTCATTATATCCAATATTTGTATTAGCTTTAACACTCATTTTACAAGCAAGTCTTATAGCTGCTTTTTCATTAAATTTAACTCTATCAAATCCACCTTTAAATTCTCCGACTAATTCAAATATTCTTCTTATACTTTCTTCTTCAAAGCCTTCTTTTAACCAAGATGGATGTGATGTAACTCTAAATGTATTTATACCAAATTCTTCTACTGAAAAACCTAATTTGATTATTTCGTCTATGTGTTCTTTTATATCCATAAATTCATTATGTGAGTATTCTAATTGTATTGGAAAAAGCATATCGATTGTATAGACTTCCCTTTCTTCTAAAGCTTTCATATATTTTTCGTAATTTATTCTTTCATTTGCGGCATGTATATCTATCATATACATAATATCTTCATCTTGTGCGATAAGATAAGTTCCTAGTGCTAAACCTACTGGTTTTATAAACACATCTTCTTTTTTAACTTCATCACTATTATATTCTTCTTCACTTTCATTTACATTGAAATTTAATCTAAGTGCTTCAATTGTTCTAGAATTGTTTTCTTTTTCTTCATCTGTAAGAATAAAATCTTCACTTTTTTTAGTTTCAATATACCCTTTAAATGTATTATCACTTTCATTAATTGCTGTTCTAATGGTACTAAAAAGTAAGTCATTTAAACTTTCTAATTTTGAAAATTTAATATCTTGTTTAGTTGGGTGTATATTAACATCTATAAGAGTTGGATCTGTTTCAATTGATATAACAACTATTGGAAACTTATTTTCAGCTAGAACAGTATGATATGCATCTTTTATAGTTCTATTAACTGATATATTTGATACTACTCTTCCATTTACAAGTGTTATCATATTATTTCTATTTGATTTTGATATATTTAAATTACTTATATATCCATGAATAATATAATCATAATTTTCAGAAGCAATTTTAATCATGTTTTTAGCAGTGTTATAGCCAAATATTTCATGTATACATTTATACATATCATTACTTCCGGATGTTCTAAATATCTCTTTATTATCATTTATAAGAGTGAATGATATATCTGGATGAGATAATGCTATTTTTTCTAAGAAATTAACTGTTAAAGATAGTTCTGCTTGAAAACTTTTCATAAATTTTAATCTTGCTGGTGTATTATAAAATAGTTCACTTACTTCAATTATTGTACCATTTCTCATACTACCTACTTTATTAGTTATAAATTTTCCATCTTTTATAACAAGATAAGTAGATTCATTCCCATCATAAGTATCTAATACAATATTACTTACTGATGAGATTGCAGCTAATGCTTCACCACGAAAACCAAGTGTATTTATAAAGTATAAATCATTTTCATTCTTAATTTTAGATGTAGCATGTCTATTAAAACAAAGCATCGCATCATCTTTACTCATTCCGCAACCATCATCAACTATTTTTATAAGTTTTGTACCACTTAGTAATAATTCTACTTTAATATTTTTACTACCTGCATCAATACTATTTTCAACTAGTTCTTTAACTACATTACCAATTCTTTCAACTACTTCTCCAGCAGCTATTTTATTTGCTAAGCTTTCACTCATTACTGCTATTTTATTCATTTAAATCATACTCTTTCTTTTACTAATTAATTTTTCATCCAATGTATATACTTTAACACTACCTTCTTTTGTTACTCTAATAAAACCAAGACCTCTTATAACAATATCAGTACCTTCTTCTATATTATAGTTAATATTAGGTAAATGCCTTAATTTAGGATTTTTCTCTTTTATTTTTTCATATCTTAATTTATCATTCATATAAAAACTAAAACTATTTGTTTTTTCACTTGTATTTTCTATTCTAAGAATATCATTTATAACTATTGAATAACCACTTTTTATTTGAAATGTTTTAACTCTTATTTCTTTTTTAGGATATAGTTTAACTACTTTATTATAATCTATAAAGTTATATATAGCGGCTTTATCTATAAATCCTGGGGTATCTACAATAGTAAGTTTATTATTTAATTTTATTGTTATATATGAAGCAGTTGTATTTGGAATACTACTTGTTGTTATAGTCGGGTTTTTAAGTGCACTTGTAAGTAAATGATTTATGAATGTACTTTTTCCACTATTTGTAAACCCTACTATATATAATCTTCTTACACCATCTTCTTTTATTTTTTTTATAAAATTATCAATATTGTAATTCTTATATGAACTTACACACATAATATCTTCTGTATTACAAATATTTTCTTTTATATAATTTATTATTTTCTTTTCTTTTAAACTTTTAGGTAGAACATCTTTTTTAGTTATTAAAATATATTTTTTGTTTTTGAATCTATTTATATATTTTTTTATTGTATCATTTACATTAAGTACATCTATCAAGAATGCAACACTTGCCATATTATCACTATTAATATTTCTTATAATACCATCTGTATCTACTTTTTTATCAAGTACACTATATTCTCCATAATGTTTTATTTTAAAACATCTTTCGCAATATAATGATTTATCATATACAGTTGATTTAATAAATCCTTCTTTACTTGGAAATTCTGTTTGTAATACTGAACCACATCCTAAGCATTCTTTACTCATAATATTCTCCTCTTTTAAATACATCTTTCTTTTCTAAATTTCCATATATAATTTTTTCAAAAACTCTATTTATCCATGTAATACTATAATCATGTTCACTCATTGGATTAACAAGAACACTTACTAAATCAAGTCTATTAGCTCCATAAATATCTGTAAGTAATTGGTCTCCTATTGCAGCTACCTCTGTATGCTTATATTTAAACTTATTCATTATTTTTAGATATTTATCTTTTCTTGGTTTTAATGAAAATGCACAAGCATCTACTGCTAAATATGATTTAAATGGTTCTATTCTATGTTTTGGAGCATTAGACATTATTATAACTTTAAATCCCTTATCTCTTAGTTCATCAAATAGTTTTTTAAGTCTTTTAGTTGGTTTTGTTACATGACTAGGTGTTATTGTATTATCTAAATCAAATAATAAACATCTTACTCCTTTTTTATATAATTTATCATAATTAATATAATAAATACTTTTTTGATATATATCAGGCATAAACTTTTCTACCATTATTTCACATCCTCAGAAACATTATATCAATTTTAGGTTTAAAAAAAAAGAAAAGATAATACTTTCATTTAAATATTTTCTTTCTTTTGTATTGAATTGTTTTTTTAAATTCAGTTATAGATACATAAAATAATACAATAGCTACTGCAAAGTGTAAAAAGTATACTTGAAATATATGATTTTTACTAGTGTCATTGACATTATATATTACTAATGTATCTTTTTTAAATTTATGAATAACATAGTATAATGGTGAAACAATAACATCATTATTTTTTATAGATTTATTATCATTAGTAATAAAATGATATGATATTTCAAATTTTAAGAATTCATATTCTTGATATTTATCATCATTAGTAATTAATCTTGAATCTGTTATTGTTGCTGGTGAAACCTTATAGTTTTTATTTATTACTAAACTAATCGGATCATTTAAAGATAACATTAAAAGTAATGTACTAGTCAACATAGTACAAACTATTAAAAATAATTTTAATATTATTTTAATTATTTTAACAAATGAATTTTTTTTACTACTGGTACTGCTAACTTTTTTCTTCATTATAATGCACCTGTTTTCTATAAATATTTTATCAAAAAAATTGTGTTATTTCTACTATTATTTTTTATTTTACCATCTTTAATATATAATTTTTATGTGGTAATGTTGAAGAATCTATTTTTGATAATAATAAACTTCGATCAAAAATCACTAATTTTCTTTCTATGTCGAATGTTCCATCATTTTTTTCTCTTAAAATATAATAGCATGCAGTATTTTTCATATCTTTTTTATATCCCATACCTGCCGCTCTTAATGTATATATTGATGTATTATCAAGATAATCTTGTATATCAAAGTGAGTATGTCCCTGTATTATTGAATCATATTCACTAACTCTTTTTCCACCTAACAGTGGCTTTTTTATTACATTTTCAGCTGCTATGGCTAAGCCTAGTTTATCACCAAATAATAAATTATTTAAATCTTTTTTAGCTTGTTCACTATTAGTATAATCAAATTGTTTTGAAGAATATCCTGGTGTAAAATTTTTTTGATAAGTCCAAGTACTTCTATCTGAATAATCCCAACGAATATCATTTAAAAAGTGACATAAACCTATTTTTTTATTACCTACTTCAAGGTCAATTGATGGACTCCATTCACTCATTTCTTTTATTCTTTGAATACCTAATTTTTCCATTGTCCATAGCTGATTTTCATCTTTTTCTCTATTGAAATATGTAAAAGGTGTTGTTCCAAGTATGTTATAGTATTCACTATTTCCACAAATACTTTTAACAGAATATTCTTGCAGTAAATCATGAACTAAGTCTGGATTCGGTCCTAAACCTACATTATCACCTAAACTATATATTTCTTTAATTCCTCTTTTTTTAATATCTTCAAGTATAGCTAATGTTGGTTCATACATTGCATGACTATCAGTAAATAATGCTATTTCTCTTCCGGTATATTCATTGCTCTCTTTTTGTATATTTATTTTTTTATTTACTATTTCAATCATTTCTCTAACTTTTGGATTATGTGTTATTCTTGTTTGATATTCATCATTAATACCAAAAATATTTCTGATATTCTTAGCTTTACTATCTTTTTCTTGAGTAATTATAAGTGGTAAATCATATTTTATACTTATTGATATTTCTTCATTTGTTGGCTCTCTACCACCAACTAATATTATTCCTGATGGCTTTAAACCTTCTCTATAAAGTAGTGCTTCAGCATTATTTCTAGTTACATCACTAGTATCTAATATTCCAAGTTGATCATTTTCATTTTCTTTAACTTCACTTGAATTTTGATTTATTAAACCATTACTACCCATATTTTCCCTAGAACTACATATAAAACTACCATTTTTTATAGTATCATAAGCAAATGTTATTTTATTATCTATACCATAATAATATTTTTGACCTAAATAGCTTATTGGACTTAAAGAGATAAAATTTTTACCTGAAGTTGCTGTTCCATTTATTAAATCTTCTATATTTTCTCTATCACTTAATATATGTGCATATAATACATAGTTTTTATTACTAAAATCAAGTGTAGTTGTTCCATACTTTTCACTTAGTTCTTCATTATATACTGAACTCATATTTTTTACTTTATCAACTTTAGTTAAATTTATTTGTGAATCTAATTCATATAGTTTTTTAATTCTATCTGATAACTTATTATATTCACTTTGTATCTTAATAAATTCTTCTGTATTATTATCTAAAAGTGATTTAAATGCTTTCTTTAATCCTTCAGTATCGGTAGATAGATTAACTAATTCTATTAAAGATACATATTCCATTAAAATATCTATATAATCAGTTATAGTAGTTGAATTACTATTCTTTGATTTTAACTTTGCAAGCCCTAGTGTTCCACCTATTCTATTAATTATCTTATTAGAACCACAAAACAATATATTATTAAACATTTCTCTTATTTCATTTAGTGTTAAATCTTCTTTATCTATCATTCTTTTATATTTTTCACATAATTCATTTCTAGCTTTACTTAAATCTTTTGGTTCTTTAACTATAACTGCTTGTTCATTACTAAATAAGAAATTTATATTTTCTTTTTCTTCTTTTGATAAAACATAATTATTAGTCGCATAGTACATAAATAAATCATAATATTTATCAAAATTAGCTAATATTTCTAAAAAGTTTTCAATTGTATTTATTGCATTATCATTTGAAGTATTATAATATTTTTTAAAGAAATATTCTTTTACAATCTTAAAGTCATCTTTCTTATTTTTAACTATTATATTATTTATTGAATTAAACCAATCTTTATATTTTGTACTTCCTACTCCATATTGTATGAATGCTGAAAAATCTATTTTTAAACTATTTATATATTCTTTTAATTCATTATATTTTTTTAGTAATACATCATGGTTACAATATTTACTTAATATAAATATATTATCTGCTTCATCTTTATTTAAATTTAATTCTTCTATTAGTATTTCTTTTATAGAGTATGGTACTTCTTTTGAATTAGATGCTAGTGTAAAAGATAATCCTATTGATTCTGTTAATCTTTTTCTTATTAATTCTTTATTATTTTCTACAATTATTTCTTTAAATTCCATTGGAATATCTGGTTCTACTTTCATTTCTACTAAATCAGATAATTCCATGCCATTTAATATTTCTACAATTAAATGTTTCTTTTCATTTAATAAATAAATACATTTTTCTTTTTTTAAATATTGACTATTTAGTATTCTAAATATATTAGTATCATTTATACATAATTTAACAATTACTCTACTTAAACCTTCATAACAATTTTCATCAAAATAATAGCTCATTATTTGATAAATTGAAAAATTTGTTAATTCTTTTGTTATATCACTAAATCTTATATCAAAAAATAATTTCTTAATTGATTCATTAAGTCCTGCACTTTTTAAATATGAAAGTATTACAAATATATCTAGATTACAGATATCATTTTCTAATTGTTTTCTTTCATTTTTTAGTATTATTTCCTTATATTCTTGTGGTATTGCTGGGTAAGCTAAAATACTTGCTAAGTTTTGATATTTATTTTTCTTTAATGCAATTCCAAGATCATTTCTTCTTATCTTAATTATTAAATCAACTAGTGGTGCATGTGAACAATTAATTATATTTGATAATAAGTTTTCTACCTTTATTTCTCTTATTATTTCTTCTAATGTTTCTCTTCTATTTCTTATTATTAAATCCATTGTTTCATGGTTATAATTATCATATTTAATTATTGAACTAATTTCATCTTTATTTAATTTAGAAACAGCTAAAACTAAATCATTATACTTTGTTTCTATTATCTCTTTTCTTCTTTTTTTATTTGTTACTAATGGAGATGATAAAACTTTTATGATATTCTCAGAATTGATTTGTTTTTCTAAAAATTCTTTTTTAATTTTATCATCAATATCTAAATCAAATAATATTGATACTATTACATAATTTGAATAATTCTTCTTATTGATAATATAAGATATTACTTCTTCATCATTTGTAATTTTTAAAATACTACACAATACCTTATCATCTTCTTTATATGCATCAATATACATTTTCCTATATTCAAGTGGCATTGTTTTATTCAAAATAATTCTACATGAAGAATCAGTTTTTTTCTCTCTAATAATATTATCTATAAAATCATTATTTGGATAATTAATATGTAAATGATATAATTCTTCAATGCTAAAAAATCTATTAGCTACTAATTTAAGCATAATAGAATCTTTTATTCTATATAATTCATTTACTTTATCATTAATTAGTTTTCTTACTGATAATGGTAAGTCTACATCTAATAAATAATGAATTATTTTATCAACATCTAATTTATTTATTTTAGATGATATAGATTTCATATTTTTTGAAATAATTTTTTCTTTTTGTTCACTACTATCAGCACTAAATTCTATATAATCTAATATATTCTTATAATTAATCCACCAAAACATATTTCCCCCAAAAAATATTTATTCTTTTTATTAATATAATCTTTCTTCATATTCAAACTCTTGATCTAAAATTTGAACTGTATCTCCTTCTTTAGCACCAAGTGTTTTTAATTCTGCATCAATACCAAGTCTTTTTAATTTAGATGCAAATCTTAAAGCAGATTCATCTGAATTAAATCTAGTCATTTTTAAAAGTTTCTCTAACTCGTCTCCAGTAACTCTCCACTTACCTTCACCAATTTTTTGTATTTTATATGGCTTTTCATGTTTAAATTCATATAATACATAATCTTCAAATTCATTTTTATTATATAATTCTTCTTCTGGAAGACTTTCTAATAATTCTTTTAATTTAAATATTAATTCCTTAGTTCCCTCTTTTGTAGCTGCACTAACTTCTATAATTTCTAATTCTGGAAATTCTTTTTTAAATCTTTCTAAATTTTCTTTTGAAACTTGTAAATCCATTTTATTTGCAACTATGATTTCTTTTTTATTATATAAATTTTCATCATATTTTTTAATTTCGTTTCTTATTATTTTATAATCTTCTATAACATCTCTTCCATCTACTTGTCCCATATCTAAAACATGAGCTACAATTTTACAACGGCTAGCATGTCTTAAGAATTTATCTCCAAGTCCAATTCCTTCACTAGAACCTTCTATCATTCCTGGAAGATCTGCTACTACATAACTATAGTCACCAGCTTTTACTACTCCTAAATTTGGAACAAGAGTTGTGAAGTGATAATCAGCTATTTTTGGTTTAGCTGCACTTATTACAGATATTAATGAACTTTTACCAACACTTGGAAATCCTACAAGGCCTACATCAGCTAGTAATTTTAGTTCACAAAGCACATTTCTTTCTTCTCCAGGTTCACCAAGTTCACTTGTATATGGTGCTTTATTTTTATTAGTCATAAAAGCAGCATTTCCTTTACCGCCTCTTCCTCCATGAGCAACTGTACACTCTTGTCCATCAGTAACTAAATCACAAATGATTAAATTAGTATCTGTATCTTTAATAGTAGTACCAATTGGAACAACAATAACTATATCTTCTGCTGACTGACCAGTTTGATTTCTTCCTCTACCCATATTGCCATTATTACCTTTTATTATTTTCTTATATCTTAAATCAATAAGAGTACGAAGACCTTTATCAGCTTTAAAAATTATACTTCCACCTTTACCGCCATTACCACCATCTGGGCCCCCTAAAGGTACATATTTTTCTCTTAAAAATGAAGTACATCCATCTCCACCTTTACCAGCAATAAGTTTTAAATTTACTTCGTCTATAAACATAGTTATCGTTTCCTTTCTTTTGTCGTTTAGATTATAGCATATTTAATAGACTTTTACAATTGTTTTAATTTCAATAAAAAAGAATCAATTATTGACTCTTATTTAGCTGTAAAATATCCAGGGCTACTTGTTCCTCCATCTATTCTGGCATAGGTTTTGTCTACTTTAGTTGAATAATGTTTTGTCCCAGCACCACCAACTAAAGATGAACAACTGGCAAACATATTTGTACTATCAGTGACCATATCGGTATTAAATTTATCACTCGCATATATTGTTTTTAGTTTGCTAGAATATTTAAACATTTCACTCATATTAGTTACATTGCTGGTATCAAAACTGCTTAAATCTAGGGTTGTGGCTTTACTAAATGAAAACATACTATCCATATTTGTAACATTACTTGTATCAAAATTGCTTAAATTTAGGGTTGTGGCTTTGCTATTATGAAACATCCAACCCATACCAGTTACCATACCCGTATCAAAATTACTTAAATTTAGGGTTGTGGCTTTGCTACTCTGAAACATTGCAGACATATCAGTCACTTTACTGGTATCAAAATTACTTAGATCTAAAGTTGTGGCTTTACTACTGGAAAACATCCAACCCATATCAGTTACCATACCCGTATCAAAATTACTTAAATCTAGGGTTGTGGCTTGACTATTAGAAAACATGCCATTCATATCAGTAACATTACTGGTATCAAAGCTACTTAAATCTAGGGTTGTGGCCACACTATTAGTAAACATCAAGTTCATATTAGTAACATTATGGGTATTAAAATTGCTTAAATTTAGGGTTGTAGCTTGGCTATTATAAAACATACTATCCATATTTGTAACATTACTTGTATCAAAATTGCTTAAATTTAG
>CAZYRI010000008.1:0-29814 GCA_964649575.1 uncultured Clostridium sp. | reverse complement strand
TCTTAATTCTTCTATCATCTTATTTTCCTCCTACTATTATTATTCGAAATAAAATGACGAAACACTTCTTTTTTAATAAAAAAAATAGTTCAATGACTATTTTATTTTTTAATACAACACTTATCACTATATTTTTCTATTCTATCATATTCAAAATTATCACATTCTTGATACTCTATATTTCTAGTATTAATACATTTCATTTTATAAAGTAAACTATTTCTTTTACTAAATTTATTATTCATAAGCATATTATTCACCATTAAATATTATGTATATAAATAATAAAATTATACTAAAATGTGACTATAACAAATCACTTTTAATTTCATTTAAATCAACTATTTCAATAGTATTAACAGCTTCATCTATTAAACTATTAAAATCTAATTTATTTTCTTCATCATAAATATGTTTTAAATTAGGATTTATAACAGGATGTTTAGGAACAAAAACAGTACAACAATCTTCATAAGGAAGAATTGATATTTCATATGTATCTATTTTCTTAGATATTTCAATTATATCTAATTTATCAAATGAACAAAGAGGTCTTAAAATAGGATAATTTGTAACATCATTAACAGCAACCATACTTGATAATGTTTGACTAGCAACTTGTCCTACACTTTCCCCATTAATAATAGCTAAACAATGATTCTTTTTAGCAACTCTTTCGGCTATTCTATACATCATTCTTCTCATTATTGTAATTAGATATGTTGTATCTAAATTCTTATATATTGCTTCTTGAATTTTAGTAAAATTAACTACCATTAACTTACCATTAGTATTATATTTTTCAAGTTTCCTTGCTAAATCTCTTACTTTATTTCTAGCTTCTATACTAGTATGAGGTCTACTTTCAAAATATAAATAATAAAGTTCAACACCTCTTTTAATAGTCATATATCCAGCAACAGGAGAATCAATACCACCACTAAGCATCAAAAGCCCTCTTCCTAAAGTACCAACTGGATAACCACCTAAACACTTAATACCTTTTGTATAAACATAAAATCCTTCTTTTCTAATCTCAATATTAAGAAGAACATCTGGATTATGAACATCAACATTACATTCAATATTTTTAAGTATATATGAACCTATAATATTATTCATATCCATAGATTTAATTGGAAAACTCTTATCACTTCTCTTAGTTTCAACTTTAAAAGTACAAAAATCTTCTTCTTTCATTATCATTAGACATACTTTTTTTATTTCTTCTTCATTAACATTTTCTTCTTTATAACAAACAGCTATTTCGTGAATACCAAATATACAAGTAAGCTTATCAATAATACTATCTATATCATCTTCTTCTACTTCAATAAACATACGATAATAATCATCAGTCACAAGAATATTATAACTATTAAGTTTATCAAGAATATTATTTCTTAATGTCTTAATAAAAAATTTTCTATTATCTTTTTTAGTAGTTAGTTCACCATATTTAATTAATATAACTTTTTTCATTTTAATAATAATTCATTCCATACCTTATCAAATATTTCTAAAAACTCATGTATTTCAGTCATAGTAGTTAAATGACTTAAACTAACTCTAATTGATGTAGTAGATACACTCTTATCACCATTAGATATAGCCTTTAATACTGTACTTTCTTCTAAACTTGAACAAGCAGTTGTAGTAGATACATATACATCATATCTTTCAAGAGCATGTACAAATGTTTCAGATTTAATCTTAAGTAAACTAAAATTAACAATTTGAGGTACACATAAATCATTAGAATTTATTTGTATAGGATATTTTGAAAGTCCTTTCAATAATTCACTTTTTAATTTTTCACATTTTTTAATATTAGATTCTAATTTATCATTAGCAAGTCTCATACCTTTAGCAAAAGATACAATAAGTGGTAAAGCAGGTGTCCCACCTCTAAAAGGACAATTTTCAGTTGTACCATATATTAATGTATCAATTTGTAAATCTCTTTTCTTATATAAAATTCCAACACCTTTTGGTGAATATATCTTATGACTAGAAAAACTAGCTAAATCTAAATCACTTAAATAAAATTTAGTTTTACCAACCGCTTGTGTTAAGTCACTATGGAATATAACATTAGGATTCTTTTTATTAATAACTTGCTTTATAGTTTTAAGAGGTTGTCTAAAACCGGTTTCAGAATTAACAGCACATATACTAACAAGTATAGTATCATCTCTTATAAGTTCACCTAAATGTTTTAAATCAACTTGACCATTAGGAAGAATATCAACAAAATCAACTTCATACCCTATGTTACTTAAATAACCCATAACTTCAAGAACACTTT
Organism: uncultured Clostridium sp.; assembly: GCA_964649575.1. Lineage (GTDB taxonomy): Bacteria > Bacillota_I > Bacilli_A > RF39 > UBA660 > CAG-1000. The sequence continues at coordinate 27,506 of CAZYRI010000008.1, read as the reverse complement.
TATGTTCAAGTTTAGAAGTTATAATATGTCTTCCCCTTTTGACATATCTAAATGCTACACCTTTAATCGCAGTAGTATTACTTTCACTTGCTCCGCTTGTAAATATTAATTCCTTTGGATGACAATTAAGTATCTCTGCAATTTGATTAGTAGCTTGTAATAACAACTCCTTAGATTTAACACCAAGAGTATGTATAGAATTAGCATTACCTATAAATTCCCTAGTAACCTTACAATAAGAATCAAGAACTCTTTCATCTACTGGTGTAGTTGCACTATAATCTAAATATATCATAATACCTCCTATATTTCTTGTATAACAGTTAAAATAACTGGCTTGCATTGAGTTTCTTTATATAAATAAGCTCCCACTTTTTCTCTAAGATCATTTCTTATTTTTACATAATCAGCATATTTATTTGAAAATGTATTTTCTTTAATTACTTCAAGAGCTATTCTCTTAACTTCACTAATAATATCCATATTATCTTTAGCATAAATAAATCCTCTTGTTATAACTTCAGGCTCAATAACAATAGTTTTATCTTTCTTACTAAGAGTACTTGAAATAACAACAAGCCCATTACTACTTAAAAGTTCTCTATCCTTAAGAACAAGTTCACCTACATCTTCAGAAAAATTACCATCAATTAATATATCATCAACAAAGACCCTATCAAAATTATCAACTAACTTTCCATCAACAAATGTAACTATATCACCATTTTCTTTAAGTAATATATTTTCTTTTGAAATACCAACTTTATATGCTAAATTACCATTCTCAACTTGATATCTATATTCACCTTTAATAGGCATATAATATTTAGGATTAAATAATTTTATCAGCATCATCAAATCTTCACTAGAAGCATGATGACGAACACTCTTTCCTTTTGGAATTGGTACTATATTAACACCTTTAATAGCAAGTTCATTCATTATTTTAACAAGTAACTTTTCATAAGCATCATAACTTGGTTCAGCAAAACAAATAGTATCTGTTTTAAGCAAACTAATAAACTTATCATGACCATTAATAATTCTATTAATATTAGAATATGGTGTTTCCCTATCATTACTAATCAAAATAACAGTATTCTCATCCTTTAAATTAGTTAAATTACCAATCATATCTTCTTCAATATCTAAATAATTATTTTTAATACATATAGAAACAATACTATGAAGTTCTTTACCCATAATAACAACTTTTCTATTCTTACCTTTTAATGAATTAAATATTTCTTGCATTGTATAAATATGAAGTGGTAAAACAGTAAATATAATTCTACCTTCTGCTTTATCAACAATTTTTTTAAAAAAACTTTCAAGTTTATGATTAGGAGAAGTATGTCCTTTCTTCTCAGCAAACACACTTTCTGACATTAAACAAAGAACACCTTGTTTACCAATATATGCAAGTTTACCTAAATCCATATCATAATTTCCATTCATAGTAGGATCAATAACAAAATCAGCCATATATATAATAGCTCCATCCTTAGTATTAACTGAATAACCAAGTGTTTCAGGACTACTATGAGTCACACTAAATGGAAATACACTAAAATCCTTATTAAAATCAATCTTCTTATGTGCTTTAATAGTATGTAAATTCTTTATTTCAAGTTTTTGTTCAGCACACTCATATTTAATAATCTCACTAGTATAAGCAGCCGCATAAACATTAATATCTGGTATTGCCTTAACTAAATCAGTAAGAGCTCCCATATTTTCCCTATGTGGATGACTTATAAACACACCAACAATATCATTTTTATGCTCAATTAAATATGAAAAATCTGGTATAACATAATCAACACCATACATCTTTTCTGGTGCATATTTCATACCACAATCAAATATTAATATTTTATCATTAACACTAACTAAATATAAATTTTTACCATTTTCATTAAGTCCACCTAAACTCATTATATTAATTTTACTCATAATATCACTCTCCCCAAATAAAAGTTTAAATGCTATAAAGAATATACCACAAAATAAAAAAAAATGCTAGTCCTAGCATTTTATTAAAAAGAACTAATTCTCTTTAACAACAATTAATCCCTTATCAATCTCTTCTAAAGCTCTACCTATTTCTTTTTTAGAAACATATTCACTTTCAGACATTTGAAAATGCTTATGTTCTTTCATAACCTTTGCCCTATCAGCTACGATATGAACAAGTTTATACTTAGAATCAATAATATTTAGTAGTTTATCAATTGAAGGATATATCACTTTTACCATCTCCCTATATTAATAATATAACTATTTTATAATAACTAAACAACTAATATAAAAAAAATTGACATAATTATGTCAACTATTTTTTATCTTCAATCTTAATTCCTTGAATCTCATAATCATAATCTTTTATAAGTAAATCCAAATGTTTAATAGAATCATCTTCAAATATAATACCTAATTTCAATATATTACCATATTTATAATAAAACATATACTTTATTTTCATATTATATTCTTTACTTATATTTCCATTACTTATATTATATAAATAATTATCTTTAGATACAAAATAATCCTTTAAAATATATTTAACCCTAAATAAAGAATCAATATTATCAATCATTAAAATACCATCATTTTTAACATAAATATTATCATCAAAATGATAAACAATATCATAATATTCATGATCCACTACAGTTTCAAGAACAGTACCATTTATTATAAAATACTCAACATTATTAATATCCTCACCAACTAATATTTCATATACAGAACCATTAGAATTTACATAATGAGTTTTTACTTTCTTAAAAGAAACTATTTTTTTATCAGTCTTAATTATAGAAAAATTCTTATTAAGATTTAGTACTATATTTTCAATTTTTTCATTCATTTCATATCTATAATAAGAAAAATATATCTTATTATCACTAGTCAAAAGATATACATAAAATACTTCATTATTAGAATATATATAATAATCTATAACAGAACTAACTTCTAACTCATAATTAGTATCTAAATATTTAAAAACAACTATATCATCAACAATTTCAATATATAATTTATCATTCTCAATATAATTTTCATCATCTTTTGAAAGTACTATATAACCTTTATTAAACTCAATATTATCTTTTAAATATACTTCAGAATATCCTCTGCTTACAAGTTCATTATAGTTTTTTCCTTTATCTTGAACTTCAGTATCACCACCAAAAACAAGTTTATTAACAAAAGTACCAATCAATACCAATACTAAACAAAATATTAATGTAAAAATTGTTTTCTTATTTTCCATTATTATACCTCACAATCAACCAAATCAGAGTTCTTTATTCTACTTCCTTTTTCAACCATTACATTTTCATTAATACATTTTCCAACAATAAGATTAGATGAACAAATATAATTAGCAGAAGATTCAAATTTCTTCACATCCAACATTTCATTGGTAATTATTGTACCACTAACAATAGTATACTTTGTAACAGGACAACTAATATAATTAGCAGAATTCTTTTTAGAATTAAAAGATATCATAAAACCTATTATCCCAAGTACAAAGAATAATATAATTACTATAATTATTACTTTAACATTATTATCTATATTTTTCATAATAAAATTGTAACATATAATAGATTAAAATAAAAGAGAGTTAACTCTCTTCAATAAAATTTTTACTTTTATGTGGTTCATCAAATAATAATCCTTGATATCCTTGCTGCCTTAATGCTTCATATGTCATTATCGCAACAGTATTAGATAAATTTAAAGCCCTAACATTATCAGTCATTGGCATTCTCATACATCTATCAATATATGGTTTTAATATTTGAGGTGGTATACCTGTACTTTCTTTTCCAAAAAAGAAATAATAATCTTTAGAACTATCACTATAATCAAAACTAGTATGAGGTTTATGACCATATCTAGTTAAAAAATAATATTCACCTTTATTCTTTTCAAAAAATTCATCAATATTTTCATAAACAGTATAAATACATTTATCAATATAATTAACACCAGCTCTTTTAATATATTTTTCATCTAAACTAAATCCTAATGGTTTAATTAAATGCAAATGAGAATTAGTCGCAACACAAGTTCTCATAATATTACCAGTATTAGCTGGAATTTCTGGTTCAAATAATACAATATTTATCATAACACTAACCTATTTAATATTCTTCATTAATAATTTTATTGATAGAATTTTGAGAAGAATCAAAATATCTATCAACAGTAACAGAATAAACTGAATTTACACTACTCTCATTAACATTAATGCAATTCTTATAATCAGTATCCCCACCTGCGACTAAAATTATAATTTCAACAAGCATAGGAACAAAGAATATTAAAGCTGCAGCAATAATCTTATTAATAAGAACTTTCTTAGATTTAGCAAGCAAATCTTCATTACCTGTCTTAATAGTATTCATCAAAGTAATCATACCAGATACTATTAGAATTATAGGAGCAGCTATTCTAAAAGCTAATATAATAATTTCAACAATTTGTAACACTTCTATAACCTCAGGTACATCACATAAAGATAAAATAAACATAAACACCTCTCCTTTTACATCTTTATTATTATAACACCAATTAATATTAAAATTGAAGCAATAATCTTCTGAATTAATTTATTTTTATTTTTATTTATAATAAATTCATATATAGTATTTAATATAGCAGTTAATGTTAATAAAGGAGCAACAATAGTAACATTACCAACCTCATATGCTTTAACTGATGATATTAACATCAAACACCAAGTAAAAGCCGATAATAAAAATGTTTTCTTATCATATAAATCAAATTCCAAAACCAAGTCTTTAATCTTATACTTTCCAAAAAGAAATATCAATACAGATGGTAAAAACACAGTTAATATTGTATAAAAACCAATATTAAAATTATTAGATATATTAACATTAATTAACATTGCTACTGCAAAAAGAAAATTAGATATAAATGACATAATAAAATATTTATTTATTTTGATTTTTCCTTTATCAAATGCAAGTAACAAATTAGCAAATATTATAATTATTGAACCTATTATTTTTTTAAAAACTATTTTTTCTTTTAAAAATATAAAACCTAATATTATCAAAAATACTGTAGATAATTGTTTTAACATACTAAATACAGAAGGATCAAGTCCATATCTAGCTTCTATATTTAATCTATCAGTTACTGCATAAATCATAACAACAACTATTAATATTAAATATATAGATATATCAGTAGGAATTGTAAATTTAAAAAATGGAATAAAAAATATAGAAAAAACCGCTGTAAATAATTCTAATAATATTGTTAAAAGACTAGCATTTTTCATATTTCTATTAGACTTTTTAAAAGATTGAGCAAAAATCACAGCTGATATTAAATATAATATAACCCAAAATTTCCAATCACTAAATATTTTCATGAATTTATTATAACAAAAAAAAGTAAACTTTTAAATAGTTTACCTTAATTATTATGCACAACAAACATTATCATAACAAGTATATCCACCAACACAATTCTTTCCACTAGTACAATTACATGATACACCTTTAGTTGTTGTAGTCTTTTTTGTAGTTGTTGTCTTCTTTGTAGTTGTAGTTTTCTTTGTAGTCGTTGTCTTCTTTGTAGTTGTAGTTTTCTTTGTAGTCGTTGTCTTCTTTGTAGTTGTAGTTGCTTTCTTTGTAGTTGTAGTTGCCTTCTTTGTAGTTGTAGTTGCTTTCTTTGTAGTCGTTGTTGCCTTCTTTGTAGTAGTTGTTGTTCCACTACCAGAATAACAAGCTCCCTGTCTCCAAATACATCCTGAACTACTACAATCAGAAGAATTTTTAATTGCTGTACAAGTTGTTGGTATTTTTGTAGTTGTTGTTGTGTATGCAGTAGTAGTAACAGTACCACGATAACAAGCTCCCTGTCTCCAAATACATCCTGATGCTTTTGCACAATCAGAAGAATTTGTTATTGAAGAACAAGTAACTGCCACTGCTGTTGTTGTAGTAGTTTTCTTTGTAGTCGTTGTTATCTTCTTTGTTGTAGTTGTAGTTTTCTTTGTAGTTGTTGTTACTTTTATAGAAGTTATTGCATTTATAGTTGTTGTCGTCTTCTTTGTTGTCGTAGTGGCTTTCTTTGTAGTTGTTGTTCCCTTTACAGTTGTTACCTTATTTGTTGTAGTTGTACCACTTGTAGTAGTTGCTTTTTTTGTAGTTGTAGTAGACTTTCTTGTGGTATCAATCTCATCATCTCTAGTCGTTGTTCTAATAGTTGTAGCTTTAGCACTTGTTGTACTTTTCTTTGTAGTCGTTGTTTGCTGTTTAATAGTCACAGTAAATACAGCTGTTGCAGTAGAACCTGAATAATCATCAGTAGCTGTAACTGTTAATGTATAAGTTCCAATTCCAGTACCAGCAGTAACATAAATAGTATTAGCAGAAATACTAAACTTATCTGCACTATCACCAGTTATTGTATAAGTATAAAGTCCACTTCCACCACTAGCACTTACCATAGCAAAACTAATTTGAGCAGAACTATAATAAGTTTGAAAACTTTGATTTGATAATGCTATTGATTTTGCTGTCCAATGAGCATATATTGAATGATTATTATAATTACTAATTTTTGTAGTTGTAGTTAATTTAGTGCCACCATCAAGTTCAGTATACCAACCATCAAAATCAAATCCATTTCTAGTTGGTGTACAATTTAAATTATATGCATCACCAATTTTTTGAACATTACTACTTGGATTACATATACTACCACCATTTGAGTCATATGAAACACTAAATGATTTTGGTTTAAATGTAAATGAACATATAATATCTTTTTGAACATCATTTATTATTACATTATTCTCACTTCTTGAATATCCAATCATACCACTACAAGTATCACTCGCATATTCATACCCTGGTTTTGGTTCTAAAACTATTTTAACTGAATCTCCACCATATACTACATTAGTTTCTGCAGTTACATTTCCATAACTAGGAGTAGTGTTTTTAACAGTAACATTATATTTTGGTGAGAAAGTCCATGGATCATTATAAGTTCCACTTCCATAAACTTTAACAGATTCTTCAATATGTTCAGTTACTTTTAACCCAGACTCATTAGATAAATCCTTATATTTCTCTCCACTATATGTAATAAAATAATTTGAAATGGAATCTTTACTAGTCAAAGTCCAGTATTCTTGACCAGACAATAGATATGAATCATTATTAACAAGTGTACTCTTAAACTCAGTTAAACTAATCATACCACCAGTCTTATATAAACTATTTTTAGATAAAGTGCCATTTTCATAACTAAATGGAATTATAAAACTTCCACTACTTTTAAGAATATATTTATCATTATCCTTAAATGTTTGAATATATTTATTAGAATATTCTGCTGATATATTATAATTATTATTTATCTTAGCATTAACATTAAAAACTAAAAGTAAAAATAATGTTCCTAATAAAGTTAATTTCTTTTTCATTACTTAGAACCTCCAGTTATATAAAATTTAAATATTGTATTCTCTCCACTATCACTATTACTAGAAATCAAAACATAATCATCTTTAAAATCCAAGAAAAATTGACCACTAAAATTAGATATTTCTGACTCCTCTTCAATATTCAAAATTCTATTATCAGTAATTGAATACTTATGAGACTCACATTCATTATTCTTAACATAACAAATATTCATTTCATTTACATAAAAATCAAATTTATAATTTTGAAAATAATATTCTTTTGATTCACTTGTTTCTGGATCAGTATATACAAACTTATCAGATGTCCAAGTATATAAATAATTATTATTTTGTTCATTAATATTAGTATCTGTTTTTTCAGACTTATTAGGCCAAAACCAGATAAATAAAATTATAACTATAACTATTATTCCTATAATTAATATTCTTTTATCCCCTTCACTCTTTTCCATATCATCACCTTAAAAAAATTATATCACAATAACAATAATCAAATCAATACAACGATAACAAAAAATATTGTATATTTATAATTTAATAGATATAATAAAATAGATGTATATGAAAAAGATAATTAAAAATAATAAAGAAACAATTTTAACATTTATAATAGCTTTTATTACAATTAATATAGTATTTTATATTAATGATATTACACCATATGGTACATTTACAACATTACAAATTGATTTTTATCATCAATATGGACCAATGCTCAAAGAATTATGTTATAGAATATTAAATGGAAAATCATTAATATACTCATTTAGTATGTCCACGGGCCTACCAATATATAGAAACTTTTTTAATTATTTATCAAGTCCATTAAATATAATAATGTTATTATTTACAGAAAAAACAATGTTAACAGGTTTCTCATTTATAATAATGACAAGAGTCAGTTTAACAGCTGCTATATTTAATTACTTCTTAGAAAAAAAGTTTAATAAAAAGAATAAATTATTTATTTCACTAAGCTTATTATATGCATTTAGTAATTATTTTGTGGCATATTACTGGAATATAATGTGGATGGATAGTATGGCATTATTACCATTAATTGTTCTTGGAATAGAAAATATTATTAATAAAAATAAATACTTACTATACATATTCTCACTTACTATAATGATTATATCAAGTTACTTTATGGGATACATGTGTTGCTTATATTCAGTTATTTACTTTATATGTTATTTTATTTATAAATTAGATTTTAAATCATTAAAGAAAAAAAAGTATTTAAAAGAAGTATCAAAAAAAGTTTTAATATTCACTATATCATCAATAGTAGTTGGATTATTAATATCATTCTTTGGAATATCACTTTTAAAAAGTTTAGGAACAACAAGTGCAACTAATGATGCATGGCCAACAAGTCAATATTATAATTTCACTTTTACTGATTATATAGTAGGTCATTTATCAGCAATAACAACAACAGTTCTAAAAACAGATATTTCAAATGAACCTAATGTATCATGTGGAATTATTGCAGTAGCACTTCTATTATTATTTATATTCAATACTAAAATAAAATTAAAAACAAAAATAACATATTTAGTAATATTAGGAATAATAACCTCAGCATTTTTTATACCACAATTAGATTTTATATTTCATGCATTACATGTACCTAATGACCTTCCATATAGATATTCATACTTATATTCATTCACATTGATGATAATTGCTGCTTATAGTATAGAAAATATAAAAGATATAAAACCAATGATTGTAATAGTTGTATATACATTAATTATGATATTACTATTAATATTTAAAATATATTATTTAGAAGTAATAGATAGTGATACATTATTAACTAATTTAATTTTAATGACAATATATTTTATATTATATTTAATATACTTTTATGATAGAAAAACAATTAAATATATATACTATGGTTTAATTCTTATAGTATCAATAGAAATGGGGTACAATATAAATTACAATTGGAATTTATCAGATAATAAAGAAGAGTTCTATTATCATTATGATGAAATTAAAGATACAATTAATAAATTAGATAAAGAAGAAAAAAATAACTTTTATAGACTTGAAAAAACATTCTCAACAACACTTAATGATAGTTCTTGGTATAACTACAATGGAATAACAACATTTAGCTCTATGGCATATGAAAGAATGGCACTAATGCAACATAACCTTGGTACTGGTGGAAACTTAATAAACAGTTATGAATATTTTCTTAATACACCTATTTATAACTTAATGTTTGATATTAAATATATCTTAGGATATAACTATGATATTGATAACTATACTGAAATAGATCAAAATGATAAATTTAGTACATATAAATTTAATTATGATACAAATTTATTATATAGTGTTAATAAAGAGATAAAAGAGTTAGAAATAAGCCAAAACAATCCAATATTAAATCAATATAACTTTATTAAATATGCCACTGGAATTGATGATGTATTTAGTAAATCTGAAATTATAAATAAAAAAACAATAGATTATATTGATGGAATGTCAGTAATTGAATATACAATTAAAAATAGTAACACTAATAATTATTTTTATGATAATTATGACTTAGATTATTATATAATTAATGATGTATTATATTTTAGAAATGATTATGTTTTAGATTTAGTTGATACTAATTATTATATAACATCAGAAAAACATAATGAAAATATTCTTGTTAATTTCACTAATGAAGAAGATACATATAAAATAATAGTTGGTACATATTATGAAAATAATGATATAGATGTATTTTATTTAAATAAAAATCAATTTGAAGAAGCAAATGATATTTTATTAGAAGATAAGATTAATATTATTACATATAAAGAATCATATATAAAAGCTACTGCGGAAATAGAAACAGATAAAGTAATATATACATCTATACCTTATGATGATGATTTAAAAGTATATATAGACGGTAAAAAAGTAGATACATATATGATAAATTCTGCATTACTTGGATTTGATATTAAAAAAGGAAATCATACAATAGAAATTAAATATCAAAACAATACAATGATCATTGGCTCAATAATATCTATAACTACATTATTAATATTATTAGCAATTCAATACAAAAAAAGATGTAAGAAATAAATTTACATCTTTTTTATATCACTACTACATTCATTTATAATATACTTTGGTCTGTTTTTAACTTCATTATACATTTGAGCAATATATTGACCAATTATACCTAATACTAATAATGTTAATCCAAAACCTAAGAGAATAACACACATTAATGATGAATACCCTGGAGCGATATATGAAGCATTAAATAAGTAATTAATTATTACATACAAAATATAAATTAAAGCTGCTAAACAAAAAATAAAACCAATTACAGAAGCTAATTTAAGAGGAACAGTAGAAAAAGAAACAATACCTCTAACCGCATAATTAGCAGCACTTCTCATAGGTAATTTTGTCTCACCAGCTACTCTCTCATGATTTTCAAAAGATATCCACTTAACATTAAAACCTACCCAAGAAAAAATACCTTTAGTAAATCTTTCAACTTCATTTAATTCTAAAATTGCATTAATCATTTTACGATTCATAAGTCTAAAATCTCTTGCACCACTTCTAATTTCATAATCAGATAATTTATTAATAATTTTATAAAATGAATTAGCTAAAAAACTTCTAAACCAAGGCTCACCTTTTCTATTTTCTCTATATGTTGCGACACAATCATAATCACCATTTTTAATTAAATCATACATCTTAACAATTAAATCAGGAGGATCTTGAAGATCTGCATCCAATATCGCAGCATAATCACCAGTACAATTTTCAAGTCCTGCATACATAGAGGAATCTTTACCAAAATTTCTAGAAAAAGAAATATATTTATATCTCTTATCTTTTTTATTAAGTTCTTTCAATAATTTTAAAGTATTATCATTAGAACAATTATCAACCATAATAATTTCAAATTCTACATAATTCATTTTTTTTATTAATTTGTTTAATTCAACAGTTAAATAAGGTATAGATTCTTCTTCATTATAACAAGGAATAATCAATGATATCTTATTCATTATTATCACCTTTTAAAACATTAACAGAAAAATTAATAGTGTTTTTAATACCATTTTCTAAAGATACCTTAGGTTTCCATCCATATTTTTTATATGCATGTTCATAAGACAAACATGTATATTTAAGTACTTCATGCTCTAATCTTTCTTTATTAATAGGATAAACTCCTTCACTCAATTCTTTATATTTATCCCAATAATGAGATGAATTTTGATATTTAATTTCAATATTTTCGCAATTCATTTGTTTTCTAATAATAATAGCTATTTCATTTATTGAAACAGTTTGTCCAGTTGAGATATTTACAACATCAAATTCTTTATTTTTTTGAACTAAAACAGCTAAATCAAGTAAATCATCAATATAAATAAAATCCCTTTGCTGTTCACCAGTTGAATGTAATATAGGACTAACTCCGTCATAAAAAGATTTAATAATATATCCCATGACTGGTGGTTGTTTTCTTAAACAATCTATATGAGGTCCATAAACATTAGTAAATCTTAAACAAACAGTTGGAAGACCATATGTATCATAATATGATTTACATAATTGTTCAGACATATATTTGGTACTAGGATAAAGTAAACTAGGAAGTTCAACATTATTTTCAATTAAAGGAAAACTTGTATTATTTTCATAAACAGCAGAAGAACTTGCAAAAATAAAATTTTTAATACCATATTTTCTAGACATTTCTAATAATAACATAGTACCTTTAACATTAATATCAACTGCTTTAATAGAGTTATTTTGACAATCAGGAAGCACAGAAACAGCAGCAAAATGATAAACAATATCAATCTTATTTTTAGAAAATATATCTTCCATAGTTTCAACATCTAAAATACTTTTTCTATATATTATTTCATTAAAGTCAACATCATCAAACTTTAAATTAACTTCCTTTCCATAAGAAAAATCATCAATTAATATTAATTTATTACCTTCTTTATATAATTTGTAAGCTAAATTAGAACCAATAAATCCAGCAGCTCCTGTTATTAAAATTGTTTTCATTTACAACACCTCATAATTTCTATGAAAATAACTTATTATTAAATGTTCAATAATTAAATGAATATCTTCAGTAATCTGCATATTATTAATACCAGAATTAATCTCTAAATCAGATAATTTTGATAATTTCCCCCCATCATAACCAGTAAAACCAATTATAAATGCACCTGCATTTTTAGCATAAGAAACAGCTTCTATAATATTTTTAGAATTTCCACTACCAGAAATAGCAATAACTATATCAGAGTCACTTAATCTACCATTTAATTGCTTTAAAAATATATTATCATATCCATAATCATTAGATATAGCAAGCATAGTTGGAATATTATCATTCAAACATCTAAAATTAAATCTTTTATCTATTTTACTAAATGTTGATTTATTAAAGTCAGCAGTAAAATGTGAAGCAGTAGATCCACTACCACCATTTCCAAATATATAAATAGTTTGATTATTTATTAATGCATTTTCAAGTTTAGAAATTAATTCTTCTATCTTTTTATTATCAAGATTTTTTATTGATTCTAACTCATTATTAAAATATGTTTTAATATGTTCTTTTTTCATAATACTTCTTCTCCTAATCTTTATAAACAACTTGTGTACCATTCTCATCAAATGAAAACTTTACTTCTTTATAATCCTTCAATGAATTTCTCACATTATCTTGTTTATCAAATGGAACATATAAAAGTAAAAAGCCTCCACCACCTGCACCTAAAATTTTACCACCTATTGCACCTGCTTCTATTGCTTTACTATACATTTTATCAATTAAATCATTACTAATATTATCAGCAAACTTTTTCTTAACATTCCAAGCTCTATTAAGTAACTTTCCAAATTCATCATATTCTTTATTATTTAATAATTCATAAGATTTATCAGCAAGTTCAACCATTTCATCTAATATTTCACTTTTATTTATTGTAGTTTCTTTTTGTTTTTCAAAAATCTTTCTAGAATCTCTTGTAAGACCTGTATAAAATAATAATATTTTAGAAAATAAATTATTTTTAATATCATCATCAATATTAATTTTTCTTATTATAACACTATCATCTTTATTAAATTCATATTTATTAAATCCACCAAAACTAATAGCATATTGATCTTGAATACCAATTTGTTGGTGTAAATGATTTATTTCTAAATCAATTGCTTCTTTAGCAAGTATTTCCTTTGATACAGTTTCACCCTTAAATTCATGTAATGCACAAAGTACTCCAACTGCAAGAGCACTCGAAGATGCAAGCCCTATTCCAAGATTAGTCATAGGTAAATTAGCTAAATAAAATACCTCTATTCCTTTTGTAATATTAGTTATTTTTAAAGCTTCTCTTATTATATTATGTTTTATATTATCTACATTATCAACAAGTTCATCATCAATATATACAACCCTTATTTTATCATCAAATCTTTTATTAACAACAACATAAACATGCATATCTAAAGCTATACTAACAACTGTACCATATCCATATTTTGATTTATGAAAATAATCTTTAAAATCCGTTCCACCACCAAAAAACGATGCTCTAAGTGGAGTTTTTGTAACTATCATATTACTACCTACTTTCCTAAATATTTTTTTACTGCTTCAAGCAAAGTATATTCTGAAGTAATTAACTCACTCTTACAGTTTGCATTATTTGCAGCTTCTATATCCCTTAAATCATCACCAAATAATATACACTTTGTTAAATCTAAAGATAAATCTCTTGAAGCCTGATATAACATTCCAGGACTAGGTTTCCTACAAAAACAACCATCATCCCAATTATGAGTACAGCAATAAATATAATCAATTCTAGCACCAATTGCTTTTAAATCATTTTGCATTTTTTTATGAATATCATTTAAAGATTCAATACTAAGTACTCCTCTAGCTACTCCTGGTTGATTAGTAACAAGTATAACTATAACATTATTATCATTTAATAACTTAATAGCTTCGCGAGCTCCATCTAACCATTTAAATGATTCAACATTTTCAATATAATGTGCAGTTGGAGCTTTAACATTAATAGTTCCATCTCTATCTATAAACACAACTCTTTTTGGTTTAAAAAATTCTTCAGTAAGATGCATTCTATCAAATGAACCAATTGAATAATATCTATGCTCAGTAATAGTTGCAAAAAGTTTACCCTCATTAATCAACTTAGGAAAAATATTCTTATTAAAGTTTTTTTCATCATCAGTTAACATATCAAAAACTTTTTTATTAACTATCGAATAACCTATCTCAACACCAGATAAATCTTTTTGAACTCTACTTTTATCATAAAAAAGTACCATATTAGAATTATCATCTATTTTAATATTATTTTTTGTATAACCTTCTCTATTAGAATAAACAGATAACTCAATTATAGCAGTATCATTATAATAATTATTAACTAATTTTTCAAAATCAATTGGACAATAATTATCACAATACATAAATAAAAATTCATTTTTCATTTTATCTTTAGCATGTATCATTCTCTCAGTTGTATCATTTTCTACTGGAGAAATATCATATTCAATATTAATACCATATTTACTACCATCACCTAAATAATCTATGATTTTATCTGGCAAATAGCCTAATAATACTAATACATTACTAATACCAAAATCTTTTATTTGTAAAATTAACCGTTCAATAAAAGGTACACCATCAACAGGATACATTGCTTTTGGCATAGTATTTGTAAATGGTTTTAATCTTGTTCCCATACCACCAGCAATAATCACAGCTTGATTTATTTTATTTTTCATGTACTACCACCTAATTAATTATATCATTAATATTTAGTAAAAAAAAGAAGTATGATATAATTACAATGGTGAAATATATGAAAATAATTAATTTTTTTAAAAATAAAATGATAAATGAAAACTCCATTTTAAGAATAATATCATCATGGTTAATATATGGAGTAATATATAAAATATTTGATATGCAACTAATGATAATACCTTTTTATAAAATATTACTAATATTTATCTTGATTTTTTTAGTATTATCAATAATATCAATTATTATCAAAAAAAACAATTTTGACTACTATTTATTATTAATTTTATCACTAATATTATCAAATATTTGGGCATATAATAGTGAAAATATTCATTATATTTTAATATTATTTTTATTAAATTATTTAATATATAAATATAAACTAAAAGATATAAACTTTAAAAAATTAAATAAAAAAATATCACCAAAAGTTATAATATTATTTAGTTTAGTATCTTTAATTATAATAGGTTCAATAGGTGTTATTAGATATTTATCATTTAATTCATATAACTTTGACCTTGGAATACCATCACAAATGTTTTACTATATGAAAAAAACAGGCTTACCTCTTACTACATGTGAAAGAGATATTCTATTAAGTCATTTTGCTGTACATTTTTCACCTATATATTATTTAATATTACCATTCTATTTTTTATTTTCTAGTCCAATTACATTACAAATTTGTAGTGCAGTATTAATAGTAAGTGGAATAATACCAATTTATTTATTATGTAAAACACATAAACTTCCAAACATAGTAACAATAATAATTTGTTTTATATATTCTATATATACACCATCAATATGTTCTACATATTATGATTTTCATGAAATAATGTTCCTACTTCCTCTATTTTTATGGTTATTCTACTACTATGAAAAAAACAATAATACTTTATTCACCATATTTGCCATATTAATCTTATTCACAAAAGAAGATGCAGCAATATATCTAATGATATTTAGTATCTATATGATGTTTGATAATAATAAAAAGAAAGGATTTATCACATTAATATCATCAATAATTTATTTTATAACAGTTGTTAGCTTAATAAATAAATATGGTGAATCTGTTATGACAAATAGATATTATAATCTAATATTAACAAATACTGATTCAGATATGATTGAAGTATTTAAAACAATTATTACAAATCCAGGATATTTCATAAAACAACTAATAACATCACATAATGATAGTAATGAAAAAATATACTATTATCTAAAAATATTTTTACCATTTGGATTCAGTATTTTTAATACTAAAAAATTTAAGAATTATATATTACTTGTCCCAATAATCTATATAACTATGACTACATATATTTATTCATATGATATAAATTTTCAATATAGTTATCCAATATATGCATTCTTATTTTACTTATTTATTATATCAATAGATGAAAATAAAAATTATAACTATCTATTTATGTGTATAGTTGGATCAACATTAATGTTTGGAACTTATGCTTTACCTGTATTTGTACAAAAAATTACAGATTATGCTGAATATAATATTGAATATAAAGAAAGACATAACATTATCAATAAGATTCCACAAACTGCATCAATCGCAGCTGATTCAGCTTACATTTCACATATATCAAAAAGAGATAAAATATATGAAACCTATTATCATGATTTTAAATACCTAACAGATTATATTATTACAGATAGTGATCTAAATAATTACTTAGATGAAGAAGATGTAAATAAATATATACTAATAGATACTTATCAAGAAACACATATTTACAAAAAACAATAAAAGGAAAAAGATTTACTACTTTTTCCTTTTTAATATTCTAACAGCATTTAATATAGCTATAACAGAAACACCTACATCAGCAAATACTGCACTCCACATAGTGGCAATTCCAAATAATGATAGAATTAATACAACTATTTTAACACTTATAGCAAATATAATATTTTCTCTTACAATTCTCATTGTCTTTTTAGATATCTTAATAACTTCTACTAATTTTGATATTTCATCAGTCATTATTACAACATCAGCTGCTTCAATCGCCGCATCACTTCCAAGACCACCCATAGCTACCCCTATATCTGATAATGAAAGTACAGCCGCATCATTAATACCATCACCAATAAATAATAAATTTCCATTATTATTTTCATCAATTAACTTTTCTACAATAGATACTTTATCTTGTGGTAATAATTCAGCATAATATTTATCAAGTTTTAGTTCATTACTAACTTCTCTACTTATACTTTCAATATCACCAGTAAGCATAATTATTTTTTTAATATTATTATCTCTTAAGTTTTTAATTGCTTTATAAGAATCTTCTTTAATCTTATCTGATATAACAATATAACCACAATATTTATCATTTATAACTATATATAATACAGTACCAACTTTATTAACTTTATCATATTTGATTTTTAAATCAATTAATAGCTTTTCATTGCCAACATAAACATCCTTATTATCTACTTTAGCATAAATACCTTTACCAGATATTTCTTTTGTTTTAGTAACCTTTTTGGTATCTATTTTCTTCCCATAAGCATCCCTAATTGAAATAGATATTGGATGATTAGAAAAACTTTCAGCATGAGCTACCATTTTAATTAATTCTTCATTACTTATAGATATAGCATTAACCTCTTGTACTTTAAAAATGCCTTCTGTTAATGTTCCAGTTTTATCACAAACAACAATAACAACATTTGAAAGAATTTCTAAATAGTTACTTCCTTTAACAAGCACACCAATATTAGAAGAAGCACCTATTCCTCCAAAAAAACTAAGAGGTATAGAAATAACTAATGCACAAGGACAAGAAATAACTAAAAATGATAATGCCTTATAAACCCAAATATTAAATGATTCATTAAGTATTAATGGAGGCAACACTGCTACTACAAGAGCAATACCACATACAATTGGAGTATAATATTTAGCAAACTTTGTAATGAAGTCTTCTGATTTAGATTTTCTACTACTAGCATTCATAACTAAATCAAGAATCTTACTAACAGTAGAATCTCCAAATTTCTTAGTTACTTTTATTTTTAAAATACCATCATTATTAATGCAACCACTTAAAACTTCATCATCTTCTTTAACACTTTTTGGTAAAACTTCTCCTGTTAAAGCAACAGTATTAAGTGTAGAAATCCCATGAATAACAACACCATCAAGCGGAATTTTCTCGCCAGGTTTAACAAATATTATTTCACCAATATTAACTTCATTAGGGTCAACCTTTACTTCCTTACCCTCTCTTATAACATTAGCATAATCAGGTCTAATATTCATAAGTTCAGATACTGACTTTCTTGATTTATTAACAGCACAACTTTGAAATAATTCACCAACTTGATAAAAAAGCATTACAGAAACAGCCTCGTTAACATCACCTATACATAAAGCACCAATTGTCGCAACTGTCATAAGAAAATTTTCATCAAAAAAATACCCTCTTTTAATATTTCTAAATGCTTTCAATAATATATCATAACCAATAATAATATAAGAAAGCAATAATATAATAATAGTAAAATATTTAATATCAAATACAAAACCAAATATAAGTAAAATACCAGATATAATAATTCTAATTAATTGATTCTTTTCTTTTTTAGTCATACTATAATTCCTCAATAGTTACATCTGGTTCTTCTTTTTTAATAATCTTTTTAATTAGTTTAACAATTTCATCATAATTACCTTCATCACAACTAAATGATAATCTTTCACTCATAAAACTAATACTAACATTACTAATTTTTTCAATCTTACTAATTTCACTTTCCAATATATTAGCACAATTAACACAATCTAACCCTTCAATTTTAAATTTATAATTTTTCATAACATCTCCTTAAATTCTATGATTAATATGTGTAAGACCTATTTCAAATAACTTAACTATATGATCATCATCTAATGTATAATATACTTCTTTACCACTTTTTCTACATCTTACTATTCCACTTCTTCTAAGAGTCGCTAATTGATGAGATACAGCTGATTTAGTCATACTAAGAACATTAGCAATATCACATACACACATTTCATTTTTATCAAGAGCAAATAGTATTCTACATCTTGTCGTATCACCTATTAACTTAAAAAGATCTGCTAAATTATTAAAAGTATTTTCATTAGGCATACTTTTTTTAACAACTTTAACAGCATTCTCATGAATAACATTACAATCACATATAAATTCATTCTTTGACATATTAACTCCTTAATAGTTGAATATTCTTTCAACTATTAATATTATAATTGAATAATCATTCAATTGTCAATACAAAAAACTAATTATTAATTTCCCTAACTATCCACTTCATAATAACATCAACTAAATAATCTATTTCTCCTTTAGTAAGTAATCTATATTCTGGAATATGATACCATTTTTTCAAACACCCTCTACAACAAGTAGCAGTTGCATGTTGTGCTATAAAAACAGGATGTCCCTTCATTGGAGTTTGTTTACCATCAATTACATTAGAAATATCAGATAATCTATTATTAATAAAATCATATGCATGTTTCCTTATAATAACTAAACCTTTTTCTTTAACATATAATTTATCTTTATCTTTTAAATGAAATCCACTTCTAAATTTAGATTTAGACAATTTTTCAAAAATATCATAATTCATACCTATCACAATAATATTGTAACACAAAATAAAAAAGTTATTTTAAAACAACTCTTTTATATAAATTAACTATTTTATTCTACCAATTCATAACCACAACACTATAAACTAATTCTTATTAATATAATAACTATAATCATTTAAGCCTTATTACATATTAGTATTCATATATTATTTTGATTATTTATGTCAGCATCTGAATTTTGCTGATTAATTGTTTGATTATAGTTATTCGTTGATTGTACATCTTGTGATTTAACATCAGTATCATTATACAATTCACTTCTTTTTTCAACTACTTGATTTTCAATCTTCTTATGTGATTTACCTTTTTTAATACTTGAAATTACAACAACTATACCTGCTAAAGTGAATACTATTCCAAGTATAGGCAAAATAATATTGGCACTATCTAATGTCCAAATCGCATCTTGTGGATTATTTGGATCATATTTTATTGAAACTTCTGTTCCAATACTTTTTGGCATATTTGTATATGAACCTGAAACTATTCGATAAGTTTGTCCATCAACTACATACTCAACAACAATAGCTTTTAATCCATCATTATCATATTTATAATCTACAACCTTTGAAGTAGTTTCAACATACACTTCATTCTTTTCATTATAAGTTTTAATAGATGAAATAGAAAAATACAACACTAAGATACCCAAAGCAATAGAGAACAATCCTGCCAAAACTTCTTGCCATAATTTCAATGGCCTAGAATTAATAGCTTCACCTGTTGAAAAAACTACTCGCATACAATACCTCCACTATTTAATATTAAAAATAATATAATAAAATATTATTAATACATCCTACTATAAATAATTATATCACATAACTCCTATTTATTTTTAACAATAATTAAAAAAGTACAAGTTCCTTATTTTTACACTTCCAATAAGACTAATAACAAATACATTATTAACATTTCAAAAATATCTTTATAAATATATTTATGATACATAATCTTTCTCGTTTAATTTTATATCAATTGTACCATCAAAAAGACATTTATCATCAAAATATTTAAGTTTACTATAAATTATCAACCTTATCCTTAATCTTTTTGCTATACTATTTTTTCTACTAATTCTTTACCATTATTTAATTTAAAAATTACACATATATATTTAGATGTTTTATGATAAGTTTTTCTATCCTTACCTTCCCTCAAGATATTATAAAATTCATCTATACTAAAATCATCAATATATTTTTCTAATACCACATGATTTTTCTAAACTAGAAGATTCCCTATAATCATAATAATCAACTTCTTCGTCATCATAACTATCATATTTATAGTAGTCATCATCTTCTTCGTCATCATAATCACTATTTAACTGAGACTCATAATCATCTACTTCATCAGGAAACAATTCAAAATATAATGCAGTCATATGTTTACAAGTGATGCTTCCATTTGCATGAGGACAATCACAATAAGACTTTCTAGGATGTTCTATATCTATTTTTACATAATAAGGATTTTTTAAACTCCCATCAACATACCCTTCAAATTCATGATCATTTAATTGTTTTACATTACTAACTTTATTATGTTTATAATAATCATATCCTCTACTAACAGAAGAACTACTTGCACTTGTAAGAATGCTCATATTATCACCCTCTTAACTGCTATTATATCACTTATTCTTTATTTTTTATCATTAAATCTTCTTCAACATATTTATATGATAATGCATTATCTTTAGTGACAACAGTTTCTCCTAAATTATTTTCTATATCATCACAAGCCACTTTAGCATGATAAGTATCAATTGCTCTTTGAACAGTGATTAAAGGATCAAATACTTCATCAATTCTCTCTTTACCGAATCTAGCTAACCACAATTTCATTGGTTCTGCATTAGGGCTTGGAATAGATTCAATAATTCTAAACATACCTTCAATATCAACAACATCAGTAGAACGATATTTAACATCTTGAACTTTTAATTTCAACTGGTTACAATTTGTAACCGTTTCATTTCCTTCCTTTTTTAATCTTGATTTTAAAGAGTTCCAATAATGTCTGGGGTCTTTACTCTCAACTAATGAAGTAACAACATCAACAACACTTATATAATACTTTTCTTCATCTTTGTTCCATACTGACCTAATAGTTTTTATTATTAAATAGCTTATTATTTAAAATAAAAAAGTTATTTTAAAACAACTCTTTTATATAAATTACATTAATCCACCACAGCAATTATCATGTACATTACATACTTCATTTTCTTCAGTGCAAGTATAACAAGGACTATAAGTATGCCTATAAATATGATGATTTATGATCCTTGTATTAACTGGGCAAACATGTGGTACCTCATGTACAATTTGTCTATGAATACATCTTTCTTGTGGGCATTCATAAATTGGTTCACATACCATACCAGGAATACTATTACAAGAAGTTTCCATCATAGGTTTCATATTATCAGGAGTAACCTTTAATTCAGCACTTCCCTCAACACTATAACCTTGATACATTCCCATAGAATTATTCACAATTAACAACTCCTTTTCATTATTATTCTATGTAATGGCAATAAATATGTTTAGGCAAAAAATATAATAAAAAGGCGATTATTAAACCGCCTATTCAATTCCCTTTAAGTAATCAATTAACTCATTATATACATCCATTCTAAGTCCAGATGTAACACTTGATATCTCTTGTGGAATACCAGATATATTAATCTTATTAACATCATATTTACCACCAGTAGTACCAACTCTAAATCCATATCTTTCCCAACTTCTTTGAGCTACATCTTTATCATTAAATGCTTCTAATAGCTTTTTACCATTATCATTAAATGCAGCTATACAATGACTATTCCAAATAGTTGGAGTTGGATATAATATTCTAATTTTATCTTTAACTTGATTCCATCCATCAGGATTAGCATTAGCAAAATCAATAACAGATTTTTCATAATCAACTATCATAGGTTTAGCACCCATTCCAGTCTTTAAGAACATTGAAAATAAATCAGCAGGAGTATTATTCATATAACCACTCTTTAAATAGAACTCACCAAGTTTAGGTAAAGCTTCAGTTATACTAACTTGATTAACATCCCCACCAGCCATAATTGAAAGTAAAAGTCCATAATATGTAGCTCCTGGAGAAGAAGTAACTGGATCAGTTGAACCAATATTAATACTTCCATATATAGTATCAAGCCCTATATCTTTCCACTTTTTACCTTCAAGAATATAATTAATTAATTTATTCATATCAGTAATATAATAAACTGAATCTTTAACAGTAACAATCTCTTCTTTAATTAAAGCACCTACTACTGTATCCCAACTATATATAACAATTGGTGTATTAAGTACTAAATCTCCATCAATAACTCTATCCCTTGGAGCTTCTTCACCAGTTGGTGCAGTTTTAAAATAATCATAATATCTTTGATCTGAAAAGAAAGCCAAATCATATTTTGAATTATCTTCACGAACCAAAGGAGAAACTATTGTTTTACCATTACTCCAAGAATCTTGTATTAATTTAAATCCATACTTCTTAGCAAATATTTTATTTATTTCTTCATCTGCAAGTAAATCCTCTTTACCACCACCTACTGCTCCATAAATATCAATCGTTTTATCAACAAAACTATCTTTATTCTTTATTGCAATAACAATAATAACTATAACAACTAATATAGCAATACCTATTATTTTAGATAAAGTACCTTCCTTAATATTTAATTTTGTTTTACCATAACTTTCATTATTCATTTCTTTTCACTTCCTTTAACATCAATATCTTCAATATCAGCAGTTCTCTCAAATACTTTCATTTCAAAATCTAATTCCTTATCTTTTGCTTTAGCAATTAAATTAACAAGTTTATTACATTCAGATTCAATTTCCTTAACATAAACTGACATCTTCAATATTAATTTGTTTTCTACAAATGATTTATCTTTTTTCTTCTCTATCGTAATATATTTATTCACAATAGCAGTAGTAAAAGGTAAATAATAATCTAAGAAATTATATGTTTTAGTAGCATTTCTAGGTCTACCTTCTAAATACTTAACTATTTTACTATAAAGAACAACTATCTTACCAAGTTTCTCTTTCATAGCTTCGTCATTTATTTTTTCTTTATAATTATCTAATTTCGACATTTCAAAATGATATCTTGCTATAGCTCTAGCATCATACATTCTAATATCTTTTTCTTTAAAATAGAAAATACCTGCTATATATACAAAAGCACAAAGTATTAAAGAAATATATAAATAAAAGTTAAGTATTAAATAAAATATCATAAATGCAATTCCAGCAAGAACAGCACTAAATAAGTATCTTTTCTGCAGCCTCATATTAATTATAACTCCTTACTTCTTTAAAAGCAGATTTCAAATTAGTTCTACCATCAAACACCTTAGCATTAGTAAGATTCGCAAGTTTAAGTAACTGTTCCTCTTTAGCATTACCAAACATAATACTATATACAGGTGTTTTTAAATTATTATTTAAATAATAAAGAGATAAATTACTATAATTAGAAGTAACTGAATCACCATCAGTCATAAGTATAACTGTCTTATTATATGATTTATCAACATTTTCAAGTATCTTTAAAGCTTCATCTACACAAGTATATATATTTGTTCCACCACTAGCTACTTCATTAGTAATATTATTTATTAAATTACCAGTATTAACACCATTATCAGTATACCAAGTAACCCTATTTTTAGAATCAAATGGAATTACATAAATCTTATCATTTTTAGAAAATTGTAATAATTCTTTTGATGCTTCTTCGCTATTTAATATATAACTCATAGCTGAAGAAAGTTGACTTTTACCTGTTCCATACATACTACCAGAATAATCTAAACAAAATGCAGTAGCTGATGGTTTTCTAATTTCATCAATATATAAAGCTATTGCTTCATTCATAACATTCTTAGATGGATATTTAAGTGGTATTAAGTAATTATTAGTATTAATACCCCATTCACTCCTAAATACTTCTTTATTTGCTTTACTGTTAATCCCACCATACCAAGTTCTCTTACCTAAACTTTCCATATTTTTTTGAGAACTATCCGAAAGTAAAAACTCTTGTAATTTTAAAAACTTATCTATTTTATTTTGTTTTCTATCAACATAAGCAAATGGTGAATCATTAATAGCTACACCATCAACTGGATATAATAAATATAATGGTTCTTTATTACTATTTTCAAGTGATTTATTTATTCTTATTAAAGAAGACTCACTAGCTATAACAGCCTCATAACTACTATCTTTAAGGAACATATCCTCTAAAAAAGTATCACTACCAGAAACTCTTTCAACACCAGAAAATAATGACTTTAAATTATTAATTAATTTTTCATTATCTAACATTGAACTAGTTAATATTTCAGGACTTCCTGATAAAGCATTTAAAAAGCCCAAATAAGAAGTCATTCCAGTATTAGTCTTAGTAACAGATGACATTACATAATTTAAATTTTTATCTCCAATAGCCTTAACAATATCACTATTTTTTAAATCATCTCTAATTAAATTCAATTCAATCGCTTTACTCTTTTTAACACCCATAACAATAGGATTAATATAAATTGATTTAGAATTAGTAACCTTAGCATTTTCAAGCATATATAACCAAATAGAATTACTCATCCATACTGCATCAAAATTATTAGTATCCTCAAGCATATCTATTGCTTCCAAATCATCAGCATAAACAACATCAATATTAATATCTTCTTTTTTACCATATTTTATTAATTCATCCATATAATCTTTATTATCAGAATTAGATAAAATAGTAAATTCTTTACTCTTAAACAAAGAAGTTTCATTAGGTTCTTTAATAAAGCCTAAAAAGAACATATAAATAAAATAAACACCTAAAATTATTACTAAAAACTTAACAAATCCTTCTGATTTTTTTACATTTCTATAACCATTATTCATAAAACCAACACCTTATTTTCATAATAAGTATAACATATATAAAATTAAAAAAGAATAGTTTCCTATTCTAAAATTTCATATTTTTCATTTGTTTCATCATTTTTTTCATTTCTTCAAATTGATTTAATAAACGATTAACATCTTCAACTTTTTGTCCACATCCTTTAGCAATTCTAATTTTTCTACTAGCTTTTATAATATCAGGATTTCTTCTTTCCTCAACTGTCATTGATAAAACAATAGCTTCCGTTCTAGCCATAATTTTAGGATCTATATTAACATTATTAAGACCCATTTTAGATGCTCCTGGTAACAACTTAAGTAAATTTTCAAGTGGACCTAATTTTTTAATTTGTTTAGTAGTACTTAAGAAATCTTCTAAATCAAATTTACCCCTTTGCATTCTCTTAGCTGTACTCATAAGTTCATCTTGATCTAAAGCTTCTTCAGTTCTTTCAATTATAGAAAGTAAATCTCCCATACCAAGAATTCTATCAGCTATTCTTTCTGGATAAAATTCACTTATACCATCTAATTTTTCAGAATCACCTATTAACTTAATAGGAATATTAGTAAGATGTCTTAATGATAAAGCAACACCACCCTTAGTATCACCATCCATTTTAGTTAAAACACATCCAGTAAGTTTTAATTTATCATTAAATCCAGTTATAACATTAATAGCATCTTGTCCCATCATAGCATCAATTACAAGTAATTCTTCATCAGGATGTACAGATTCTTCAATATTAACAAGCTCATCCATAAGAGATTCATCAATTTGAAGTCGACCTGCTGTATCTATTAAAATATAATCATATCCTTTACTTTTAGCATATTCTATACCTCTTTTAGATATTTCAACAGGATTACCTTTTCCTTCTTCATAAACTTCAATATTTAACTGTTTTCCAATATCTTTTAACTGATCAATAGCTGCAGGTCTATAAACATCACAAGCAATAAACATAGGTTTTTTATGATGTTTTTTACGAACCATATTTCCTATTTTGCCAATAGTAGTTGTTTTACCACCACCTTGAAGACCAACAACCATACATATAGTTGGTTTCTTACTAACCTCTAATGGAGCACTATCACCACCAAGTAATGAAACTAACTCATCTTTTAATATTTTTACAAACATATCCCCTGGTTTAATACTCTTTCTAACCTCTTCACCAAGAGCTTTTTCCTTAACACTATCTATAAATTCTCTTACAATTTTAACATTAACATCTGATTCTAATAAACAAAGCCTAATTTCACGAATAATATCACTAATATTATCTTCATTTATTACTCCCTTTGATTTAATATTACTAACCACTTTTTGTAATCTTTCACTTAAGTTTTCAAACATTTAAATCAATCCTTTCTTGCCTTTCTATTATAACAAATATAAATATCATTATAAAGAAAAATGTGCATTTAACAGCACTAAGGAGTGAAAATTCTTCGCAATGATAAATTTGATATAATTAAAAA
>CAZYRI010000007.1:0-33515 GCA_964649575.1 uncultured Clostridium sp. | reverse complement strand
CTTCTGCCTAATGCAGTAAATTTAGTTTTTTCTGCCATATTACTTTACCTCTAATCTTTCTGGTTTTTGAGCTTCATGTTTATGTTCATTACCTGCATATACAAATAATTGTCTATACATATCTCTTCCAAGTCTATTTTTAGGAAGCATATTTTTAACAGCTCTTTCTACCATTTCTACTGGATATTTTTCTTTCATAGTTCTAGCAGTTCTTTCTCTTAAACCACCTGGATATCCACTATGATTATAGTACATTTTCTTGTCTAACTTGTTACCAGTTAAAACAACTTTTTCAGCATTAATAATAATTACATTATCTCCGCAAGCAACATAAGGTGTAAATGTAGGTTTATTTTTACCCCTCAATACAGAAGCAGCTAAAGCAGCAACTTTACCTAAAACTTGTCCTTCTGCATCAATTACATACCACTTATGTTCAACATCTTCTTTTCTTAACATAAATGTTTTCATATTTTAAATTTTTCCCTTCTTTAATTTGAGTGCCATCATATTTGCAACTATGACATTTCTTTCCCACAGAAACTGCACCCTCTTTAAATGTACCGTGCCTATTATATACTAAAAATACTTAATTTGTCAACATTTTTTCACCTTGACAATAATATTAATATTATTATAAAATAAATATATAATTAAGGAGAAATTAAAATGAAGAATAAAGGGTTATTAGTCGTATTTATAATATTGTTTATATTATCTGCTTCAGCTGCGGGAATCGGTTATTATGAACATACAAAAAAGGAACCAGAAACACCAAGCAACACAGATCAAAAGGCAGGAACAATTACTTACAAGTATTATTTAGAGGACTTAGAAGTTGAAGAAATGCCTACTAATGAAAAAATATTAGATGATTTAGGAAACGAAACAGATAAATATAAATATAAATTTTCTAAATTTCAATGCACTGATAGTACAATAGCAGGTCAATTCAATGAAGAAGAATGGAAATTTATACCAAACGAAGAAAAAGAAGCAACTTGTAACTTATTCTTCGTTAATAGTACATATGAAGTTACACTAACAGTAACAAATGGAAAAACAGATGACAGCAATCCTAAATATATAGAAAGAGAAAAAGACGGAGAATTCATAATTATTCCATCAGAAGGATATCAATTTGAAAGCACACAATGTTCAGATGATAAAACAGCAACATGGAATGAACAAAATAATACATTAACAATAAATGCAATAATGAAAAATGTAGCATGTAAGGTTATATTCTCAATCAAAGAATTAAAAATGGATGTAACAGTAGTAAATGGAAAAGGAACAACAACAGAAACATCCAAATATGGTGAAACAGTTGAAGCAATAGTAGAACCAAATGAAGGATATCAAAACCCAACAATAAAATGTACAAATGATCAAACCGCCGAATTTAAAGACAATAAATTAATAATTTCAAAAATAACAAATAATACAAAATGTACTTTAACTTTTGAAGCAAAACCAGTAAATAAATATAGTATTAAAATAGAGACTTTACCTGACACAATAACAATAGTAAAAGGAAGTAAAGAAAACAGTGTTGAAGAAGGTAAAACCGGAACATTTACATTAAAAGGACAAGATGGCATTAAACCAAAATTAGAATGTACTGTTCAACCATCTAACGAAGATATTACTAATGATGAATACACATATACATTCTTAAATGTAACAAAAAATATAACTTGTAATGTAATAGCAACTGAGTAGCCATAAGCTACTTTTTTCTTGCAAAAAAACTTATAAAATGTTAAATTATCACTGAGGAAAAAAATATGTGGAAAATAGGAAATGTAGAAATTAAAAATAGAATAGTATTCGCTCCAATGGCTGGTATATCAAATGAATCATTTAGAAAAATAA
The DNA here is from genome assembly GCA_964649575.1 of uncultured Clostridium sp. Taxonomy (GTDB): domain Bacteria; phylum Bacillota_I; class Bacilli_A; order RF39; family UBA660; genus CAG-1000. Next base: position 31,637 of record CAZYRI010000007.1, on the reverse strand, counting down.
TTAAATCTATGAATCCAGGTCTTATTTACAGTGAAATGATAAGTAATATGGGAATTATATATAATAGTAAAAATACAATAGATATGTTAAAAATAAATGATGAAGAAAGGCCAATTAGTATACAAATATTCGGAAGTGATGAAGAAACATTTGTTAAAGCTGCTAAATACATAGAAGAAAATATACATCCAGATATAATAGACATTAATATGGGATGTCCTGTACCAAAGGTAGCTTTAAAATCGCAAGCAGGGTCAAACCTATTAAAAAATCCAAATAAAATATATAAAATAGTGTCCGCAGTAGTAAATACAGTTAATATACCAGTAACAGTCAAAATCAGAGCCGGTTGGGATAAAAATTCAATTAACTGTGTGGAAGTTGCTAAAATAATAGAGAAAGCTGGAGCAAGTTCAATAGCTATACATCCAAGAACAAGAGAACAAGGATACACTGGAAATGCTGATTGGATTTTAATCAAAAAAGTTAAAGAAGCAGTAAATATTCCTGTTATTGGAAACGGTGATGTTAAAACAATTGAAGCTGCAAAAAGAATGTTAGAAGATACCGGATGTGATGCAGTTATGATTGGAAGAGCTGCAATTGGAAATCCTTGGTTTATAAAAGAATGTGTAGAATATGTTGAAAATAATAATATTATAGATAAACCTACATATAAAGAAAGAATAGATATGTTAGTTAAACATTATGAAACATTAAAAAAAGATACAAATCCTAGAAAAGCATTACTTGATATTAAAACACATGCCTTAGCTTATCTAAAATACATTCCAAATTCAAAAGAATTAAAACAAGAAATTGCTTGTTCAAAAACAGAAGACGAATTTAATGAATGTATAAAAAAACTATATAAACACATAAAATGTATAAATTGTGAAAATAATAAAAATACTGACAATTCCTTGTAAAGCCAGTATTTTTTGTTATATAATTAAATCAAGGAGGATTATATGAAGAAAAGTGGATTATTTAAAATAATCATGTTTATTCTATTTGGAATTGTTATTTTAACTTGGTTCGTATCAGCTGGATATTATAATTCAGGAGAATTAATTGACTTAGGAATGAATCAATTAGGATTTTTTGATTTCTGGCAACTATTGTTCGCTTCATTTGGTGGTTCAGATTTCGGATATTTCGTTCAAATTCTACTATTCATAATTTCAGTTGGAGCTTTATATGGTGTACTTGGCAAAACAGGTAAATATAGAGCAGCAATCGAAAAAATAGCAAACAAATTCAAAGGAAATGAACTACAATTCATTGTTATCGTAGCATTCATTATAACAGTACTAACATCAGTATTTAGTTACGAATTATGGTTATTTATTTTCATACCAGCATTAATAAGTATTATCTTATTACTTGGTTATGATAAAGTAACAGCATGTGTTTCTACATTTGGTGCTATGTTAATTGGTAACATTGGTAGTACAATTGGTTACAACATAGTAGGTGCTATTCAAGAAAGCTTAGGAATTACTAAACTTTCAAATGGAATCTATTATAGACTTGGAATATTAGCATTTTCATTATTTGCCTTAATTTTCTACCTTTATAAAGCTAAAAGAACATCTGTTAAAAAAGATGCCGAAAAAGCAATTGAAGCAGAAGATTTATTTGCTGGCGAAAGTAAAGCTAACAAATATTCAGTTATACCAATAATCGTAATATTCTCAATATTATTTATATTATTAATATTAGGATGTACTGCTTGGGAAGCAACATTCAATGTAGAAGTATTTACTAAAATGAATGATGCTATTACTAGTTTTGCAATCGGAAAAGATAAATTTACTATATTTGGTAAATTACTTGGAAGTGTTAGTGCATTTGGTTCATGGCATTATGCTGAAATGGCTGTTATGTGTACATTATCAGCATTATTACTTGGTAGATTCTACAGAATGAGTCATAAAGAAACAATAGATAACATGATTGATGGATCTAAAAAAATATTAAATTCTGCTGTACTAGTTGTATTAGCTTATACTGTTGTATATTTTGCTTGTAATACAATGACTTATCCAACAATAGCTGATTTCATACTAAAAGCAACAAGTAAATTTAATATATTCTTTAGTACAATATGTATGATACTTGGTTCAGTGTTACATGTAGATATGTTATATGTAGTTAACTATGTTATACCACAAATAGCTGGTCAAAATGTATCAACACTTGTAATGTCATTATTAGCACAAGGTATTTACGGAATTACAATGTTCGTAGCACCTACAAGTGCAGCATTAGTACTAGGACTTAGTTATTTAGGAATTCCTTATAAAGAATGGCTAAAAAGAACTTGGAAACTACTAGTAGCTTTATTAGCAATAGTTATGATAGCAATAATATTAGCTATGTTAATATAAAAAGAATGAGAATTTCATTCTTTTTTTATGCATTAAAAATAATATAAAATACATAATATTAATATGAATAAATATAATGAAACATTAATCAAAATATTAAAAAACAGTGAAAAAGAAGCGAAAAATTTAAATCATCAATATATTGGAACAGAGCACTTTATATTATCAATATTAAAAATAGATAGTTATACAAAAGATATATTAAACAATCTAAATATAACATATGAAAAATATTTAAAAGAAGCAAATAAAATAATAATAAATACAAAACAAACAAATCTAATATCATATACACCTTTATTTAAAAGAATACTAATATCATTAAATAATAAAAAAGAAATAACAGAAAAAGATATATTTATAGAAATATTAGAATATGGTGAAGGTATTGGACTATCTATATTAAGTAATCTAAATATTGATTTAAACAAACTATATAATGAACTATTAAATAATAAACAATATGAATATGGCATTAACCTTAACGAAACAATAAATAATAAACTATATGAGCCAATAATAGGAAGAGATAAAGAAATAAATGAGATAATTGAAATACTATTAAGAAAAAATAAAAATAACCCATTATTAATTGGTGAACCTGGTATAGGTAAAACAGCACTAATAGAAGCACTTGCATATAAAATAAACAAAAAAGAAGTACCAAAACAATTACAAAATAAAAAAATAATATCAATAAACATATCTAAATTAATAAGTGGAACTAGATATAGAGGAGAATTTGAAGAAAAATTTCATAAAATGATAGAACACTTTGAACAAAACTCAAACTTAATTATCTTTTTTGACGAAATACACACAATAGTTGGAGCAGGCGGAGCAGAAGGCGCAATAGATGCCGCCAATATATTAAAACCCTATATAGCAAGGAATAAATTAAAAATAATCGGTGCTACAACAATAAAAGAATATTATAAATCTATTTATAATGATGGAGCCTTAAATAGAAGATTCCAAACAATAACAATTAAAGAACCTTCCGAAAAAGAAACAATAAATATATTATTAAATACAAAAAAGTATTATGAAAAATTTCATAATGTACATATAACAAATAAACAACTAGAATTAATAGTATCACTATCATCTAAATATATAAAAGACAGATATAATCCAGATAAAAGTTTAGATATGCTAGATAAAATATGTTCAAAAATAAAACTTAAAAATACCGTTGATAATGATCAAATTAAAATTGATAAACTTAAAAATCAAAAAATAAACTATATAAAAAATAATGAATTTAATAAAGCAAAACAAATATCAAATATAATAAATAATTATAAAAAAGATAAATTAAAAATTGATGAATCCACAATTTATGAAGCATTTGAAATAACTAAAAAAAATACATTTGGCTTTTGTTCATAAATAATTCACAATTATATGTTATAATTTAAATGGTGATGAAAAATGGATTATTATTATTTAGATGTCATATTAATGTTAATTATTATATTATTACCTTTATATGCCAACATAAAAATAAATATGACATACGGTAAATATTCAAAAAAGCAAAACAGTAGAAAGCTTACTGGTAAAGAAGTAGCTGAAAAAATACTGGAAATGAATGGTCTTAGCAATGTAAAAGTTGGTCAAATCAGTGGAAACTTAACAGATCACTATGACCCTAGAAATAAAACTATAAGTTTGTCTAGTGATATTTATAGCAACACTTCTATATCGGCTTGTGCAGTAGCAGCACACGAAGTTGGACATGCTATACAAGACAAAGAAAAATATAGTATGTTAGTATTTAGAACAAAAATTGTACCAATTGTTAACTTTACTTCAAGATTATCAACAATATTTGTATTTTTAGGTTTCTTACTAGAATTTATGAATCTAATTACAGTAGGTGCTTTATTATTATCAGTTGGCTTATTCTTTCAATTAATAACTTTACCAGTTGAATTTAATGCTTCAAAAAGAGCAAAAGAAGAACTACAAAAATGTGGATTAATTGAAAAGCAAGACACAAAAGGAGCTAATAAAGTACTTAAAGCAGCTGCATTTACATATGTAGCCGGCTTCCTAGCATCTGCACTTCAAATAGTAAGATTACTTCTAATAAGTAGGGATAGAGACTAAATGTCTCTTTTTAAATACAAAAAAAATAGTTTCAAATGAAACTATTTTGTATATGGTAATAAAGCCATATATCTTGCAATTTTAATTTGATTAGCAATATGTCTTTGATGTTTAGCACAAGCACCAGTCATTCTTCTAGGTAAGATTTTTCCTTTTTCATTAATATATTTAGAAACAATCATTACATCTTTATAATTAACTGATTTTCCAGCACACATTTGACATATTTTCTTTCTTCTATAAAATTCTGCCATTTTTTCCTCCTTAAAATAATAAGTTAATCATTAAAGAAATGGTAAATCATCATCGCTTAATGATACATCCTTATCATAATTTTCATATGGATCAGACTTAGAAATATCATATTCTGGCATTACATCAATTTGAGCTTCCATTGGAGCATCCATATATGTAGTATCAGTATTAATAGTAGGAGCAAAACTATCGTTCTTTCCTCCAACAAATTCAGCATTATCAACTACAACTTCTGTTATATATCTCTTACTTCCATCTTGTGCATCATAACTTCTAGTTTGTACTCTACCTTCTACACATATCAAACTTCCTTTTTTAAAGAACTTTGATACAAATGTAGCAGTATTTCTATAGGCAATGCAAGGTAGAAAATCAGCATCATAATTTCCATCTTTATTTTTAAAATTACGATTAACAGCAACTGTAAAACTTGCAACTGAAAATCCAGCAGTTGTACTTCTAAGTTCAGGATCCTTTGTTAATCTTCCAACTAAAACAATCTTATTCATTAACTACTCCTCTTCTCTTATGACAATATGTCTTAAGATGTTTTCATCAATTTTAGCTTTTCTATCAAATTCTTTAACAGCAGCTACACTAGCTTCAACATTAAAAACATAATAGTTACCCCTTAATTGTTTCTTAATAGGATAAGCTAATTTCTTTTGACCCATATCTTTAGAATTAACGATTTTTGCTTTCATATCAGTTAATACTTTTTCAAAAGTTTTAACAACCTCTTTTTGAGTTTTTTCATCGATATCAGTCTTAACAATAAACATTATTTCATATTTATTCATTACTACACCTCCTTTTGGTCTCACGGCTTCAATTAAAAATGAAGCAAGGAACTTTTTTTCGTTCGAGTGTATTATAGCATACAACAACCAAACTTACAACAAAATTAATTAATTATTCACAAAAATTAATTAATTTTACAAAAAAAGTATGCACAAAGCACACTTATTAATAATTACATTTTTTCAGGAACTCCAATTGCTAAAATATCAAGCAATTTATAACCAACATTATACATAATATTAAGAAGTCCAACATAACTTTCCTTCTTTAATTCATCAGTTTCATTAAGAACAGATGTCTCACTATAAAACTTATTAAATAAACTACATAAATCAAACAAATATTCACATACATAACTAAGAGTTTTTTCATTATATGATTTATTCAACATTTTAGAAATTTCTAATAATTTAATGTAAATACTCTTCTCAGTTTCACTATATACAGAATGAATTGAATATTTATTCATACTAACCTTATTTAATATTGATTTAATTCTAACCATAGTATATAAAACATATGGACCAGTTTTACCTTCAAATGAAGTTATTTTATCAATATCAAATATAAAATCAGTTGTTCTATAAGGTAATAAATCAGCAAACTTAATAGTTGCAACTGTAAGTATATCAGCAATTTTATCTTTTTCACTTTCATCATACTTATCAAGCTTAGATATTAGTTTAGTTTTAACATCATTAATTAATCCATTTAGCGATGCAACTCCACCATCTCTTGTTTTGAATGGTTTACCATCACTACCATTCATAGTTCCAAACCAATAATGAGCTAATTTAACATCTTCTCTAACTAAATGTGATTTATATGCAGCTCTAAAAACTTGTTCAAAATATAATGATTGTCTTGCATCTACAACATACCAAATTTCATCTGGATTATATAATTTAACCCTAGCATATATAGTTGCTAAATCACGAGTTGCATATATAGTTGCACCATCATTCTTAATTACAATTAGTGGAGGAATTTCAAGCTTATCATCATCTTTTTTAACATCAATAACTTTAGCCCCTTCACTTTCATACATAAATGGTTCTAAAACAATAAGAGTGTCTGGAACATATTTTAATGAACTAAGTTCACCCTCCCATAAATCAAAATTACAATTCAAATAATCATATGATTTCTTAATTGACTTCTTAGATACTTCAACTATATCCTTCCACATTGAAAAATATGGTTCAACTTCTTTATCAACAAGAGCAGTAATTTTTCTTACTTCCTCCATTCTTTCTGGATTTTCTTTAGCATCATTACTGGCAGCAGGATAATATTCTCCTAATTCTTCTTCTGTTATTTCAAGTTTAGGATACTCTCCAGTATAATCAGGATTAAAATAACATAAATCCGGTTTTCTCTTTCTAATCTCACTAATTAACATACCAGATTGTCTTCCAATATCTCCCAAATGAACATCGCCTATTGTTTTCATGCCTAAAGTCTCAGCTAATCTTTTTAAAGATTCACCAATATTAGCAGGTCTCATATGTCCAACATGTAATGCCTTAGCAGCATTAGCACCTCCATAGTCAACCATAATAGTTTTATTCTCTAATTTATCAATTAGATTATCAAAATTATCAATAGAACAATTTATTCTATCAAGCAAATATTTTTCATTAATAGTTACATTAATAAACCCAGGTCCAGCTATATTAACATTTAAAAACCTATCATCAAACTTACTAACTATTTGATCAGCAATTTCTCTTGGATTTTTTCCATATCTCTTAGCTAGAGACATGCAAACATTAATTTGAAACTCACCAAGGTCGCGTCTTGAAGAGGACTCCAAACTAACATTTTCAATATCATATCCACATTCAGTAATAACATCATGTATATACTTCTCTGTTTCTTTTAAAAAACTCATAACATCCTCTCCTTCATAAATAAGATTATAACATTATTAATAATTTTTTAAAAGCATTATATACTTTTAAATACAAAAATATTATAATATATAGTAGGAGACAATATGAAAAATGTATTATATGCACAACTTATAGGGGCAGCAGCAATGCTTACAATTACTCTTTCTGTTCAGTGTAGAAAGAAAAAACACATGATGATGATACAATCAGTTGCACATATTTTGTATGCATTTCAATATGCCTTGTTAGGAGCATTCTCTGCCGCTTTTATGGATGTAATCGCAGTAATAAGAAACATGCTATTCTATAAATATGATAAAAATAAAAATAAAATTCCATTATGCTTAACAACTATTATTTTGTTTATAACATGTTTAATTGGATATTTAAATTATACAAATCCTTTATCACTATTACCAGTAATAATAGCAATACTCTACACAATAGGTGCCTCTTTTAAAAATCCTAAAGTATATAAATATATTTTTGGCTTTTGTGCAGTAGCATGGTTATTCTATAATTTAAATTTTAAAGCATATGTCTGTGTTATTGGAAATATAATGGAAATAATCTCAACAACAATAGCTTTAATTAGAGACACTAATAATTCAAAAAAAAAAAAAAAAAACAGCACAATTTACAAAAATTTTAATTTATGATACAATGTAAATGTATGGAGCATTATACTAGTCAAACATATCACTAGAAGATGGGCCTAAAAATCCATCAATTGTGTAAAAATGATACTTTATATATTCTGCTTCTTTCGCCCAGATTGGGGTGGATATATAATTTTAGATTTAAGGAAAAGATGTAATGGCATATATCCGAATCCTTATATCAATTCGAATAAATATAAACACACATGTCGTGAGTGAATTGTTGGGATAGAAATTGAAAAATAATTTGCAAAAGCGAATAAAAGTGAATAATGTTTGTTTGGGAAAACCTCTAGTATGCCTATATTATAAGGATTGAAGTGCGGACTAAGTGGTGATCGAGTGATCATTATGGCAACAAATGATTAATTCTTTCAAAGAGAAATCGCCCTAGGGTAACCGAAGGTAAGAGTTAGAGAAATTCGACTCGACCAAAGCCGTAAAATTAATTTATAATATTCCATACACAAAACCAAAGGGAGTTAAATGAAAAAAGATAATTGGATAATAAAGGCATTTTTAATGACTTTTTTTATAGCATTAATTTTCAGCAGTGCTTCAAATTTTATAATTTCTAAATATAATAATACAATATTACTTATATTATTATGTATTTTATTTATAGGCATAGGAATACTATTTGATATAATAGGAACAGCGGTATTAACTGCAAACGAAGCATCATTCCATGCTAAAAGTTCTAAAAAAATAAAAGGTTCCAAGGAAGCAGTAAAATTGATAAAAAGTTCAAGCACAATTGCAAGTATATGTAATGATGTTATTGGAGATATATGTGGAATAGTTAGTGGTTCAGTCGGAGCAATGCTTGCTATTAATATATCAGCAAAATTTAACATATCAACAATTATTGTAACTTTATTAACAAGTTCAATAATATCCTCACTAACAGTTGGAGGAAAGGCGATTGGTAAAAAATATGCTATTAAAAAAAGTGATACAATAATATTTATAGTAGCAAAAATACTAAATAAATTAAAAATAGAGAAATAAATCTCTATTTTTTTTGATTTAACCTTTCAGTAAACAAATTACCAACAGTTTCTAATACTTGAACATTATCAATATCAATTAAAGTAATATTTCCATTTATATCTTTTTTACTTTCAACAATTATATAATTATTAGTTATACCTTCTTTTTCATTATCTACTTGAAGTCCAAAAAGATAATTTTTTCCTTCATATGACATTTCATCTAACACATAATATTCAAGACCGTTTTCTAATGTTATCACTTTGTCTATCATAATGTAGGTCCTCCCATTCCACTAACTAATTCAGTAGCTGAAATCCAAGCTTGATCTCTTCCTGCTTTATCCATTACAGAAACCGCTACACTACTTGGATCAATACCATTTGCAGCACAGAATTCTTCAATTGATAAACCATTAGTATTTATGACTTGACCTATTGTTCCATCTGGATTAACCGCAGCAAATCTTCCGAAAACTGAGTCACCATTTACATATTTAGACATTAATGATTTAGTTTCAATTCCCATAACAGCTCTATCAGAACTAGTGTGTCCAACACTTACATTATAATCTCCTACTTCACTACCTATTTTAATACCATCATATTGGGAAACAGGTTCCACTGTTGGTGCTGGTTGTGATGGAGTTACTGTTGGTGCTGGTTCAGTAATAGTAGTTGTAGGCTCTGGAGTTGGTGTAGGTTCTGGAGTTGGTTCTACTGTTCCAGATGGAGTTGCAGCATTATGAGCCTGAATCAAATTATTAACAGTGCTAGCAACAGTAAGTGTTGTTCCAGTAATAATTGCAGAATTAATCATCCATGACATATCCCTTAAACCCTCTTCTGTCCTGAATTTATTTTTAACTCTATCTACCAAACCTTTTAATCCAGGTCTAGGTTCAACAACAGTATTAATTTTACTATGCAATCCAAGTCGGTTCAACTCTGCTATTTCTTTTCTTCTTTTATTAATAAACTTGTTAGCCATTCCGCCTGCAAGTGACATAACACCTACACCTAGTGGACCTGCTGTAAAGAAAACAGCTGCACCAAGTCCAATACCTGCTGCTACATGTAATATTGTTTTCCATGTAACTTTTGGTTTATTAGACTTAACTTTAGGTAGTTCTGGTTCATCTGGACCATCAGGAACAATTGGTGGAACCGGTGGAGTTGGTGGAATTGGTCCATCTATTCCGCCAGGTCCATCTGGGCCGTCTGGTCCGTCTTTTCCAGGTCCATCTGGTTCATCTGGTCCGTCCTTGCCTGGGCCATCTGGACCTTCTTTTCCAGGGCCGTCTGGTCCGTCCTTACCTGGACCATCTGGGCCTTCTTTACCTGGAGTTTTATCGACAATTATATGTTTTGGTATACCTCCATATTTAAGTTCTCTCATTCTTTGCATTATATGACTTTTTTCAACCATTAAATCATTAAGAGCCAATTCATTCTCTTCTATTCTTTTTCTGGCATCTTCTTGCAATTTAACTAATGATGCTGGCATCTCGTAACCTTCAACCATTTGTACACTAGCAATATTAGTATCCTTCTCAATTGCCTTTTCTAAATCTTTTATTTGTCTTGATACTTCTATTCTTCTTTTTCCAAGTTCTAAATATTCAGCTTCTTTCTTTTCAATAATAACATTAAACTTATTAGCATTCTCATATGCTAAATCAGTTATTCTATCAATTTTAGCCTTTTGTTCTCTACTAAGTTCATTATCATTTTCAATTTGAAAAGCTTGGTTTTTAACATTATCAAAAATCTCAAATCTTTTTCTAAGTTCTTCGAGCCCATAATATTCAATATCAAGTTCTGTCAAATCTTCTAATTCAATAGTTTCTTGTAAAATTTGTTCTAATCTATCCATTCTAACATTCATTATTATTCACCCTGCTTCTTTGAATTATTAATAGTTTCTATCTTCTTATTCATGTTATCACTAAACACTTTCAAAACAATATCAAGTACTTCCTTATTTTTTTCTTCTATAAAACCAGTACCAACATCTTTAAAAACAACAAACTTATCAGTTGGTTCTTCTCCATCAAGTTTATTTGTAAAAAAATAAGTAAAACCATTATACTCAGTTTTATCAATAGTAATATAATCATTACCAGCTAATTCAAATATATCATTCAATTTAACACTATATTCCATATCTACTGCTCCTTATTCTAACTGAATTATATCATGTAATATAAAATTAATCAAACAAAATATGGCAATCCTCTTAAAATATGGCAATCCTCTTAAAATATGATTAACTTGCGAAAATGTCTCAAAGTTATATAATACTCCACCGAGGCGGAAATATGGGGAAAGTATAATTAAAAATGAATGAATTAGAAAAATATGAAGTAATTAAAGAATTAGTTAACCATAATGGTAATAAAAACCGAGCTAGTAAAAAGCTCGGTATATCAAGACGACAAGAAGATCATCTAATAATCAAATATAAAGAGAAAAACAAATCTGGGTTTATTCATGATAACCGCTCCAAGAAACCTGTGAATACCTTAGATAAGTCAATCTCTGAAGATATTATACTATTATATAAGAATAAATATCAAGAATTAAATTTAAAGCATTTTAAAGCTTTCTTAAAAAAGATAAAAATTTTGATGTATCATATGATTTAATTTATAAGATATTAACTAAAGCTAGTATATTATCTCCCAAATCTAGAAAAAATCAAAAAACTTTATCTATTACTTCTATATCTTTCTTTTTCATCAAGAATCTTCTTTCTAAGTCTAATTGCATCAGGAGTAACTTCCACAAGTTCATCACTTTCTATAAACTCAAGAGCTTCTTCTAATGTAAATGTCTTAGATTTAGGTAATGTTATTGCTTCATCACTACCAGATGATCTTGTATTTGAAAACTCTTTATTTTTGCATGGATTTACATTTAAATCATTTTCTCTGTTATGAATACCAATAATCATACCTGCATAAATATCCATAGATGGTTCTATCAGCATGGTACCCCTATCAAGTAAGTTATAAAGAGCATATCCAAATGATTTACCACTTTCCATAGATACAAGAACACCATTTTTTCTTCTAGCAATTTCACCAGCATAAGGTTTATAAGAATCAAAACTTCTAACCATAATACCTTCACCTTTTGTATTAGTTATAAAATTACTTCTATATCCAATTAAACCTCTTGTTGGAACTATGAATTCAAGTCTAACATAATTATCTTCAGCAGGCTCCATTAATTCCATATTGCCTTTTCTTTCACTTAAATCACTTATTACAGTTCCAGAATAATCATTAGGTACATTAATAACAACTCTTTCAAATGGTTCACATTTAACACCATCTATTTCATGAAAAATAACTTCAGGCTTAGAAACACTAAGTTCATACCCTTCTCTTCTCATATTTTCAATTAATATAGATAAATGTAATTCACCACGGCCAGACACTTTAAATCCATCATTCGAAGGTAATTCTTCAACTTCAAGACCAACATTTCTTTCAAGTTCTGCATGTAATCTATCTCTTAAATGTCTAGATGTTACATATTTACCAACTTTACCAGCAAATGGACTACTATTAACTAAAAAGTTCATTGATAAGGTTGGTTTTTCTATTTCAATTTTTGGTAATGGATTAACATTATTAACATCACAAATTGTATCTCCTATTGATATTTCAGGACAACCAGCAACAGTAACAATATCACCAAAATATGCCTCAGTTACTTCTTTTCTCTTAATACCTTCATTAACAAACATCTTACTGATTCTTTCTTTTGTTAATGTTCCATCATTCTTAAATATAGCAACTGTTTCTCCAACTTTAATTTTACCTTTATTAATTCTACCTATACCAAGTCTTCCTATATAATCATCATAATCAAGTGAAGAAATTTGAAATTGAAGTGGATCATCAGCATTTCCTTCAAATGGCTTAGTAGTTTCGATTATAGTATCAAGTAATGGTGTTATATCATTATTATCATCATTTTCTTCATATCTAGCAACACCATCTTTTGCTATACCATATATAATTTTGAAATCTAATTGTTCATTAGTAGCTCCAAGTTCGCAGAATAAATCAAAAGTCATATTAACAACTTCTTCTGCTCTAGCATCTTTTTTATCAATTTTATTAATAAATAAAATTGGTCTAAGTCCATTTTGTAATGCTTCTTTTAACACAAATCTAGTTTGAGGCATAGGACCCTCAGCAGAATCTACTAATAGTACAACTGTATCAACTGTCTTTATAATTCTTTCTATCTCACTAGAAAAATCAGCATGGCCTGGAGTATCAACAATGTTCATTTTATAATCTTTGTATCTAATAGAACAGTTTTTAGCTGTAATAGTGATACCTCTTTCTCTTTCCAAATCTCCACTATCCATTACACAATCAACAACTTGTTCATTATCTCTAAATACACCATTTTGTTTAAGCAATGCATCAACTAAAGTACTCTTTCCAGCATCTACATGAGCAACAACAGCAAAATTAATAATTTTTTCCATAAATAACATCCCCTTTTGGCACCTATAAATAATACACTATTTTTACGATATTTTCAAGGAAAATTTAATATTTTTAAAATTATCACTGACAATAATAAAATATCATTCAAAGTAAATGGTTAAAAAAATTAAATAATGGCAAAATATTATTAGGAGATAAAATGGAAAACACAGGCATATTTAAAGAAGAAAAAGAACTTTATACCATTATTGGGAAAAATATTAGATACTATAGAAAATTATACAGTCTCAATAAAAAAGAGATGACACAAGAAGCACTCGCAGAACTTGCTAATGTTTCTACATCTCTCATAGGAAATCTTGAAAGTAAAAAAACCACACAAGGTATAAGCATATATACTTTATATAAAATAAGTAAAATATTAAATGTACCTATTGAATATTTTTTTATTGATCGATAGTAATCTTTTCAAAAAATTTATCAATTGACACACCAAGCACAATAGATATTTTATAAAGTGATAATAATGATAATCCTTCACTTCCCTTAGTACTTTCGAATTTTCTAATAAATTCTGGAGATACACCAATATCAACTGCTAACTGTTCTTGTGTTATACCATTAATTTTTCTATATTTAATTACATTATAAGCAATTGTTTCAATAATATTAACATCAAAATCAAAATTTCTTTTAAATTTAGTCATAAAATCACCTAAATACATTTTATATTATTTGATAAACAAATTATGTAATGTTGCACTATACAAAACACTTAGATTATTTTATAATTAAATCAGGTGAAATTATGGATCAAGATAAGTTAAATAATATAATTGGTAAAAACATTAAAAAATATAGATTAGCTTATAAAAATGAAAAAATAACTCAAGAAAAATTAGCAGAATTAATAAATGTTTCAGTTTCACTAATAAGTAGTTTGGAAAGTAATAAAACAAAGAAAGGAATAAGTATTAACAATTTATATAAAATCTCAATAGTATTAAATATTCCAATCAGTAAGTTTTTTGAGGAAGATAATGAAGAATAAAAATAAAATATTATTAAATGAGTATATAATAAACAGTTCTGACCTATATGAATTAGTGAATAATAAAAATTTTGATTGTAAAACAAAACAACTAAATTTAAATAAAAAAATAAATCCAAAAAGCAAACTAATCCATAAAAATAGCATAACATTACTTGAATTAATTATATTTAATATAGATAATTATATTTCATTTCTAAAACGAAATTTAATGATTAATCAACTTGAAATAAGATATATAGCATACCTAACTATTTATGAAAATAATAACTTATTTGAAGAAAAATATTATTATGATAATATAGAATATTTTAATAATTTGTTTAAAAATATAATAATGAATAAGTATAATAAAAATGTTAATATCTTGTTAAAATATAAAAGTATTAATTTATATAACTATGATACACTATTAGAAAAAATAAATAAAAATAAAAATAGAGCTTATATATATTTTGAAGATATAAATCAAAATAATGCTCTATATTATTTAAATATTTATGAATATAATGATTCTATTTAACAAATATATCATTAGCACTCTTATAACAAAAAGTAACTCTATTAGTTCCTTTCTTTTTTTCTTTAATTAAATAACCTTTTTCAACTAATTTATTCAATACTTTATTAACAGAATTAATATGCAAATTACAATCATTAACAATATCAGCAGTAGTAAAAACAATTTTTCTAAGAATTTCTGGATAAATTTTATAAATAGTACTACCACCTATTTCAGTCTTAAATTCTTCTAAATCTCTTTTGTATAATTTATTTAATTTTTTTATTTTTTTAATATTTAAATTGCATTGTTCAATAATACATTGAAGCATAAATTTAACAAAATGCATAACATCATTTTCTTCTGTACTAAGCATTGTAAAATATGTATTTCTTAAATTATCAATACTTTCACTAATAAACAATATTGGAGGTTCATTCTTATAAAATGAATATTGCATTGGAATAATTAATCTACCCATCTTACCATTATTAGACATATATGGATGTATTTTTTCAAACTGATAGTGAGTTAAAATAGTACTGATAAATGCCTCATCTGTTTTAGAATTTATATAATCACATAAATTTTTCATAAGAGAATTAAGTTCAGTATGAACTGGCGGTATAAACGATACACTAGATCCGGCTATACCTGGTTTTAATAAGTAAGTCTGAGTTTTTCTCAAATGTCCACTACCTTTAGTAGAATTATCTTTTTTCAGACCTGCTAACAATGTTTTATTAATTTTATTAAATACATCTAATGAAAAACCATTTTGATTACTGGCTGTCAAACCTACTACTAAGCTTTTTCTAATATTAGTATATAAAATAGAAGTATTACTTTTATTCATATATGACATGTAAAACATATCTTCTTTATTAACCTTAGTATTATCGATCTTAAACGAATAAAATATATCATTAATAAATGCATTCTCTAAAAAGCATTTATAATCATAAGACATATTCTTTAAATACCCTTTATATTCCCCATAAACTTCTTTTGCTTCACACAATAAATTTAAAATATCATTTGGTATGTTAATTTCATAAGGTAATTTTTTAACTTTATATGGTTCCATAGTTATAACCTCCTAATATAATGTTAACACATTTTTAAATAAAAATATACATATTTAATCAAAAATATGTATATTAATTAATAAACTTTAGGAAAATCCATTAAACCTTCTGTCTTTCCCTCTCTCCAATAAATTTTATTATCTTTAACTTCAAAACTATAAGTTACTTTATATTTATAATCATCATCACTTTTTTGATAATAAAATACAAGTTCAGACAAGCCATCGTTATTACTTTCAAATACAAAAGATGTATCATCATGACTTATCTCTTTTAAATTATCATTACTTATTTCATATGTCCAATCTTTATTTTCATCAAGTTCTTTATAATCAATAGTTACAGTATCCTCAAACACACTTAATAATTTATCATCTAACTTTGGTTCATAAAGCATAATACCAACAAGTCCTACAACAGTTAAAATAAATATAATTACAAATCTCATTAACACCTCTCAATAAACAAAAAGCAACCAGTCCTGATAAAACTTGATTGCTCCGAGTTTCGAAAAAACTAATTATGAATCATTTATTTTATAATAATAATTATAAAATAAATACTTCTAAATATTATCAGTATTTAGCATAATTACTTATCATTTTGAGTTTTTCTTTCTCAACGATATATCATTTGTCCTTAGTAGATAAGTATTCTATTTCTTAAATTAATAAGATTATTTATTATTTATATATAATAAGTAACACTAATTTATAAATAAGATAGATACATAAATTTATAATAATTTAATATTATAAACAAACATATAATTGAAATATAAATTATGATACCAAATATAAATAATGAAATAAATATAGAATTTTTTCACTAAAATAATTTAAATTATATTTTATTATATAATATATAAATAATTAAATTTAAATATTATTAATAATTTATATAACCAATTATCTATTGGACAATATTATTATATGAATATTATCACAAATTGTCAATACTTTTTTAACATATTTTTAAAAGTAACAATTTTTTTGATACTACTTAGCTGTAAAATAAGCAATTATTGTGTACCATCAGGTCTGAAAAGTAACTCAAAATTAAAATTTTCATTATTTATTATGCAACAAATTGCTTTTATCACAATAAGATGTATGTAATAATCTAAAACTTTTTTCACTTAAAGGTTTATTTAAAAATTCCTTATATAAAATTTTTAATTCCTTATTATCATGTGCACATCTAATAGCCCTATATGAATCTATTAATTCAATTCCTTTAGATCTTTCTTCTCTTATTTTATCAAGTTTAGGTATTGCACAGAGTGGTTGTCCTCCCCCACCAATACATCCTCCTTTACAATTCATTACTTCAATAAAGTGAAATTTTTTATAATAATCATTTTCCAATAATTTTTCCAAATTTTCCATTTGTTGAACAACTGCAACTCTAAGTCTATACTTTCCAATCATAACAGTAGCTTCTTTTATGCCTTCAAATCCACGAAGTTCATCAAAAACAAGTTCACTTTTTTTCATATTATGTTTTGTCATAATTCTATATAATGTTCTAATAACAGATTCACAAACACCACCAGAATTTCCAAACAAAACTCCTCCGCCACTACTTTCACCCATCATTTTATCAAATGGAGTATCAGATAAATTAGCTAGATTTATATCATCTTCTTTTAACATGATTCCAAGCTCACTTGTAGTAATTACATAATCTATATTTGGAGTATATTCTCTTGCTTCCATCTTTTTAGAAGTACAAGGTGTTATAGCTACCGTAACTACCTTAGATGAATCAATACCTCTGTTCTCACAAAAATATGATTTTATAATTGCACACTGCATTCCAATTGGACTTTTACAAGTTGATAAATTAGACAATATTTCAGGATGATACACTTCTGCATACTTTACCCAAGCTGGACAACAACTAGTAAATTGTGGCATTGGTCCTTTATTTGTTAATCTTGCAGCAAACTCAGCTACTTCCTCCAAAATAGTTAAATCTGCTCCAAAAGCTGTATCAAAAACATAATCAAATCCAGACTTCTTCAAAGCAGTAACTATCTTACCTTCCGCATTCAACCCAGCATCCATATTAAAGCACTCACCAATAGCAACCCTAACAGCTGGTGCTATTATTGCTACAACTATTTTATCATTAGAATTAATTATATCCTTAACATCCCTGAATGAATACTTAGGTATCATCGCACCAGTTGGACAATTTAAAATACACTGTCCACATCCTATACAAATTGGTTCCTTACATTTATTTAAATCATATCTTAAATTAACAATATTTTCACAAGTCTTTTTACATTGACCACAATTAATGCATTTTTCAGGTATTCTACCAATCGCATGATTGTTAAGACTAACTCTTACTTTCTTATCTTCTTCTTTGTCATTAATTATTTTATCAACCTTAGTTTCTAATGCAGCATCAACTACAGAATCAATAATTGCATCTAACGCACTAGAACTAATTGTCTCATCTCTTTCTTCAAACTCCCTGGCACCACACATAGGGCAAACATAGTCATCTGATATTTTATCTACTGATACTAAATATCCACATAACTTACAAATATATTTTCCCATATTGCCTCCTTTTCAATAAAATTATATCACACTTTTAGTATTTTTATTTGTTTTATTAATTTCAAAATAAAAAGTCGTTCCATTATTAATTTTACTATCAACACCGTACTTAAAATTATGACTATCAAGTATAGTTTTTACAATAGACAACCCAAGTCCAGTACCAACTGCATTTCTCTTATGTTTCTTTTCATTATGATAGTACTTATTCCAAATATATTTAATATCTTCCTTTTTTATTCCTTTACCAGTGTCTCTTATCTTAACAATGACTTTTTTCTTCTCATTAACAATATCAATATAAACAGTTTTATCATCACCTGTATAATTGATCGCATTATTAATTAAATTATATATAACTTGTTCTATTCTTTTCTTATCACCTGTTACCATAATAGATTCTTCATTTTCATAAACAAATTGATAACCTTCAGAATCTATAAGAATATAATATCTTTTAATAACATCTCTTATTAATCTATCTAAATCAAATTCTTCTATTTTAAGTTCATAAGTATTAGATTGTAACTTAGATAAATCCAATATATCACTGACAAGTATATTTAATCTATCAGTTTCTTCAATTATTATATTTAAATTTTCTTTTCTTTTTTGAACAGACATATTTTCAAAATCTTTTACCATTTCAGCATATGCTTTAATCATTGTAAGTGGTGTTTTTAAATCATGACCAACATTAGCAAGTAAATCTCTTCTTAATTCATCTGTTTTAGATAATTCATTTTTAGCAAGATCAAATGTAGAAGCTAATTCTCTTATCTCTTCTATTTTACTATCAGTAGAAAATTTAACATTGAAATTGCCTTCAGCAAGTTTTCTAGCTTGTGAACTTAAATCTACAATTGGTTTTGAAATAAGTCTTGATATAAAATTACCTATTATTAATGAAATAGAAAATATAATTATAGATATGTATAAAAACTGACTTTTCAAAAGCCTAATTGAAGCATCAAGAGGTTGTATAGATGAATTCAAAAATATATAGACATCATCATTATATTTTAATGCTTTAACTAATGTTTTATTATTAAATCTTTTGTTATTAAATATTGTAGTAGATTCAATTTTGCCACTTTCTACAAAAGATTTAACATATTCTGTACCAGTTTTTGAATCACCAATTAAGCATCCCTGATTATACATATTAGAAATTATATTAATATTTCCATTATGATAAACAGAAATACATATTCCATATTCATAAGCTATATCTTCAAGTTTATAAACATCAAGGTCTTTAGTTGTTTTTAAATTACTAATTACATCATTTAATTGATTAGTTTTGTATATTTCATAAAAATAATTTAAAAGAAGTATTTGCATAAAAAAAAGAAATAGTAAAATAAAGCATGAAAATCCCATAAGAAATGCCCATACTATATGTCTAATTTTACTATTCTTTAATTTCAAATTTATACCCCATTCCTCTAACAGTAATTATTAAATCTCTATACTCTTTTAAATTATTTCTAAGCATTTTTATATGTGTGTCTATTGTTCTATCATTTCCTAAATAATCATAATTCCAAACATTATTTAAAAGCTGTTCTCTTGATAAAGCAATTCCTTTATTACTTATAAAATATACAAGTAAGTCATATTCCTTTGGCGTTAGCATAAGTTCTTTATCTTTAATATACACAGAATGTCCTAAATAATCTACTTTTAAATCTTTATAAACAAAAGTATTTTCTTCACCTTTGTATCTTTTTAATATTGCATTTATTCTAGCCATTAATTCTTTTGGACTAAATGGTTTAGTCATATAGTCATCTATTCCTAAATCAAATCCAGCTAGTATGTCATATTCTTCACTTCTCGCTGATAACATTATAGTTGGAGTATTATATTTTTTCTTAATTTCTTTATAAGCAGTAAAACCATCCATCTTTGGCATCATTATATCCATTATTATGAAATCAGCATCACCTGCTTTCTCAAGAGCTTCAACTCCATTTTCTGCTTCTATAACATCATATTTATTTTCAAAACAATATTCTTTAATAACATCTCTAATTAATTTTTCATCATCAACTATTAATACTTTCACTAGTATCACCTCATATAAAAATATAATATCATATTATGAAAAAATAGTGAAAAAAATATGTATTATATATAAAAATTAATAATACATATTACAATTAAATCCATTACATTTAATCTTATATTTATCTACAACTTTCTTATTTTTAACAACATATACAATTGGATACACATCATTAAAATCATTACCTAATACAGTTAGATTATTATAATCTTTACTACTTAAGGATGAAGAATCTATATAATAAATATTACTATCAAAATTAATCCATTTTTCAATTATGTCTAAACTAAGAGCACATTCAACAGTACTACAAGAATCCCCAATAAATATAATTTTAGAATATTCATTACTATTATATATTTCATTTATTTTATTAATATTTATCTTTATTAAATTTAATACAGTACTCTTAGACTTCTTATATTCACTTATACTCATATTAAAATACTTATTAAATTCATGGTTCATACTATCAAGATTAGATAAATAAAAATAATTATCATTTTTATCAATATTAAGAATTATATAATCATCATTAATTTCTTTAACATAAATACTTTTATTACAATTTAATTTTATTTCTTTTTTCTTAGAATTATAATTATATCTAGTACATTTATCAAATGAATCACTTTCATTATTATTAGAAGGCACTATATAAGAAAAACTATTAGTACTTATGTTTATTACATCATAATACCCAGTTTTATAATTATATTTATACCAATTTTTATTAAATATTTTTTCATCCAAAGAATTATCATTAAATATATATATTAATGATATTGATATTAAAACAATAAATAAGCCAACTATTACTATTATCTTATTATTTTTCATACTTTTATGATAACAAAAAACAAATAACTTTTCAATTACTTGTTAGTATTAGCATAATAATTAAATTCATTAATTTCTCTTGATACTGCATCTAAATCATCAGCATCAGTTTCATCTTGCAATACTTCATCTATCATAAATATTAGTTCATCCATAGATGAATATTTATTAGGATCAATTGAATATTTTAACAAAATACTATATTGATAATCTGAAAGAAATATTCCTTTCTTGATTTCCTTATGCATATATTTTTCATCAAATAAATCATCTATATTTACTTCATTGTCATTTATTTTCATAATTTCTCCTAAGAAAAAATCACTATTAATCAGTGATTCCATATTTATCTTTGAATTTTTGTACATTTCCAGTCTTAACAGTTTTGAATTTTCCTGTATAGAATGAATGGCATTTGTTGCATGATTCTAATTGAATTTCATCTTTTGTAGATTTAACTTCGAATTCATTACCACATGCACATTTAACTTTACATACCTTTTGTACTGGATGTATTCCCTTTTTCATATCTATCCTCCTCGCCATAACTTATAAACAGTTATAGAAATAACTTCACGAAGTATTATACATAAGTTTAATAAGAAAATCAAGTGGTAATTAATCATTTTGAAGCAATTTTACAGACTTATATAGACTATAATTACCACTGTTTGACAATTTTAATGTTTTAAAACTGGAAATATTTTCAATATTTTTTGTTAAATCAAACATATTTATATAATTATATTTTTTATATAATTCATTTAAATTACTATTCTCTTTATTAATACAATAATTACCTATAATAATTATTTTAGCAGTCGATATTTTGTTAATAACATTAATTAAATTATTTAAATCATTATATATTTTTTTATCATATTCTTTTAAAATACTATCAGATTTATCACATTTACTAAAATATTCTTCATTATTAGCATTTAAAATAATAACATTAGACTTTGATATTAATTGATTTAAATATATTTTTTTATTTTTTGATATTACATACTTATTGTTTTTTATATCATTAAGAATACTTTTATAATCATTTTTATCAAGAGTAAATAATTCATAAAAAAATATAATATTATCTTTTAAATCATCATACAAATATTTATCATATGTTTTATATTCATTATTAGTTAAATGATTATCACCAAGTATTAAAATGGATTTTCTGTTTGTAAGTGTTACATCATAAATAATAAATGAGAAAATTAAAGCCAAGAAAAAAATAACTAGTATTTTTATTTTCATAAGATTCACCTATTAAATATTACTCAGTTATTTCTATTTTAGCACCAACATTCTTTAATTTATTAATTAAATCTCCATATCCTCTCAAAATATATTCTGAATTATCTATATTACTTACACCATCTGCAATTAAAGCAGCAATCAGTAGTGATGCTCCTCCTCTTAAATCTGTTGCTACAACATCTGCTCCATATAATTTAACAGGACCATTTATTTCTAATTTATGATCAGATAATATTTTAGTATCAGCACCCATTTTATTTAATTCTATTGTATTCTTAAATCTATTTTCATATATTGTTTCTTCTATCATAGATTTACCATTTGCTTGTGTTAATAATGTAGTTATTGGCTGTTGTAAATCTGTTGGAAATCCAGGAAAAGCAAGTGTTTTTATTTTAACTGGACTTAACTTATTACATTTAGATATTGTAAGAGTATCACCTTCTATTTCATAATGAACTCCTATCTCTTTTAATTTTATTAATAATGCTTCAATATGTTCTTTTATAATACCTTTAATTTTAAGATTTTTACCTAAAGCAGCACCTATTATAATATAAGTTCCACTTTCTATTCTATCTGGAAATACTTCAATTACACCTTCTCCTAGAGGACATTTTCCTTCAACTTCTATTCGTTTAGTACCTGCCCCTCTTATCTTAGCTCCCATATTAATTAAAAACGAAGCTACATTAACTATTTCAGGTTCCATAGCTGCATTCTCAATAACAGTTGTACCCTCAGCACCAATAGCAGCAAACATTATATTAATAGTTGCACCTACACTTGGAAAATCAAAATATATTTTCTTGCCAACTAATTTATCTGCTGTAATTATATATCTATTTTTTATTATCTCTACATGAGCACCTAATTCTTCAAATCCTTTTATATGAATATCAATAGGTCTTGCACCTATATTACACCCACCAGGGAAAGATATTTCAACCTTTCCAAATCTAGCAAGTAAAATACCCATAAAATAATATGAGGCTCTCATCTGAACACTTAAATCTTCTGGTATTGGTTTATTCACAACATTAGTAGAATCTATATACAAAGAATCATTTTTATGTTCAACTTTACAATTTAATAATTCCATTATTTTAATTAAATATTCTATATCACTAATTTCAGGAACATTATATATAATAGTCTTACCTTTAGATAATATTGCCATTGGAACGAGTGCAACTGCACTATTTTTAGCACCACTAATTTTAACTTCTCCGCTAAGAGATTTGTTACCATTTATAGTTATTCTTGTCATAAAAATCAATAACCTTTCTAATTAATAATATACTATTAATCAAGGTTTTAATCAACGAATTGTACATTTTATAAAAAAATATTTACATTAAAACAATTTTTTAAAGAATTTTAATATCTTAAAATCATATTTTATCTCTTCATCAAAATTATCATCTATCATGCATAAAGGAGGATATAAAATACACCAATAATTATTTCCTTTTGCTTCACCAATAGATATTACTAATGATTCATATTTTCCTTCTTTATAAGTAATTCCATTATACTTTTTTACCGGAAAATGATTCATACCATAATTTACATCAAAATTCATATTATAGTTATTATTTTTAAAAAGTATCTCTATTTCTTCTTCAATATTACTAATATTATTAACAATATTCTTTCTAGTAATTTCTGAATCATTATAATCATTAAATATATATTTAGATACTTTATTAACAACCTTTTCTTTCATAAGAATATCTTTATATGAATTACTATTAGAAACAACTCTAAATCTTATCGCATCATCATTACTATAATTTTCAATATTAAAAAGTATTATACCTACAACAAATAACATTATAATTAACAGTTTTTTCATTTAAAAACCAACCTTTCAAATACATATTGGTTGGTTTTACCTTTTTTTATTCATTAATTATAAATAGATATCTATCTCTTCCAGTTAAATCTTTTTCAATTCTAATAATTGAATCATTAAAAAAACTTTTAGCTATATCATAAATAAGATTTCCCTGCCACCATCCTATTTCAAATGCAATAAGAAACTTATCATTTAAAAACTTTCTAGCATTTTTTACTATTTCCTCATAAAAATATAAACCATCATTATCAGCATATAAAGCAATATTTGGTTCATATTTTTTAACAGAATCCATTATTATTTCATTTTTACTTATGTATGGTGGATTACTTACAATAACATCAAATTTCTCATTAATATTATTAAAGATATCACTTTTAATATATTTTATATCTAAATTATTAATTTTAGCATTTTCTAAAGCAGTTTTTAAAGCTTTATCAGATATATCACATCCAGTAACCAAAGAATTAAGTTTATCCTTTAAAACAATTGAAATTGCTCCACTACCAGTACCTATGTCTAATATATTAATTTTATCATTAAACATTTCATTACAAATGTTAATAACTTTTTCAACTAGATACTCAGTTTCATATCTAGGTATTAAAGTATTTTCATTAACATTAATTCTATACCCATAAAAATCAACATAACCAATTAAATATTGTATAGGATAACCATCTTTTAATAATGCATAATCATATTCAATATTTTTACTAACGGTTATTAATTCTTCAGCTTCTCTTTTTGATATTCCAAGAGAAATAATTTTATTTATCATTACTCTCTTCCATTCTCATTCTTTCATCTTCAGCAATTAAAGCTTCAATTAAATCTTCAAGATTACCTTCCATAATCTTATCTAAATGCATAACAGTATAGTTAATTCTATGATCAGTAAGTCTATTTTGAGGATAATTATAAGTTCTTATCTTTTCAGCTCTATCTCCTGTTCCAATTTTACTTCTTCTTTCATTACCAAGTTTTTCATCTTGTTCTCTTTGTTTTAAATCATAAAGTCTTGTTTTAAGTATTTGTAATGCTTTCTCTTTATTCTTAATTTGACTTCTTTCAACTTGACAATAAACTACTATATTTGTTGGAATATGAGTAATTCTAACCGCAGAATCAGTTGTATTAACACATTGTCCTCCAGCACCACTACTTCTTGTAATATCTACTCTAATATCACTATCTTTTATTTCAACATCAATTTCTTCTACTTCTGGCATTACAAGAACAGTAGCAGTTGATGTATGAACCCTACCTGCACTTTCAGTTTCCGGAACTCTTTGGACTCTATGAGCACCACTCTCATATTTAAGCTTAGAATAAACACTTTCTCCACTAAGCATAAACTCTATTTGAGAATATCCTCCACTTTCACCAGGTACTTCGTGAGTTACATCTAATTTCCATCCTTGTTTTTCAGCATATTTAGAATACATTCTAAATAAATCTCCAGCAAATATATTAGCCTCATCACCACCAGCTGCTCCTCTAATTTCCATAACAACATTCTTTTCATCATTAGGATCCTTTGGTAAAAGTAATATCTTCAATTTCGTCTCATATTCTCCTTTTACACTATGTAAATTTTCTAATTCTTCATTAGCAAAATCCCTCATATCTGGATCATGAGCCATTTCCTTAGCTGCTTCAATATCATCCAATATAGTATTATATTTTTTATATGCAATAACTATTGGTTCAATTGAATTTTTTTCTTTTGAAATAACTTGCATCTTTTTATAATCTTCATATATTTCTGGTTTTAATAATTCATTTACTAAATAATTATATCTTTCTTGTATAATTTCTAATCTTTCTTTCATATTTTCATCCTTTCAAATATTAATATTTAAGAAACACAGCTACAAGTCAGATTCATCTTCATATCCTTCATCAACAATAACTAAATCTTTAAGATCATCATCACTATCATCATCATCCATATCATCAATAGTGTCATAATAATCTCCCTCTTCTTCTAAATTGTCATCTTCATCTGGACTCATTGCTTCAATATCATCATCCATATCATCTTCTAAATCTTGAATATTTATTTCAGATGTATGATTTTCTCTTAAATCCCAATATCCTTTTTCTAATTGTATAAATCTTTTTTCAGTAGCAAGTAAAGTAAAAAAGTCACCAATTTGATTTTCATATTCTTTATCTGTCATACCTAATGTATCACATATAATTTTGAAAATATCAGTGATTTTCATCTTCTTACCCTTCTCTTTTAATATTATATAAGCAATATCATCAAATTGCATTGTTTCTAATGTATCTTTATCTATTGATTTTAATTTCATTATAATTAAGCCTCCTTTAAGCCTTTCTTTCTTTCCATTAAAATTATACTTATTTTTTATAATAAATCAAGTATTTTTTTATTCATTTTATTACATACTAAATATTAAGGAAAAATATATGAAAAAAATAACACTAATTATCAAAATATTTATATTTTTATTCTTCACTTGTATTATAGTAAATATAAGTTTTTATGCTTATGCTTTTATCACTCCAAAATTTCAAATTAACACTAGTAAAAACATAACATATTATGATTCAAAAAATAATGATATTCTTAAAGATAATGTGGAAAATGACTTTGTAGAACTTAAAAACATAAATAAATATGTCACAACCGCTATTGTATCAATTGAAGATAAAAATTTTTATTCACACAAAGGATTTGACTATTTAAGAATTCTTAAAGCAATCTTGGTTAATCTTAAAAGTGGAGAAATAAAACAAGGAGCTTCAACTATATCACAACAATATGTTAAAAATCTTTATTTAACATTTGATAAAACATGGAATAGAAAAATAGAAGAAGCACTTCTAACACTTGAATTAGAAACTCATTATGATAAAAATGAAATACTAGAAGGGTATCTTAATACAATAGATTTTGGTGGTGGAAATTATGGTATTAAAGATGCAAGTAAATATTATTTTAATAAAGAACCAAAGGATTTAACACTTGAAGAAGCAACAATGTTAGTTGGAATACCTAGAAATCCAAGCTATTATAATCCCATTAACAATTATGATGCGGCTAAAAAAAGACAAAAAGAAGTTTTAAATAGTATGGTAAAAAATAAATATATAACAAAAAAAGAAATGGAAGAAGCATACAATAAAAAATTAAATTTCTATGGAAAAAATGATAAAGTTGAATTATCTAGTATATATTATTATAAAGATGCTATTTTAAGTGAATTAAAAAGCATAAAAGGACTTCCAAATTCACTCTTAGATATGGATGGTTTAAAAATATATACAAATTTAGATATAGATATACAAAAAGAATTAGAACATAATATAGATAATGAAATGAAAGATACAACATTACAAGTAGCATCTGTTGTAATAGAACCAAATACAGGTAAAATAGTTGCTCTTATTGGTGGTAAGGATTATTCTAAATCACAATTTAATAGAGTAACATCATCAAAAAGACAAGTTGGATCAACAATTAAACCATTATTATATTACTCAGCACTTGAAAATGGATTCACTCCATCTAGCACATTTCTTAGTGAAAGAACTACATTTAATTTAGGAAGTACAACATATTCTCCTAAAAATGCCAATAATATTTATGCTAATAAAAATATATCAATGTTAACAGCACTATCCTATTCAGATAATATTTATGCATTAAAAACACATTTATTTTTAGGCATGGATAATCTTAGTAAAATAGGTAAAAGATTAAAAATTAATACACCAATTAAAGAAAATGCATCATCAGCTCTTGGTACAACAGAAATAAATATGATTGATTATAGTAATGCATTTATAACATTAGCAAATGAAGGTGAGCATGTAACACCTCATATAATAGAGAAAATAACTGATAATAATGATAGAATTTTATATGAATTTAAATATCAAAATGAAAAAATATTAAATAAAAAATATGTTTATATATTAAATAACTTATTAACAGAAACCTATGATTATAGAATGATTGGATATACATCTCCAACATTACTTAGTATTTCAAATGAATTAGATAGTAAATATGCAGTTAAAAGCGGAAGTACCGAAACAGATTATTGGACTATTGGATATAATAAAAACTATTTAATGATGGTTTGGGCAGGTAATGATAATAATGATAAAGTTATTGGAAAAGATTCTAAAATAACTAAAAAAATATGGGCAAAAACAATCACTAATATTAAAACCAATAAAAAAGAGTGGTATGAGATTCCAAAGGGAATAACAGCTAGTAGTATAAATCCCCTTACAGGTGAATACAAAGATAATGGAATAGTTTGCTTTTATGAAAAAGGTACAGAACCAAATTATATAGAAAAATTTGCAAATTAAAAATAGTAGAAATCAATCTACTATTTTTTAATATTATTCTTCTATTTTTTCGCCACAATTACTGCAGAATTTTCCAGTTACAGGAGTTCCACATTTAGGACAAACTTTCTCTTCTTTTTTAGCAAAGATTGTTCCAATCTCTGGTTGATTAGTTTCAGGCTTATATCCCTCAACATCAGAACCTTGATTAGCAGCATTCATCATAGAACCAGCTGCTCCACTTGCCATATTCATTCCCATGAATCCCATCATAGAACCATTTTCATTACTAGCAGCACTTCTAAGAGCATCAGCTGAAGCAGAAGCCATTAAACCAGATTGTAAATTTTTATTAGAGAATATTGTGGCCTCATCTATCTTATTAACTTTAACCATTGATTCGTCAGTTAAATTAATATCACTTAAAGCAACATCAGTAACTTCTAAACCATAGTTTTTTCTCCAAGATTCATCTAAACATACATTCATTTCATCTGAAATATCAGAATTATATAATCCCATATCACCAAATGAAACTTTATTTTTTCTCATAACAACAGAAATAGCTTGAGTTAATTTTTCTACAAATTTACTTTGTAATTGACTACCAACTACTTCTTCATAAGTAACAGTGTCAGAAGGATT
Organism: uncultured Clostridium sp.; assembly: GCA_964649575.1. GTDB lineage: Bacteria > Bacillota_I > Bacilli_A > RF39 > UBA660 > CAG-1000. Next base: position 1,817 of record CAZYRI010000007.1, on the reverse strand, counting down.
AGCACCAATAACACTATTTACTAAAAGAATTGGATCAACTACTTTAAAAGCATATTCGCCAAAAAATGTTACTTCTAGCATACCATATTTCTCATCAGTAATTTTCTTTGGTTGTGGTGATCCAAACTTATTACCAGGAATATTTAATAAATTTACATAGTAAACTCTTTGATCCTTAGCAGTTTGGCCTCCATAAGTAAATCTCTTACCAATAGTCTTAAATGTATCAATAATACCTTTTCCAAGCCCACCAGTAAATATACTTGGTTCACTACTAGTATCAAAATAGAAAGTCCCAGCATCTGCTGTAAATTCCTTTATTTCCCCATTTTCAATAATCATCATTGCCATTCCTTGTGGAACTACAATTGTACTACCATTAGTAATAATTCCTTCTGAAGGATTTTTATTACCTTTTCCATGATTAACAATTCCTCTTTGTATTAAAACATTTTTAGAAATTGTAGGACATGTCACAAACTCCTTAAATTGATCACCTAAGGCAGTAGTTGTTGCCTCAGATAAAGCTTTAATAAGACCCATAATTATTACCTCTCTTTTCTTAATCTAATTCAATTATAACATCTTTATGAATAAATTAAATATTTTTTTTACTTTAATGTAAAGTAAAAAGAACTCTAATTTGAGTTCTTATCAATTTCAATAATTATTTGATACGAATCTGTTAAATCTAACTCAGATGTAGTAATTAAACTACTAACCTCATCTAAACTAGAAATAAAATCTCTTACTTTGTTAATTACACTAGGTAAGTTAACTGAACCATCTTCTTCAAGCAATGAAATCTCATCAAAATACTCTTCTTCACTCTGGACAACTGGTTCTTCATAATTAATGGTTTCTGTTTCAGTAATAGTACTTGACGACAATGCTGGATTTTCAGATAAAACATTAGTAGTTTCCGCAACCATAGAACCTAATTCTTGTGAGTTATCTATCGCATTAGCATAAGATTCTTTATCAAAAATAGTTTCTGTAATATTAGGAGTAGACATAGTTTGAAAAGGATTTATAATTTCAGATTCATCAACATATTCAGTCATTGTTGCTTTTGCTTCCGGCTCAATTTTGACAACTTCTGGTACTTTAATATCCAAATATTCTTCAACTTGTTTATTTCCTAACATTTGTTCCTTTGACTCAACTTTTGGTTCAATTTTCAAAAATCTTTTAATATCATCAGGTAATTCTTCTTGTTCTTTATTTTTATTCAATATTACACTTATTTCTTCTTCTGTTTGCTTTACAGTAAGTTTCTCAGTAATAATTTTATTTAATAAATTTTTTTGCATATCTGCATCAGGAAGCGATAATAAGCTTCTAGCATGTCTTTCAGATATTCTATTATATAAAAGTGCATTTTGTACTTCCTTAGGTAAATTTAATAATCTCATCTTATTAGCAATAGATGATTGACTCACACCTAATTTAGAAGCCATTTCTTCTTGTGTAAAACCTCTATCCATTAATTTTTTATACGATTGTGCTTCCTCAATAACAGATAAATTCTTTCTTTGTAAATTTTCTAATAATGCTATTTCAGCACTTGTATTATCATCTGTGTTATTAATAATAGCAGGAACCTTTTTAAGCCCAGCTAAGCAAGAAGCTTTATATCTTCTTTCACCAGCAATTATCTCATACTTATCCCCAATATTTCTAAGTACAATAGGTTGAATAACACCATATTTTATAATAGAATTAGCAAGCTCATTTAACTCTCTTTCATCAAAAGCTAGCCTTGGTTGAAATCTATTAGGAATAATATCCTCAATAGGTATATAATAAATTTTTTC